>NZ_JBNHFL010000014.1:0-123319 GCF_059090205.1 Arthrobacter sp. CMU6
TCTTGCGGACCGTTTCGGCGTAGAGCCAGACGCCTTCGTCCTCGAGGTCGTCACGGGCGACGCCGGTGACGGTGGCGTAGCGCAGGGCCATGGCCTGGACGGAGCGGGCCACCTTGGTGGGTTCGAACCTGTCCACGGGGGAGGGTTTGCCGGTGTCGATCTGGCAGAAGTCGCAGCGGCGGGTGCATTCGGAGCCGCCGATCAGGAAGGTGGCTTCCTTGTCTTCCCAGCATTCGAAGATGTTGGGGCAGCCGGCCTCTTCGCAGACGGTGTGCAGGCCTTCCTTCTTGACCAGATTCTTCAGCTGGACGAATTCCGGGCCCATCTGGACCTTGGCCTTGATCCAGTCCGGTTTGCGTTCCACCGGGGTGGCCGCATTGCGCTGCTCGATCCGCAGCATTTTCCGGCCTTCTGGTGCCAGTGTCACAGGAGAGCTCCTTCGGGGGTTGCAACTAGGGCGTCTTCATTGTTGCGCAGTTCTTCGATGATCCGCGAAACGAGATCGGCCGGGGACACATCGCGGCCCGTTTCCTGGGCGATCGTAGTCACACCCGCATCGGTGATCCCGCAGGCGATGATCTGGCCATATGGTGCGAGGTCGTTGTTGCAGTTAATGGCGAAGCCGTGCATGGTCACGCCCTGGCTTACCCTGATGCCGATAGCGGCAATCTTGCGGGCCGGGCCCTTGGCATCCTCGTCGATCCAGACACCTGCGCGCCCCTTGATCCGGACTGCTTTGATGTCATGATCCGCGAGCACTGCGATGATCACGGCCTCCAGACGTTCAACGTAGTCCCGGATGCCGGCTTTGTTCTTCAGCTTGATAATCGGATATCCGATGAGCTGGCCCGGACCGTGCCAGGTGAGCTTGCCGCCGCGGTCCACGGGAACGACAGGGGTGCCGTCGAAGGGCCGCTCGTGATCCTCCGTTAGCTTTCCGGCCGTGTAGACGGCGGCATGTTCCAGGAGGAGTACCGTGCTGGGGGCCTTGCCGGCCAGGACATTTTCATGGATTTCGCGCTGGATGTCCCAGGCGTGGCTGTAATCGACGAAATCCGGGGCAAGACCGAGCGTTGTGAACTCAAGAGTCATGCGTTCCAGCTTAGACCTCAGCCGCCGTCCTGCCGGATAGGTGTGCCCAAGCTCTCATGCCTCTGCGGTCACATTCTGCGCCATTCCCGATGATGGCTGACCGCAGAGGCCTGCCTGTGGATAACTTCTGCAGGAAGTGCCGGTTTCAGGTACTCCTTAAGCCATGGACCAGCACAGCTTGGAAAACTACAGCTTGGACAATCGCGGCTTGGAAAGCCACAGTTTGGAACTGCGCAGCCTGGAAGGGTGCAGCACGGAACGCAGCAGCAGCACGAATACGCACGGTTCAGCCGGGGGAGCGCCCGCCGTCTCGGGCTATTCGCTGTGCCGGCGGCTGGGCCAAGGCGGCAGTGCCGAAGTATGGCTGGTTTCGCAGGACTCCACCGGCGTGAAGTTTGCCCTGAAATGCTTCGGCCGGCCGTGGGGCAGCGCTGTAACCGACGTGACTGAGCCTGGAACTGTGGATGCGCACCTTGCCGCACCGCGGGAGGAGGATGTCCGCCGTGAACTGCTGGTCATGTCGGTGCTGGACCACGAGCACCTGGCGAAGGCCTACGGGGTGGTCAGGACCGACGAAGCTGGCGGGGGCAGCTTTGGTCTCCTGATGGACTACGCGGCCGGGGGTTCGCTCCAGGAGCTAGTCACGGCAAGGGGCACGCTGAGCGTCGGCGAGACGGTCACGGTGCTGACCCCGATCGCGCAGGTCCTGGGCTACCTGCATGGCAAGGGCTTCACCCACTCCGACGTCGCACCCGGCAACGTACTCTTCACCGCCCACGGAAAACCACTGCTGGCCGACCTCGGCGTGGCCCGGATGGTGGGGGACGCTTCCGCCGTCCCTGACCAGCACACCGTCGGCTTTGCGGATCCGGCTCCGGTGGACGCAGTCCGGGCCGGACTCCAGCCGGAACGCGACGTCTATGGAGCCGCCGCGCTGGGCTGGTACTGCCTCACCGGACAGCCCCCTCCGCTGTCGGCGGCCAGGCCACCGCTCTCCCTGCTTGTGCCGGACGTGCCGGCCGAACTGGCGGCGGTGCTGGAGGCGGGGCTCAACGACGACCGGCGGCAGCGTCCCGCCGCCGGCGCGTTTGCCACCGCGGTGTACCGCAGCGCGGCGGCTGTTCCGCTGGATCTGTCCCGCTCCGTGCATTGCACGGTCCTGCCCGAGTTGCTGACGCGCGGGCCGCTCCCGACGCCGGAGGGGCACCTGCGCAAGCGCCTGCTTGCCTGGGAAAGGCGGCTGAAGACTGCCGGATGGGCGGGGGTCGCGCGCCGGCTGGCATCGCGTGCGGCACCAGCGGCCCAGGCGTTGTCGCAACCGCAACTGACTGTCAGGGGTAGCGGGGTCAGGCAAGCGGAGGTCGCTCCCGCCACCAGGCACAGGTTGCTTAGGCACGACGCGGTCAATCATGCGGCCAGGCACGCGGCGGTCGGGCATGAGGCTGTTGGCAATGCGGCCAGGCACGCGGCTGACGGGCACCGCTCCGCGGATACAAGCCACGCGGTCAGGCACAGGGCGGACAGGCGATCCCCAGATACGCAGGGAACAGGCAGGCAAACAACGCACAGGCGTACCGCGGACCTCGCGGCCTCCAGTGCGCTGCCGACTCGGGTCCGAAGCGTGGGCGGAACCGGCGCGGGCGGCGGCCGCCGCCTGGCCGCGGCAGGGGGCGTGTTCACTGCAGTGGTGCTTGCCGGAGCCGTGCTTCTGGGGTTGCCCGGGGCGGTGCAGGAATCAGGCGAAGCAGCGCAGGAGTCCGGCCAAGCGGCGCAGGAGTCCGGCCAGGAGGCCCGCCTGCCGAGTGACGTCGAGCGGCGGCTCGCGGCGAAGGACCCTGTGGAGGCAGTCCTTGGATTGGCGCTGCTGCGTTCACTGGCGCTGCGCGAGGGCAGGCTGGACTTGCTCGACGATGTGAATGCCCCGGACACCCCAGCTCATGCTGCGGATGGCCGGATCCGGGCCGGGCTGGAGAAATCCGGGACAGTGCTGGCTGGGTTCACCACAAGCCTCTCCGGCGTGCGCCGCCTGCCCGGAAGTACGCCCGCGAGGGCGGTGGTGGCAGTGACGTCATCGACGTCGGCCTATGAGGAGCGGTCGCCTGAAGGCGCCGTCGTGGCCACCGGGGCGCGGCAGCAGGACATTAGACTGCGGCTCGTCCTGGTCCAGGCTGAGGGACGCTGGCGCATCGCGGACATCCTTCCGGCGGACTGACCGTCATTAGCGGACTGAACACCAACAGCAGCCCTGAGCACCAACAGAACCGAACAGCGGCTACTTGTCGCCGGCGACCCATGCGGCGGCAAGCGCCACCGATGGATGCTCCCAGGTGAACCCGCTGTCCCGGAGCAGCGCCGGCTCGATCCGTTGGCTGGCGAGCAGGAGTTCATCGGCCAGCTTGCCCATCACGAGGCGCAGCGCCGGGGCCGGCGCACGCAACAGGGCGGGGCGGTGAAGGGCCCGTGCCAGCCCGGCCACGAGCGTGTTGACGTCGGCGGCTTCCGGCGCCGCTACATTCACGGGGCCCGAGTTCCCGGAGGTGAGGAGGAATCCGAACGCGGAGGTGAGGTCGGGGAGCGTAATCCATGGCCAGTACTGCCGGCCGTTCCCCAGCGGACCACCAACGCCTGCCCGCAGCAGAGGCAGCAGGCGTCCCATGGCGCCACCTGACCTGCTCAGCACCACCGCGGTCCTCGGGGTCACAACCCGGACTCCGGACGGGGCCTCGTGGGCTGCAGCTTCCCATTCGACGCAGATGCGGGCCATGATCCCCTGCCCGGCGGGGGATTCCTCGGTCAGCATGGCGTGCCCGGCGTCGCCGTAGTAGCCGGCCCCGGACTGGCTGATGAAGGTCCGGGGCGGAGAATCAAGGCGGCGGATTGCCGAGGCAAGAGTCCGCGTGGGATCGAGGCGCGACCTGAACAGCTCATCGATCCGGTGCGGTGTCCATGGCCTGGCGCCGATGTTGGCGCCCGACAGATTGATGACGGCGTCGGCGCCCTCAAGGCGGCCCGGCTCCAGTGTCCCGGTGGGATCCCAGGGGATCTCCGACGGCGACGACGGCGGCCGCCTGACCAGCCTGACGACGTCGTGCCCGTCGGAGGCGAGGCGGGAGGAGAGTGCAGTTCCGATGAGCCCGGAGGCGCCGGCCATGACGATGCGCATGATCCATCTCACCATGCCCGGCACGGCAGGGCACCTCCCCGATGGCTCATGTCACGTTGACTATGATCGAACGATGACCTCTTCGAGTTACCTCCGGTTCCCTCATGTTCACGGCGATCTGGTCACGTTTGTGGCCGAGGACGATGTCTGGATTGCCCCCCTCACCGGCGGCCGCGCCTGGCGTGTTTCCTCGCTCCAGCTGCCGGCCCGCAACCCGCGCTTTACGCCGGACGGCAAGAAGCTGGTCTGGACGGTTGTACAGGGGACTGCTCCCGAGGTGGTCATCGCTGATGTGGACGGCGGGGGATACCGCCAGCTGACCTTCTTCGGACACAGCACCACCCGGGTCAAGGGCTTTACTCCTGCCGGGGACATCGTGGTCACCAGCGCGTTCCGCCAGGCCGAGAGCCGCCACACGCACGCCTACCGGCTGTCCACCGAAGGGGGCTGGGCAGAGGAGCTCCCGCTGGGACCGGTCGAGTCCGTGGCCTTCGGCCCGGAACTCGGGGATGAAAAGCCCGTTGTGGTGGGCAGTGTGCTGTCCCGCGAACCGGCCTGGTGGAAGCGCTACCGTGGCGGAACCGCCGGAAAGCTCTGGATTGACACCGACGGAAACGGTGAGTTTGAGCGCCTCCTGCCGGAACTGGACGGCAACCTCGCCGATCCCATGTGGGTGGACGGGCGCATCGCCTTCCTCTCCGACCACGAAGGCTACGGCAACCTCTACTCGGTCCTGCCCGCCGGCGGGGACCTGCGGCGCCACACCGACCACGAGGACTTCTACGTCCGCCACGCCTCCACCGACGGAAAGCGCGTGATCTTCGAATCGGCCGGTGAGCTCTGGCTTCTGCACGACCTCGGTTCCGAGGCCGTGCGGTTGGAGGTAACGCTCGGATCGGCCTCCCAGGGCCGCCGTCCCTCGCTCCTCAAGGTCGCCAGGCACCTGGGTGACGTCCGGCCGGACACCACAGGGGAAGCAAGCGCCGTGGAGGCGCACGGGACAGTCCACTGGCTGCGGCACAAGGACGGGCCGTCCCGCGTTGTGGAGGCGACGGCGGGCGTCCGCGCCCGCCTGCCGCGTCCTCTTCCCGACGGCCGTATTGCCTACGTGGCAGACCACGACGGCGACGAGGCCCTGTTCATCAAGGAAATCGCCCCCCAGGTCGCGGACCACGACGGCGCGGTCCGGGCAGCAAAGTCCGCGGCAGCAACCAAGGGCGACGGCGCTGCCAGCGCCGTCCCGGACACCGAACCCGCCGGGGACCGGCAGGAAGCCGTGGCTTCGGCCGTGCCACTGCCCAGGCCGGTTTCCGCCGCCGGAGTCACGGGGCCCCGCGCCACCCACCCGGTGGCGGACGACGCTGCGGCCGACCTCGCCGCTGCGGAGCCAGCAACCGAAACACCCGCCGGCAAGGCAACCGGTATTGTTGCCGCCGAATCCACCACGCTTCCGGTCCGGTTCCCCAAGCCTTCGCGCGCCAGCGCCATCGAAGCCAGCCCCGACGGCCGCTGGATCGCGGTCGGAACCGCCTTTGGCGACCTGTACATTGCTGACACGCAGGACGGCGCGCTGACGGCAGTCACCAGCATTGGCGAAGGCAGCATTGAGGATCTCGCCTGGTCGCCGGACTCCGCATGGCTCGCCTGGTCCGAACCGGTGACGTCCTTCGGCTCACGCAGCCGCTTGCGGCTGGTCCGGGCCAGTGCCAAGGAAAGCAACGCCGCAGAGCCGGCCATCGTGGAGGTGACGGACGGCCGCTTCCGGGACGAATCGCCGTCGTTCTCCCCGGACGGCAAGTTCCTTGCCTTCCTTTCCAACCGCAGCTTCGATCCGGTTTACGACGGCCATTCCTTTGACCTGTCCTTCCCCAGCCCGATCAAGCCCTACCTCGTGGCCCTGGCGGCGGACACCGCCTCGCCGTTCGGCCCCAGCGTGGCCCTGGCAGACGGATCCAGCGAGCAGGATGGCACCGGGGCCAAGACCGACGCAGCCAAGACCGACACAGCCGCCAAAGGCGAGACCACACCGGCCACCGTCCGGGTGGACGCCGAAGGCCTCGCCCACCGGGTCATCAGCGTCCCGGTTCCGCAGGGCAACTACTCGGAGCTGACCGCCGCCGACGGCGCCCTGCTGTGGCTCGACAGCGCCCTTGCCGGCGTCACCGGAGACGGCAGGGCAAGCCTCGAGGACAAGAACGCGGCGCCGAGCCTGGTCCGCTTCGACCTGGCCAAGCGCAAGAGCACCACCCTCGTGGACGCCCTGGACCGCTACCGCCTGTCCGGCGACGGCAGGAAGGTGGTCCTGGTCCACGACAAGCAGGTCCGCGTGGTGCCCTCCGACGCCAAGGCCGACGAGGATTCCGGCCAGCTGGTCAAGGTGGACCTCACCCGCATCCGCGTCCTGATGGATCCGCTGAGCGTGTGGGGCCAGGCGTTCGATGAAGCGTGGCGGCTGCAGCGCGACTTCTTCTGGACCGAGGACATGGCTGGCCAGGACTGGGACTCAATCCACGCCCGCTATCGTCCGCTCGTGCAGCGGCTCGGATCGCATGACGACCTGGTGGACCTGCTGTGGGAGCTGCACGGCGAGCTCGGCACATCGCACGCCTACGTGCGCCCGGCGGCGGCCACGGAAAACGGCAGCAACGGCCAGGGCCGGCTTGGTGCCGACCTCGCCTTCACGGGCGAGGGCTGGGAAATCGAGCGCATCCTGGCCGGCGAATCGTCGGATCCGCTGGCCACCTCGCCACTCACGCGGCCGGGAGCCGACGCCAAGGCCGGGGACGTCCTGCTGGCCATCGACGGCGTGCGCCTGACGGAGACGCTGACGCCGGCCATGCAGCTGGTGGGCGCGGCCGGCCGGGCAGTGGAACTGACCATCCGCAACGGCGCCGGCCACGGAGCAGCAGCCGGAGTCCAGCGCCGGATCGCCGTCGTCCCCATCAGGGACGAGGAACGGCTGCGGTACCAGGACTGGGTGAATGCCAACCGCCGCACTGTACGCGAGGCGTCCGACGGCAAATTCGGCTACCTGCATATTCCGGACATGCTGGCCAACGGCTGGGCGCAGCTCCACCGCGACCTGGACACCGAGACGGCGCTCGACGGCCTGATCGTGGACGTCCGCCGCAACCGCGGCGGGCACACCTCCCAGCTCGTTGCCGAACTGATCGGGCGGAAGGTGACGGGCTGGAGCATGCCCCGCGGCGAGAAGCCGCGGACGTATCCGCACCACGCGCCGCGCGGACCGGTCATCATCCTGGCCGATGAATTTGCCGGTTCCGACGGCGACATCATCACGCAGGTCTCGAAGCTGCGGGGCATCGGCCCCGTGATCGGAACGCGCACCTGGGGCGGCGTCGTCGGCATCGACAACCGCTTCACACTGGCCGACGGAACGGGCGTTACCCAGCCCCGCTACGCCACCTGGTTCGGCGGCGGCGTGGGCTGGAGCGTCGAAAACCACGGAGTGGCTCCTGACATCGAGGTGACGTTCCCGCCACACGCATACGCCGCCCGCCGGGACCCGCAGCTGGAGTCCGGCATCACGGCGCTGAAGGAGATGGTGCAGGAGCTCCCCACGGACCGGCCGCCGGCCCGCGAGGGCTACCGCCGGCTGCGCCCGGAGCCGCTGCCGGCACGCCGCCACAGCCAGGCGTAGCAGGGTGCCGCCGGTGTAAGCCGGCGGCATTCCGGAAAAGCACGAAGGCCCTGTTCCCTGCTGGATTCACCAGCGGGAACAGGGCCTTCGTGCTTGAAGGTCAGGAGGCCAGCGTGGCATCCAGGGTGATCTCGATGCCGGTCAGGGCCTGGGATACCGGGCAGCCCTTCTTGGCGGATTCGGCGATGCGCTGGAAATCCTCCTCGGAAATGCCGGGGATGCGGGCGTTCAGGGTCAGGTGGCTGCCGGTGATGCCGGTGCCGGGCTGGAAGCCAACCTCTGCCTTGGTGTTGACCTCGTCAGGGGTGAAGCCGGCCTGGCTCAGCTCATGGCTGAACGCCATGGAGAAGCATGCGGAGTGTGCCGCGGCGATGAGCTCTTCGGGGCTGGTCTTGCCCTCTGCTGCTTCGGTGCGGGCCTTCCAGGTGACGTCAAACGTGCCGAGGCCCGAGCTGTCCAGGGTGGTGTTGCCTGAGCCCTCCGTCAGGCTGCCGGTCCATACAGTGTGCGCGGTGCGTGTTGTAGCCATGTCACTCCTCAACGTTGATTCGATCCGGGGACCCGGCACCTGCCCAAGCCCCGCCGCTACCAATCCTATGGATTCGGTGCCCCTGGTGCACGGGTTGTCCGCTGTCAGAGGATTATGACCGGACCGCCAAAACGCCGACGGCGGCGCCCCCGCATGAGGGGGCGCCGCCGTCGGCGTCGGCTATAGGCTCCGGTTACCGCCAGAGGGTGGCGATAGCGACGTTCAGCAGAGCCAGGCCGCCGACGCTGTGGGCCAGGCCGGTCGAAATCGGCTCGCCCTTCTTGTACTTGCGGCGGCCGATGAATGCCAGAACGACAACCACCAGGGCGACAGCGAACTTAATGCCCAGCTTGGCGTAGTTGGCATCCATGTCCAGGGCGGGGATCAGGCCCATCATCACGATGCCGGTGAGGAGCTGGAGCGCCGCGCCGTCGAACTGCCGGGGATGGACAGTCGGCTTCTTCATGTTGCCGATCCAGATGCCGACGATCATGGCGGCGCCGACGATGTGCAGGAAGACCATGATGTTGTAAACGATGTTCATCCGCCCAGTCTAGCCAGATGATTCTACGCAACGTAGTAAGCCCCGCTGGAGCTTTGGAGACGATTCGGTAACCAAAAAAACGACGGCGGTCCGGGCCGTCCGGTGGTTACCCACCGGTGCCCGCACCGCCGTCGTTAGTGCCTGTCTGGTTACAGTCCCAGGTCCGCTTCGAACGCGCCTTCTTCGAGGCGGGCCTTCAGCGTCTGCAGGAAGCGTCCGGCGTCCGCACCGTCCACCAGGCGGTGGTCGTACGTGAGGGACAGGTACATCATGGAGCGGATGGCGATCGAGTCGTCACCGTTCTCGTCCTGGACCACCACGGGGCGCTTGACGATCGCACCGGTGCCGAGGATGCCGACCTGCGGCTGGTTGATGATCGGGGTGTCGAACAGGGCACCGACAGAACCGATGTTGGTGATGCTGAACGTACCGCCGGACAGTTCGTCCGGACCGATCTTGCCGCTGCGGGTGCGGTCTGCGACATCGGCGATCTTGCCGGCGAGGCCCGCAAGGTTCAGGTTGCCGGCGTCGGAGATGACCGGAACCAGCAGGCCCTTGTCAGTGTCGACGGCGATCGCCAGGTGCTCGGCGTTGTGGTACGTGATCTCCTGCTTGTCCTCGTCGTACGCCGCGTTGAGCTTGGGGTGCTGCTTGAGGGCCTCGGCCACGGCCTTGGCGATGAAGGGCAGGAAGGTGAGCTTGACGCCGTTCTGGGCCTGGAACGAGTTCTTGGCCTTGAGGCGCAGCTTGGCCACCTTGGTCATGTCCACTTCATGCACCTGGGTCAGCTGGGTGGAGACATCCAGCGACTCGCGCATGCGGCGGGCGATAACCTGGCGGATCCGCGGAGCCTTCTGCACGGTGCCGCGCAGCGAGGACGCTGCGGCCGACGGAGCAGCGGAAGCCGCAGGGGCTGCCGGTGCTGCGGCTGCCGGAGCTGCCTTGGATTCAGCGGCCGCCAGGACGTCCTGCTTGCGGATGCGGCCGCCAACGCCCGTGCCGGACACGGACGCGATGTCCACGCCGTGCTGGTTGGCGAGCTTGCGGACCAGGGGAGTGACGTAGCCGGACTCGGCGCCTGCGGCAGGTGCTGCCTGGGGTGCTGGCGCAGCCTGCGGTGCGGGGGCTGCCTGGGGTGCGGGGGCTGCCTGGGGAGCCGGTGCTGCCTGCGGTGCGGGCGCGGGGGCTGCTTCCGGGGCGGGGGCTGCGGGCTGCTCGGGAGCAGGTGCAGGAGCAGCGGCGCCGGAGCCTATGACGGCGAGGACAGAGCCAACCTCGGCGGTCTCGTCCTCGTTGACGCGGATTTCCTGCAGCGTGCCGGCCACGGGGGACGGAATTTCGGTGTCCACCTTGTCGGTGGAAACCTCGAGCAGCGGCTCGTCAACTTCCACGGAGTCGCCAACAGCCTTCAGCCAGCGGGTGACGGTGCCTTCGGTGACGCTCTCACCCAGGGCCGGCAGGGTGACTTCGTGGCTTTCACCGGAGGAGGCGGGTGCGGCCTGTGCGGCGGGTGCTTCCTGGGCCGGTGCCGCTTCGGCGGGTGCGGCGGGTGCCTCTTCGGCAGGTGCTTCAGCCGGTGCCTCTTCGGCGGGGGCTGCTGCGGGGGCTTCGGCAGCGCCGCCGCCGGAGCCGTCACCGATGCGGACCAGGGGGGCGCCTACTTCGGCGGTCTCGTCTTCGGCGACGAGGATTTCCTCGATGACGCCGGCGATCGGAGAGGGGATTTCAGTGTCTACTTTGTCGGTGGAAACCTCGAGCAGCGGTTCGTCCACCTCTACCCGGTCACCTACCTGCTTGAGCCAGCGGGTGACAGTTCCTTCGGTGACGCTCTCACCGAGGGCGGGCAAGTTAACGGATTCAGACATGTCGTCCCCGTTCTCCTTATTGATCTAAAGTGCGGATGAATTGCTGCATTGTTCAGGCCTGGTGCACCCTGCTGATCGAGCCGGTGCACCAGGCCCTGGTTGTCTTGCGGAACGAATTAGCCGTGGAGGGGCTTGCCGGCCAGGGCGAGGTGGGCCTCGCCGAGGGCCTCGTTCTGGGTGGGGTGCGCGTGCACCAGCTGTGCCACGTCCTCCGGGTAGGCTTCCCAGTTCACGATCAGCTGGGCTTCACCGATCTGCTCGCCGATCCGCGATCCGATCATGTGGACGCCCACCACGGGGCCGTCCTTCTGGCGGACCAGCTTGACGATGCCGCCGGTGCCCAGAATGGAGCTCTTGCCGTTGCCGGCGAGGTTGTATTCCTGGGTTTCCACCTGGTCGTCGCCGAACTTTTCCTTGGCAGCCTTCTCGGTGTAGCCCACAGTGGCAATCTCAGGCTCGGAGTAGGTGACCTTGGGGATGTTGACGTCCTCAACGATGACAGGCTTCAGGCCGGCGATTTCTTCGGCGACGAAGATGCCCTGCTGGTAGCCGCGGTGCGCGAGCTGGACGCCGGGGACGATGTCGCCGAGGGCGTAGATGTTGCCCACGCCGGTGTGCAGGCGCTCGTTGGTGATGACGAATCCGCGGTCGATGGTGAGGCCTGCCTCTTCGTAGCCGAGGTTGGCGGTGACCGGTCCGCGGCCCACGGCCACAAGGAGGAGGTCGGCTTCGAAGGTCTTGCCGTCAACGAGGGTGACCTTGACGCCGTTCTCGTTCTGCTCGACACCCTGGAAGAAGACACCGGTGGAGAACTTGATGCCGCGCTTCTTGAAGGCGCGCTCAAAGTTCTTGACGATCGCGGCGTCCTCGTTGGGGACGAGGGAGGGGAGGCCTTCAACGATGGTGACGTCCACGCCGAACGACTTCCAGACGGAAGCGAACTCGACGCCGATGACGCCGCCGCCGAGGATGATGGCGCTCTTGGGGATGGTATCCATCACGAGGGCTTCGTCGGAGGTTATGACCTTGCCGCCGATTTCCAGGCCCGGCAGGGTGCGTGAGTAGGAACCCGTGGCGAGGACGATGTTCTTGCCCTTATAGGCAGTGCCGTTCACGACGACGGTGTCGGTGCCCTGCAGCTTGCCTTCACCTTCGATGACGGTGATGCCCTTGGACTTGATCAGGCCCTGGAGGCCCTTGAACTTGCCGGCGATGATGCCGTCTTTGTAGGCGTTGACAGCGCTCATGTCGATACTGTCAAGCGTGACGTTGACGCCGTACTTCGCGGAATCGCGGGCGTGGTCGGCCAGTTCGGCCGAGTGCAGGAGTGCCTTGGTGGGGATGCAGCCGTTGTGCAGGCACGTACCGCCGAGCTTGCCCTTCTCCACGAGGCCAACGGTGAAGCCAAGCTGAACGGCCCGGAGAGCCGTGGCGTACCCGCCGCTGCCACCACCGAGTACCAGGATGTCGAATTCTTGCGCAGTTGCCTGATCGGCCACTTAGACGCTCCCTCGCGTGAACGATGACACGAGAGTACGCATCATCTGGTCTTGGAAATTGCTCTGCCGTGATTATGCCAGCAGGCCTTTTCCCTTTCATTTGTGACTACCGTGGTTCACCTTAGCGAACCACTTATCCATGCTCCACCTTGCCGGTGCTTTTGTGGAGCGCTTGTGTCGAGTGTCACGCGGCTGTGTGGCGAGCGGATCACGCCGGCCACGCAGCCGCGTGGCGCACCGGCTCAGGCCAGGAGATCCTCGACGTAGGCCACCAGCGTGCGCACCGTGCAGCCCGTACCCTGCTTCGGCGTGTAGCCGTAGGGGGCCCCGTTGTTGAAGGACGGGCCAGCGATGTCGATGTGCGCCCACGGGATGGTCTGGCCGTTCCTGTCCTTGCCCACGAACTCGCGGAGGAACACGGCTGCCGTCATCATCCCGCCGTGGCGCTCACCGATGTTGGCGATGTCCGCCACCTGGGAGTCGAGGCTGGGGCGCAGCTCCTCCGGCAGGGGCATGGGCCAGACGAGCTCGCCGGCACGGTCAGCGGCTGCTTTCAGCGGGCCGGTCACGCTGTCCGCACCCATGATCCCGGCGGTCCGGTTTCCGAGCGCGATCAGCTGCGCACCGGTCAGGGTGGCGACGTCGATGATGGCGTCCGGGTACTCCTGGCTGGCTGCGACAATGCCGTCGGCCATGACCAGCCGGCCTTCGGCGTCGGTGTTGAGGACCTCTACGGTCTTTCCGCCGAACATGGTCAGCACGTCGGCGGGACGCGACGCGGCCCCGGAGGGCATGTTCTCGGCGATGCACAGCCAAGCGGTCGCCTTGATGGGCAGCCCCAGGCCTGCGATTGCCAGCACGGTATTAAGCACGACGGCGGCGCCCGCCATGTCGCTCTTCATGTCACCCATGCCGAGGGCCGGCTTAATGGAGATGCCGCCGGTGTCAAACGTGATGCCCTTGCCGACCAGCGCGATTTTCCGGGTGGCCTTGGCGGGGGAGTACTCCACCTTGACGAGGCGCGGCTGTCGGGCGGAGCCCTTGCCGACGCCCATGATGCCGCCGAAGCCTTCCTTTTCCAGACGCTTTTCGTCCCACACAGTGACCTTGACGGGCAGTCCCTTCGACAGTTCCTTGGCGGCGTCGGCGAACGACTCGGGGTAGAGGTGGCTCGGCGGCTGGTTCACGAGCGAACGGGTGGCGTTGACAGCCTTGGCCAGTAGGCGCGCACGGTCGAGTGCCGACTGCAGTTCCTTGTCGCCGGCCAGGTCAGTGAAGATCGCGACGTCGGCCACGGGGTCCTTGAGGCCGTCCTTGGACGAGCGGAACTCCGTGAACGAGTACGCTCCCAGCGCGGCGCCCTCGGCGACGGCGGCAACGTCGGCGACATTCGCCGTCGGGAAAGCAAGCGTGACCGAGGACAGCCCGGCAAGCTGGCGGACGGCGGATCCGGCAGCGCGGCGCAGCGACTCGCCCGAAACCCTCCCCCCGGCGTCGAGCTTGCCCACACCGGCCAGCACCAGAATTCCGGAACCCGTTTCCGGAAGCCCGGGAAGGCGCACCGCCTGGTCGGGTGCGCCCGTTATGCCGAGTACCTTCAGGGAGTCGGTCAGAGCCTCGACGGATTTCGCGGTCAGCGGGTTTTCGAGCAGGAAAGGGCCGTCCGCGCCCTGTCCGACGCCGATGACCACTGCGTCACTTGCCGCCTTCTTCAGGTCCCTTGCAATGACACTAAGGTTGGTTTCAGTATTCTTGACCACGAGGATCGGTCCTCAATTCTCTGTGATTGTTCGGGCAGGGAGCGCAGCTAGGCGCCCTCTCGCGGGTGCCGGCCGCCGTCCCCGCAGGGCAGCGGCGCCAGCTTCCAAGGAAGCCAATTCCGATCGTAGCCTCCCGTTCCGCAACTGCGGGGGAGCGCCGGGGAAATGGGCCGGTTGAGATCCGTGCCACAGCGCCCCGAGGAATGACGCCGCTCTTCGTGGTGTTATGAAGATTAACCCCGACCACGAAAGGAACTCGCCGTGTTTGAAAGGATTTCCGGCTCGCTGCTGGACCCCGACGCGCTCTATGCCAAGAACATTGGGCTGTTCCACAACCCTGAGCTCCGCGGGCTGAACCTGGTGATGGGCTTTACCGGTTTCGCTGATGCCGGCCACGTGGTCCGGCAGATCACGGACGAGCTGCTGGACACACTCGATTCCGAGCGTGTGGCCGTGTTCGACGCCGACCAGCTGATGGACTACCGGTCCCGGCGCCCGCATGTAACCTTTGTCGAGGACCATCTGCAGGACTACCAGCCGCCCACCCTGGCCCTGTACAGGCTGGTTGACGGGCTGGGCAAGCCCTTCCTGTTCCTTGCCGGCTTCGAGCCGGACCTGCAGTGGGAACGCTTTGCCCGTGCCGTGGTGCAGATCGTCGAAGCCCTGGACGTCAACCTGGTGACCTGGATCCACTCCATTCCTATGCCCGTGCCCCACACCCGTCCGGTCGGGGTGACCGTGCACGGCAACCGGCCGGAGCTCATTGAAGGCATCTCGTCCTGGAAGCCGACCGTGGAAGTGCCGGCCGCCGTCGGGCATGTCCTGGAACTCCGCCTGACCGACGCCGGCCGCAACGTAGCCGGGTATGTCATCCACGTGCCGCACTACCTCGCCGAGGCGGAGTACCCCACGGCTGCTGTGGCCGGCCTGGAGTACCTGGGGGCCGCCACCTCGCTGATGCTGCCGACCGACCGGCTGCGCGAGTCCGGCCGTGAAGTGGGCCGGCAGATTGCCGAGCAGATCGCGGCGTCCGAGGAAGTCCAGCAGGTGGTGGCCCGGCTCGAGGCCCGTTATGACGAAAAGGCGGAGGGCACGGTGCGCCGGTCGCTGCTTGCCAACGAAAATGATGAACTGCCCGACGCCGGCGCGCTGGGCGCCGCTGTGGAGGCTTACCTGGCGCGGGAGAACCCTGCGCCGTAAGCCCCGTCACTGGGCGGCATAAGCCTCGTCACTGAAGGGCCAAATCCGGGCAAATAAAATAGTATTTTTGCCAGTGCCGGGGATAATAAAAGGGTGACTGCACCCCGCGCCTGGCTCATTTGGACCATTGGCATCTTTTCGTACCTCGTGGCTGTGACGCAGCGTACGTCGTTCGGTGTGGTCGGCCTTGAGGCCACCGAGAGGTTCCATGCCAGCGCTTCGGCCATTTCCTTTTTCACAGTGCTGCAGCTGCTGGTGTACGCCGGTCTTCAGATTCCGGTGGGCGTGCTGGTGGACAGGTTCGGTTCACGGGCCATGATTGCCGTGGGCGCCCTGCTGATGGGCCTCGGCCAGCTGCAGTTGGCATTTGCGGACAGCGTCCCGGCCGGAGTGCTTGGCCGCGTGCTCGTGGGTGCCGGCGATGCCATGACCTTCATATCCGTCATCCGGCTGATTCCGCTGTGGTTCGCGCCGGCCCGGGTTCCGCTGCTGACCCAGCTGACCGGCATGTCCGGACAGCTGGGCCAGTTGCTGAGCGTGGTGCCGTTCGCCTTCATCCTGCACACTGCAGGCTGGACCCCGGCCTTCCTTGCGCTCGCGGGATTCTCCGGGGTCGCCGTCGTGCTGGTGGTCCTGATGCTGCAGGACGTACCGCCCGGCACGCCCAAGCAGGAGTCTGCCAAGGGGTTGCGTGCCACCGGCGTGTCCCTGTCGCGTGCGTGGAAGCAGCCGGGGACGCGGCTGGGGATGTGGAGCCACTTCACCATCCAGTTCAGTGGCACGGTGTTCGCCATGACCTGGGGCTACCCTTTCCTGATTTCGGCGCAGGGTCTCAATGCCGGCACGGTGGCGTCGCTCATGTCCCTGTACGTGGCCGGTGCCATTGGAGCCGGGCCGCTGATAGGGCGCTTTGTTTCACGGCACCCCCTTCGGCGCTCCACTATGGTCCTCCTCCTTGTTGCTGCCACCGCGGCGGCCTGGGGTGCCGTGCTGCTGTATCCCGGCCGCTCACCGCTGTGGCTGCTGGCGGTTCTCGTCGTGGTGCTGGCCATCGGCGGCCCGGGCTCCATGATCGGCTTCGATTTTGCCCGCACCTTCAATCCGGCGCACCGGATCGGAACCGCCACCGGCATCGTCAACGTGGGTGGCTTCTTCGCAGCGCTGATCGCCATCTACCTCATCGGTGCAGTACTGGACATCCTTAACTCCACGGGCTTTTCCCGCGGGGAGCTCTATGGCCTGGAGCCCTTCCGCATTGCGCTTTGCGTGCACTTCCTGCTCCTCGGCGTCGGGTCCGTCGCCATGCTGGTGGTGCGGCGCAAAGTCCGCCGGCAGATGGCTGCCCAGGGAGTGGTGGTCCCGCCGCTGCTGCAGGCAATGGCCCAGCAGCGGCGGCAACGGATTGCCCGCCGCAAGACCCCTTCCCGCGACTAGCTTTCATACCCGCTGACGTCGCCTTTGCCTGCCGTGGCGCACAGGTCCGCACCGTTCGTTGTCCACATAGCCCTGATTATCCACATGCAGAGGCTGCCTCTCGTGCCGGTGTTGCCGCCGTCGGAAGCTGGTTCCATGACAGCACCGGAGCATCTCACTATCAGCGGTCCCGAAGACATCCTTGGTTACATTCCGCACAGCCTGGGATATTGGCCGTCGCAGAGCCTCGTGGCCATGACCATGCAGGGCAAGCGCCTCGGGGCGACTCTTCGGGTCGACCTCCCGGACGGCGGCCGCCGCGCCAGGGAGGCGTTCGCGAGGACGGTGGCGGAGTACCTTCTGGCGGACAAGGACGCCGACGGAACGCTGCTGGTCTTCTTTACCGACGCCGGTTTTGACGAGGGCAGTGGGGAAGGCAGCGGTTCTCACGACGCCGGCAGTGGGGAAGGGGCGGCGGCGTCGTTTCGGCACCTGCTCGCGGACCTGGAATGCGCGCTCGGACTGGCGGGCATGCCGGTGCGGGATGCCTGGCGCGTTGGTGCAGAGTACTGGCGCAACCTGTACTGCACTGATGGCAGCTGCTGCCCGATGCCCGGCCGCTCCGTGGCCGAGATCCGGGACAGCCGGCTCAACGCGGAGATGGTGTATCTGGGCAGCAGCGTCGGTGCGCCTCCCGGAGCTCCTTCACCCCGCAATGCCAGGACGACTGCGGCGGACGCCGCCGTCATGGCAGCAGAACGCGAGTGGAGCCTGGCCCTGACCGGCAAGGGGTCTCATCGGGCACAGTTTGATGCGGTCCTCGATGCCTGGGCAGCTGCGCTGGAAGCCGTCTCGCCTGAAGCTATTCCTCGTGAAACCGTTCCGCCTGAAGCCGTTCCGCCTGAAGCCGTTCTGGAGCGAGGCGGACACCTTGCGCCAGGTCCACTTGCGGCTGGCCCCGGAAGCAGGCTTGAACCGCAGCTCGCCGGGTTCCTGCGCGCGTCCCTGCATGTTCCGGCCTGGCGAGACGCGGTCCTGGTCATGGGCGCGGCGGGACGCACCGCGGCGGCGTTTGGAGCCGAAGCCTTCGGAATCTTCTCTGCCGGGGCTGGACTCCCCGTGTCCTGCCCGCCGCTGCCGCGGTCACTGCCATCCCCGAGCGGGTTCCCTGGCCGGGCCAACGACGGCAGGCTTGCATCATCGGTATCCGGAACCGCCCCGGTCTCCGGAACAGAACAGGCGCCCGGAACGGCCTCGGTCTCCGGAATAGAACAGGCGCCCGGAACGGCCTCGGTCTCCGGAACAGAACAGGCGCCCGGAACGGCCTCGGTCTCCGGAATAGAACAGGCGCCCGGAACGGCCTCGGTCTCCGGAATAGAACAGTTCCGGGGAACAGCACAGAGCGGCAATTACCGGGGCCGGGGGACGGCCACCGGCCGTTCTGTCCATGCGCCTGCTTCCAGCGGCGGCCCGGATGCCCTGCCCGGTTATGGCGAAGTCCTATTGGGCCTAAGTCCGACGGTGCCGGACTGGGACACTCTGAAACGCCTAGAGGGCCTGATGGCGGAGCTGTCGTCGTATGGCGGGGGTGAGGCCCAGGCTGCAGCGCTGACGGCCACCGGCTGGATCGAATGGTGCAGGGGGAGGGGGTCCTTCGCACACGCATCATTGACCCAGGCACTGGAAGCCACACCGGGATATCGGCTGGCCGAGCTGCTGTCCGAAGTGGTCCGGCGCGGAACAATCTGTGGCTGGGCCGGGCGACGCGAGGCCGCTTGGCAGAAATTCGGATCGGACGCCGCCTAGAGAGTGGCCCGGGCCAGGCAGCGGCGTGGCCGGGCTTCTCGGATACGCGGGCTGAATTTGGATACGCGGGGCTGAGTTCGGATATGGGATCAGGGCCGGGCCCCGGACCACTGTGTCCGGCCCGACCGAGGGGCGTGCCGAAGCTGGCGCATCCCGTCGCGAGGGCGTATTACGATCCGCTCGGCCCCTGGCGCGGAAAATCATGAGACAATGGAGGCCGAGACCCGGTTGGGTCCGTGAATCAATGCTTGCAGTGGGTCCGATTCGGGAACATTGCGGCCGCCCCGGCAGTTCTACTTAGTGGCCCTGTCGGTCGGTTGCATCTGATGTCAATCACGGACTTGACAGGGTCATAGTGGTGTTGCCCGAAGGTGACTCCACAGACCGCTGCTAGAAAGGTTTTCTGTGACCCCGTCTTCCGCGAAGAAGGAACCCGCCGCCCTGGCCGTTGAAACTGCCGAGGAGAAGCCGGCGGCACCCAGCGCTAAGCGTGCCGCCACCCGTGCCGCTGGGAAGCCCGAGCCCAAGAAGCGCGGACCCAAACCCGGAGCAAAGGCTGCAGCCGAAGCTGCCGGAAGCCGCTCAACCGATGACGATGCCGACGTGGAAGTCGAGGAGGACCTCGACGACGTGCAGCCGGACACCGCTGATCTGGTCGATGAACCCGACGAGGCCGGCAAGGAAGCCGCAGCGCCTACCGGCTCGGGATTCGTTTACTCCGACGCCGACGACGACGACGCACCTGTCCAACAGGTCATGTCTGCCGGCGCCACCGCCGACCCCGTCAAGGACTACCTGAAGCAGATCGGTAAGGTAGCCCTGCTCAACGCCGAACAGGAAGTTGACCTCGCGCTTCGCATCGAGGCCGGCCTGTTCGCCGAAGAGAAGATCGCTGCCGACGACGGCTCCATGGATCCGAAGTACAAGCGCGAGCTTGAGTTCATCATCCATGACGGCAAGCGCGCCAAGAACCACCTGCTCGAGGCCAACCTCCGCCTCGTAGTGTCGCTGGCCAAGCGCTACACCGGTCGCGGCATGCTGTTCCTGGACCTCATCCAGGAAGGCAACCTCGGCCTCATCCGTGCTGTAGAGAAGTTCGACTACACCAAGGGCTTCAAGTTCTCCACGTACGCCACCTGGTGGATCCGCCAGGCCATCACCCGTGCCATGGCGGACCAGGCCCGTACCATCCGTATTCCGGTGCACATGGTGGAAGTCATCAACAAGCTGGCCCGCGTCCAGCGACAGATGCTGCAGGACCTCGGCCGCGAACCCACGCCTGAAGAGTTGGCGCTCGAGCTGGACATGACGCCTGAGAAGGTCGTCGAAGTCCAGAAGTACGGGCGCGAGCCCATTTCGCTCCACACGCCGCTCGGCGAGGACGGCGACTCCGAATTCGGCGACCTCATTGAGGACTCCGAAGCAGTGGTTCCCGCCGATGCTGTGAGCTTCACGCTGCTGCAGGAACAGCTGCACTCCGTGCTGGACACGCTGTCCGAGCGCGAAGCCGGCGTTGTTGCCATGCGGTTCGGCCTCACGGATGGCCAGCCGAAGACTTTAGACGAAATCGGCAAGGTCTACGGCGTCACCCGTGAGCGCATCCGTCAGATTGAATCCAAGACCATGTCCAAGCTCCGCCACCCCTCCCGGTCGCAGGTGCTGCGGGACTACCTGGACTAGGAAACACTGGACCGGTTCTTACTGGACCGGTAAACGCGAACTGGGGCCAGGCCTTCCGCCGTAATTCGGCGGCAAGCCTGGCCTTTGTCGTGCCGCGGGGACATCAGCACCGAGGCGACAATAATCACCTGCAGGAGCACGAAGGATGTGCACGAGCACGGCTGGTAACGAATTCCTCGCCCACCGGTTCCCGCTAGCCCAGTTCAGTCAGCCTGGTCCCGGGCAGTGGTGGCGCGGTTGAGTGGTAGGTGTGGCCGGTTGGGTGTGGTGATTTCGATGGTGTGCCGGGGTCCTGGTCTGGGTTGGGTTTTCCAGCCGGGTAGTTCTTTGGTGTGGTTGCAGGCTTCGCAGAGTCCGGCGCCGTTGGCCAGGGATGTTGGACCGTCGTCGTGCCAGGGGATGATGTGGTCGTGGTGGCGGATGGGTGCGTCGCAGTAGGGTGTGCGGCAGGTGTTGTCGCGGATCTGGATGAAGCGGCGCAGCTTTGGCGGGAACAGGCGTCTTCGTGAGTGCATGGCGACGAGGTCGCCGGTCCTGGGGGCGGTGTAGGGGCGGCGGAGCCAGGTTTTCAGTTCCTCACGTCCGTCACTCTTTTCCTGCGTTATCAGCTCCCGTGCCCAGGTGGCGGGGACGGTGCCGTAGCCGGTGAGGCGGGCGGGTTCGGTGTCGGCTTGGTGGAGGGTGCGGTCGGTCATGACGAGGCTGATGTCGATGCCGGTGATGTCGCCGGGGGTGCCGGTGGTCCGTTCGATGAGGGTGTCGGCCATGGCCTGGTTCCGGGAGCGCGGGTCACCGGCAGATTTGAGGGTGTCGGCGTGCCGGGTCAGGGCGGCGTAGACGGCGACTCCCTGGTGGGCGGGCAGCAGCGCCGTCAGGTAGGTCAGTCCGGGGCGGGGCGCAGGCTGACGGACCGCTCCGACGCGGCGTGGCTGGCGCGCTGGGTGACGGAGCGGGAGTCCCGCCGGATAGCGGCGGCCTTGACAGCGGCGATGACGGCCCGGGTCCCGGCGCCAGTGAAAGTCCCTGTATCCGCGGCCAGTTCCTCATCGATCGCTGCCCGGTCCTCCACGCTCAGGCAGGCTGTTTCTTTCACCACGTGCATGGTGCGTTCTTCGTTGAGCTGGCCGGTGTCCAGGGCGGCCAGGGTGTGGGGCATCTCGGTGACCAGGGCCTTGCCCATGCCGAGGAGACGGCCGCCGCGGTGCGGGGACTCGCCCCGGGCCAGGGCGATCTGCTCGGCCGCTCCCATGGTCTGTTCCTTGGGCCGTGGCTTGCCCAGGTCCTCCGCAGTCAATGTCTTAGGTTTGTCCTGCGCAAGGTCTGCCTGCGTTCCGTGGTGGGCGTGTTCCCGGCGGTGGCGGAGTTCAAAGGCGACGGCTAGCCGGGCCTGCTGCCCGGCGGCCCAGCATTTGAGTTTCTCCAGCGCCTTGGTCTGGTCGATCAGGCCGGCACCGTCGGCGGTGAGGTCCGCCCGCAGAAGAGCTGTTGCCGCCGCGACCCGGTCCGCCAGATCCACCCGCGACGTTCCGGGCGTGCGCCCGGCAGTCCCGGTGGTACCACCGACGGCCAACGGGACATCTGCAAACAGGACGTCCTTAAAGAGAAGCTCGGGGAAGGGGTCCTCGGGGAAAACGCCGTCGGCAAACTGTCCCCCGGGGAAAGGGTCCTCGGGGAAAACGTCGTCCGGGTACACGAAGTTCGGGACGTCGTCCGCGTCATCCGGCAGCACGCCGTTGGCGAACTGATCGGACGGGAACCCGCCGCCCGTGAACGCTTCCTCGGGTATCGCGTCAAAAGGAAAGACTGCGTCTGTAACAACGGCGGTTGGAAGAAGGGCGTCAGGAACTGGGGCAGCAGCCAGCAGAACACCGCCGTGTGGCGCTCCCGCTGTCAGTGCTGCATTCCCCATGCCTCCCATGCACACAGTCTGCCAAGGGGGACCGACAATTTAGCGCCGCGGGAACAGCCACGGGCAGCGGAGCTGGAGAAAGAAAAAGCCAGGACCCCCGTGCGGGGATCCTGGCTTTGAGTCTGGTTGTCTAGTCGACCGGGACCGGTGCCTTTTCGTGCAGCCGGTCCGTCTCATCGTGCCAATCGGAGCTAAGCGGCCTCAGGGTCGCTTCGACGGCGCGTGAATGGTGAGCGCAGAAGAGCAGCTCGCCTCCGGAGGTCTCGAGTACAGCCCGGACGTATGCCTGCGCTCCGCAGCGGTCACACCGGTCAGCTGCGGTGAGTGTGCGGTCGGCAACTGCTGTTGTCATGTCGGCCTCCTTAGTAGATCTGTACATCTATATAACCAGCATTCGCCGCTAAACCATGGCAAGGATGGGTCACTTTCGCTGTCCGCGTATCACGTCTGCGTAACGAACACGCGGAGCCGGGTGCTGTGTCGGAGTGGCAGTCAGGCGTTCGGCGGCAGCAGGACTAGGCTAGAGGGAGCCATTTAACGCCTAGCCGGCCCGTTCCTGAAGGAGTTCACAACCTGTGGCACCGAGTTCTGATTACACCGCCCGCCACCTTTCGGTGCTGGAGGGGCTGGAGGCCGTGCGCAAACGCCCCGGCATGTACATCGGATCCACGGACTCCCGCGGCCTCATGCACTGCCTCTGGGAAATCATCGACAACTCCGTCGACGAGGCGCTGGCCGGCTTTGGCCACGACATCAAGATCATCCTGCACGCGGACAACTCTGTAGAGATCCACGACGACGGCCGCGGCATTCCCGTCGACGTCGAACCAAAGACTGGCCTCACCGGCGTCGAGGTGGTCTTCACCAAGCTGCACGCGGGCGGCAAGTTTGGCGGCGGCTCCTACACGGCCTCCGGCGGCCTGCACGGCGTCGGGGCATCCGTCGTCAACGCGCTCTCGGCACGTCTCGACGCCGAGGTGGACCGGGGCGGCAAGACGTACAGGATGTCCTTCCGCCGGGGTGAGCCAGGCCGCTTCAACGACAACGGCCGTCCCAACCCGACCGCCACATTCGCTCCGTTCGTCGAAGACTCTGTCCTCGACGTCGTCGGCAAGGCCAAGCGCGGCGTCACCGGAACACGTATCCGCTACTGGGCAGACACCCAGATCTTTACGCAGGATGCCCGGTTCTCCTACGAGGAACTCACCGCCCGGGCCCGGCAGACCTCCTTCCTGGTCCCCGGCCTGAAGATCACCGTCCGCGATGAGCGCAGGCTCCCCGGCACGCCGGGGGAGCTCGGCCCGCACGAAGAGGTGTTCCATCACGACGGCGGCATTTCCGAGTTCGTGGAGTTCCTCGCCGCAGACTCCGGGGTCACGGACGTCTGGCGCCTGCACGGCGCCGGCAAGTTCAAGGAAACCGTGCCCGTGCTGGATGAGAAGGGCCACAGCAAGATCGCGGAAGTGGAGCGCGACTGCGAAGTGGACGTCGCACTGCGCTGGGGGATCGGCTACGACACCTCTGTCCGCAGCTTCGTGAACATCATCTCTACCCCGAAGGGCGGCACCCACCAGGCCGGCTTCGAGCAGGCCCTCGTAAAGACGTTCCGGAAGGCCGTGGAAGCCAACGCGCGGAAACTCAAGGCCGGCAACGACAAAATCGAGAAGGACGACATCTTCGCCGGGCTCACCGCCGTCCTGACCGTCCGGCTTGCCGAGCCGCAGTTTGAGGGTCAGACAAAGGAAATCCTCGGCACCTCGGCGGTCAAGGCCATCGTGGCCCGAGTGGTGGAGAAGGAGATCACGGCCAAGCTCAACTCCTCGAACCGCAACGACAAGGCGCAGTCGGCGTTGCTGCTGGAAAAGATCGTCAGCGAGATGAAGTCGCGGATTTCGGCGCGCGTCCACAAGGAGACACAGCGCCGCAAGACCGCGCTTGAGTCGTCGTCGATGCCCACCAAGCTCGCAGACTGCCGTACCGACGACGTCTCCCGCTCCGAACTGTTCATCGTGGAGGGCGACTCGGCCCTCGGCACGGCCAAGCTGGCCCGCTCCTCCGACTTCCAGGCTTTGCTGCCGATCCGCGGCAAGATCCTCAACGTCCAGAAGGCCTCCGTAGGGGACATGCTCTCGAACGCAGAGTGCGCGGCCCTCATCCAGGTGGTCGGGGCCGGGTCCGGACGCAGCTTCGCGATCGAGGCCGCCCGCTACGGGAAGGTCATCCTGATGACCGACGCCGACGTCGACGGCGCCCACATCCGCACGCTGCTGCTCACCCTTTTCTTCCGCTACATGCGGCCCATGGTGGAGGAAGGCCGGGTCTTCGCTGCCGTGCCGCCGCTGCACCGGGTGGAAGTCATCAATCCCGGCCAGAAGGCCAACGAGATGGTCTACACCTATTCCGAGGCTGAGCTGCACGCCCTGCTGGCGAAGCTCGCAGCCGAAGGCCGGAAGTACAAGGAACCCATCCAGCGCTACAAGGGCCTGGGTGAGATGGATGCTGAGCAGCTGGCCGAAACCACCATGGACCCGCGGCACCGCATGCTCCGCAAGGTGAACATCGAGAACGCCCAGCAGGCGGAAGCCACGTTCGACCTGCTGATGGGATCGGACGTCGCGCCGCGCAAGGACTTCATCATCGCCGGGGCCTCCAGCCTGGACCGCGAACGCATCGACGCCTAGGAAGGGCCCCTAAGAACCGTCCCCTGAGAGCCGGAACTAAGACCGGCCCCTATGAGCCGACGCCGAAAAAAGTGGCACCAGCCGGCCTCGGCCCGCGGGCCGGCTCAGCCCAGCAATCCGGGAACGATCAGCAACGCGGTAGGCATCGCCAGCAGCAGCGTGCACACGCCCAAAACAGCGGCGCGAAGACCGCCGGCGAGCGGAGGCTGGGGTGAGAGAAGGCGGCTGACGCGTGACGCCGTCGTGCTCGCCGAACCGGCGCCGCCCGACGCGTCCGGCAGCTGCAGCCCGGCCCCAGCCAGGCCGGCCGGTTCCACGTCCGCTCCCTGCGGGGCCGACGAGCCGCTGGCGACGATGGCTATCGCCTTGATCAGTGTTACCTTGCTCTCCGTCTTGAGGGCAACATCGTCAGCAAGCATTTCGATGAGGGAGTTCACGGCTTCCTGGGCCAGGCGAGTAGTGGGCAGCCACGGCAGTGCCTGGCGCCAGGCGGCGAAGGCCCACAGCAGCAGGTGGTGTCGCTGGGTGAGGTGCGCGTTCTCGTGAATCAGGACGGCGCGCAGCTCCGCCGGTTCGAGGGCGGCCATCAGTCCGTCCGAGAGGACCGTGACGGAGCGGGCGCCGCCGGGCAGGCAGTACGCCACGGGGGAATCGTGATTGATGACCACGGTGCCTGGCCCGTCGTCGGACGGCGAGGCGAGGAGGGCCAGGAGTTCGCGGTGGCGCCTGCGCTGGCGCTCGATCTTGTAATAGGTCAGCAGCAGCGTGAAAACGAGGTGCGCTGTCAGCAGTGCGGCTGCGGAGAGCGCAAAGAGGTGCCAGAAACCCAGCGCTGTGGTGGGCGCTGCAAACAGGACCATTCCTGCCAGCGCGCGCAGGCCGGCAATCAGGTTGTCGCCGACGGGTTCGAGGCCGTAAACCAGCATGGCGCCGATCATGGACAGGCCACCGGCGAGGGCGATGGCCTGCCACAGCACCATGGCCGTAAAGGGGTCGCGAGCAGGCCAGTGGGCTCGCGAAAGAAGGATAGGTACCGGCCAGGCCAGTACTATCGCCAGGACCGCCAGGAAATATGAGGTCCAGAACATCTGGTGCTAGCTGTGGCCAAGCAGTTTGCGCAGTGTTTCGGCTTCACTTTCCGTCACCGAACCGATGAACCGGGCCAGTACGGCCTCGCGGTCCGGAGCAGATCCCAGCACTTCGTGCATGAGCTCGGCGGTGTGGTCTTCGCGGCTGGAGACAGCCTGGTAGCGGTGAGGCCGGGTGCCGCGTTCGCGTTCCACGAGGCCCTTCTTTTCGAGTCGCGAAAGGACCGTCAGGACGGTGGTTACCGCCAGGTCCTTGCCCTCATGCCCTGCTGCTCCGCCGTGCGCTGCCGTGCTCTGCGCAAGCATGTCCCGCAGCGTGTTGGCCGTGGCTGCTTCGTGGCCCGCCCAGAGCAGGTCCATGACTGCGCGTTCCAGTTCCCCAAGACTTGCCATCTGTACATCCTTTTGACGACGCACTGCCAGGAGCCGATCGCCCGGCCCGTGCCGTGATTCCAATACTGCAACTCCAAATCTATCGCGTTTGGCCGCTTGTTTCTACATGAGGTAGAACGTTCGGCGCGTCGCGGGTGATTGCGTTCCTCCGATGTGCATGCAACCGTGTTTACAGTGTTCGACCTGTGTTCTACACTCTGTAGAAGTTGAAGTTCTACGTTGTGTAGAAAACAACGCTGGAGAGCTAGACCCAACCGTAAGTAGGGACCCGCCTTGGACGCCTTGGAAATCGCACGCTGGCAATTCGGAATCACCACCGTCTACCACTTCATGATGGTGCCGCTGACTATCGGCCTGGGCCTGGTCGTCGCGGTGATGCAGACTGTCTGGTACCGCACCGCGAATCCGGCCTACCTGCGGATGACCAAGTTCTGGGGAAAGCTCTTCCTGATCAACTTCATCATGGGCGTGGCCACAGGTATCGTCCAGGAGTTCCAGTTCGGCATGGCGTGGAGCGAATACAGCCGCTTCGTGGGTGACGTCTTCGGCGCTCCGCTGGCCCTTGAGGCACTGCTGGCGTTCTTTGTCGAGTCAACCTTCCTGGGCCTGTGGATCTTCGGCTGGAAGCAGCTGAAGAAGGGCGTGCATCTCGCGTGCCTCTGGATCGCCGTGGTCGGCTCGTTCTTCTCCGCGTACTTCATCATCGTGGCCAACAGCTGGATGCAGCACCCCGTCGGCGTCACGATGATTGACGGGCGCCCGGTCATGACCGACGCCTGGGCCGTCTTCACCAACAACACCGCCCTGGTGGCCGTGCCGCACACCCTCTTTGGTGCCCTTGCCGTGGCCGGCGGGTTCCTGCTGGGCATCGCCTGGTACCACCTCTGGCGCAGGCGCCGCGACGGCATCGACACCATCGGCGCGGACGGCAAGGTGGTTGCCGGGGAGGCCGAGATCCCGGGTCGCGACCGCACCGACTACTCAGTCTGGATCAAGTCGCTGCGGATCGGCGCCGTCGTCGCAATGATCTCCTTTGCCGGAACCGCCCTTACTGGTGACCTGCAGGGCAAGCTGATGTTCGAACAGCAGCCCATGAAGATGGCCGCAGCCGAGGCCGCATGCCACGACGGGACGGGTTTCTCCGTCCTGAGCGTGGGCAACGTCGGCTCCCGCAACTGCGACGACATCGTGGCGCTGATCGAGGTCCCGGGAATTCTCTCCTACCTTGCCAAGGGCGACTTCACCACCGAGGTCAAGGGCGTGAACAGCCTGATCGACGAATACAAGGCGAACTACGGCACGCACGTCCCGGACAACCCCATCTACGGTGACCGGGCCGGCCAGGAGATCCAGTACGTTCCGGTCATGGAGGTCACCTACTGGGGCTTCCGCGCCATGATCGGATTTGGCGGTCTTGCGGCCCTCGCCGCTTTGGTGGCACTCTGGCTGACCCGCAAGGGGACCGTGCCCGAGTCGCGCTGGCTGATGCGGCTGGCCGTGTTCGGCATCCTGGCACCCTTCGGTGCCAACGCCGCGGGCTGGATCTTCACGGAAATGGGCCGGCAGCCCTTCGTGGTTGCCCCCAACCCCGACCTCAACGGCATCGACCAGGTGTTCATGTTCACCGCCGCGGCCGTTTCGCCAGGGGTATCCGCCGGTGAAATCCTGACCTCCCTCGTTGTGCTCACCCTGATCTACGCGGTGCTCCTGGTGGTGGAAGTGAAGCTCCTGGTGAAATACGTGCGCGGCGGCGTCGTCTCGGCCATGCCGGAACTGGTCCACGCGCCGGTCGACGAGAACGAGGACGCTACACCCCGCGGCGGCGGACCGGACAAGCCAGGCACCCCCGACGACGTCCTGGCCTTCGCCTACTAAGACCCGAGCCTATTAAGACCCGAGGATACAAAGCATGGAACTGCTGCCGACCATCTGGTTCATTGCCATCGCCGTCCTGTGGACCGGCTACCTCTTCCTGGAGGGCTTCGACCTGGGCGTCGGGATGCTGATGAAGCTCTTCGCCCGCAACAACACCGAACGCCGGGTGCTCCTGAACACCATCGGGCCGGTCTGGGACGGGAATGAGGTCTGGCTCCTGACAGCCGGCGGCGCCACCTTCGCCGCCTTCCCGTTCTGGTACGCCTCCCTGTTCTCTGCCCTGTACCTGCCGCTGCTGCTGGTCCTCGTCGCGCTGATCTTCAGGGCGGTCGCGTTCGAATACCGCGGGAAAGTGGACACTGACCGCTGGCGGAACACCTGGGACTGGGCGATCGCCGCCGGCTCCTTCCTTGCCGCCTTCGGCGTGGGTGCCGCGCTGGGCCTGACCACCACCGGGCTGCCGCTGGACGCCAACGGCGACCGCGACGGCGGGCCGTTCTCCTGGTTCAGCTGGTACGCCGTGCTGGGAGGCCTGGCGGTGGTTTGCTTCGCCCTGCTGCACGCCCTGGCGTTCCTGGCACTGAAGACCGACGGCGACGTCCGGCACCGGGCGCGGCAGTGGTTCATCAGGCTGCTCCCCGTACTGCTCCTCCCGATGGCCGGGTGGGCTATCGGCGTGCAGGTCCTCAGCGGTGAAGCCTGGACGCTGGCTGTCCTTGCGGTCGCCGTGGTCGCCGCAGCCGTCGCCTGGGCCCAGGCCCGGAAGGGAAACGAAGGCCGGGCGTTCCTGGCAACCGGCGTGTTCCTGCTGGGCGGCTCCGCCTCCGTCTTCGGCGCGGTCTTCCCGGTGGTCCTGCCGTCCACCATCGACCCCGCCTTCAACCTCACCATCGCCAACGCCTCATCCTCCGACTACACCCTCGGCCTGATGAGCATCGTGGCGTGCGTCGGGCTGCCGCTGGTGATCGCCTACCAGGCCTGGACGTACTGGGTGTTCCGCCGCCGCGTCAGCGCCGCCCACATCCCGGAGGCACACAGCTTCCTGCCCGCGGTCGCCGCGAAAGCCCTCATCAGGAAAGACTGATCCGCTGTGAAACCCCAGTTCCCGTCCGGACCCTCCACCCGCCGTGCCCTCTACGGCCTTGGCCTGCTGGCCGCACTGAAGGCCCTGTCCCTGGTTCTCATGGGACAGGCCGTCGCGTCCGTGCTCGCAGGCCTCATGACCCAGGACGCCGCATGGGGTGACCAGCTGGGCTGGGGTGCAGCCGGCGTGGTGCTGCGGTCCGTCACGGTCTGGGCACAGGGCGTCGCCGCGAGGCGCGCCGCCCTGGGAGTCAAGGAGGAACTGCGGGCGCAGCTCCTGGAGACGGCACTGCGCAACGGAGTCCGGGCCGCCGGCCCCTCCGACGGCGGCCTGGCCGTGCTTGCGACGCGCGGACTGGATGCCCTGGACAGCTACTACGCGCAGTACCTTCCCGCGCTGGTGAACTGCGCGGTCATACCGCTGCTGCTCGGCGCCCGGATCCTTTTCGCCGACTGGGTCAGCGCGGTGGTGATCGTGCTGACCGTGCCCCTGGTCCCCATATTCATGGTGCTGATCGGCCGCTACACCGAGGACAAGGTTCGGGACGCCCAGGCCGCCCTCTCCCGGCTGTCCGGGCACATGCTCGAACTCGCCAAGGGGCTGCCGGTGCTGGTGGGGCTCGGCCGGGCAGCCGCCCAGCGCCGCGCCCTGGAGGACATCTCCGAGGACTACCGGCAGCGGACAATGGGCACCCTGCGGACCGCGTTCCTCTCCGCGCTTGCCCTGGAACTGATCGCCACGATCTCCGTCGCGGTGGTGGCGGTCTTCATTGGCGTCCGCCTCGTCCACGGCGACATGGCTCTGGAAGCCGGGCTGCTGGCGCTCATCCTCGCCCCGGACTGCTACCTTCCGCTCCGTGAGCTGGGAACCGCCCACCACGCGAGCGACGACGGCCGGGCAGCACTTGCCGAAACCACGGCGGTGCTGGAGGCCCCGGAGCTCCGGCGGCTGGTGCCGGGTCCGGCCCCGACGGACGAGCCTTCCGGCGTGCAGATCGCCGGTCCGGACAGACCGGCGGGCCTGACGGTCCGGGACCTCACGGTCAGTTATCCGGGACGGCAGGGTCCCGCCTTGGGGCCACTCAGTTTTTCGGCGTCTGCCGGACTGGTCACCGCCCTCGACGGTCCCAGCGGGGCAGGCAAGAGCACCGTGCTGGGCGTTCTCGCGGGCACTGTCGGAAACGGCGGCGGCACAGCGGTGTCCGGAAGCATCGAGGGATTTGCGCCAGGCGAGGTGGCCTGGGTGCCACAGCATCCGGTGATGGTGGCGGACACCGTGCGCGGGGAGGTTCTGCTGTACCTGACAGCCGGCACGGCAGCAGCCGGTACAGCCGTCGGCGAGGGATCATATGGCGGGGGAGTGCTGCGTTGCCTGGCAGCCGTCGGCGCGGCCCACCTGGCGGACAAACATCCGGCCGAACTTAGCCCCGGCGAGCTGCGCCGGGTCGCCCTTGCCCGTGGCCTGGCCCGCGTCGAAGCAGGGGCCACGGTATTGCTCCTGGACGAGCCCACCGCCCACCTGGACCGGGACTCGGCCATCCGTGTCCATGGTGCGATCCGTGCGCTGCGCGGCCGGGCCACCGTCGTCTTGGTGGCCCATGACCGTCAGACGCGGGAGCTTGCCGACCGGATCGTGCCGCTGCCGGGCCGCGGAGCTGAGGCCGGAGCTGAGGCCACTGCTGCGTCCAATGCCGGTGGGATTTTGCCGGCTGCCCAGGTTTCGGCCAGTGCCGTTGACCGCAGTGTACGGGCCGACGGCGGGGGTGCCCCCGCTGCGGTGGCCGGCAGTGCGGCAGCCCGTGTCCCGGCCGCCGAGGCACGAGTCGGTCCGGCCCACACTGCATCGATGCTCGCCCGGCTGCTCGCGCCCGTCCGTGGACGGTTCGCAGCATCCGGGATCGTCGGTGGCCTGGCCGCCCTTTTCGCCGTCGCGCTGTCCGGGCTGTCCGGGTGGCTCATCCTGCGTGCCAGTGAGCAGCCGCCGATCCTGTACCTCCTGACTGCCATTGTGGGTGTCCGCTTCTTCGGGATCGGGCGGGCCGTTCTGCGCTACTGCGAGCGGCTCCTCCTGCATGAAGCTGTGTTTGCCTCCCTGACGAAGCTCCGCGGCGGCCTCTGGGCGTCCCTCAGCCAGCGGGCACTGTCCCTGCGCCGGCTGCTGCAGGGCGGCAATGTCCTGGGTGCCGTCATCGAGGACGTGGACACCGTCCGGGACCTGCTCCCGCGGGTGGTGCTGCCTCCGGTTACCGCAGTTGCGGTGGCGGCAGCCGGCGCCGGTACGGTTGCCTGGCTGATTCCGGCGGCCCTGCCGGCCGTGCTCGCCGCCGCCCTGGTGAGCCTGGTGACCGCGCCCGCCGCGGCGCTGCTCGCGGACCGGATGTCGGCAAAGGCTGAGCAGCGGCTGCGCTCCGGGGTCCTCCGTCGGGTCGCCGCCGCCCTTGATGCCAGGGCGGAACTGCACGCTAATGGCGCGAAGCAGCCGGTTCTGGACGGCATCCGCACGCTGGACCGGGACGCCACCGGCGCAGCACGGCGTTCGGCCTGGGCTGAAGGACTCGGCCAGGCCCTTACCGTGGCCGCCTGCGGCGCCGGCGCCCTCTACAGCGCGGTGCTGGCGGCCCCGCAGGTTCTGGCCGGTTCCGTTCCGGCCACCACGGTCGGCGTCGTGGTCCTTTTACAGTTGGCGCTCGCGGAACCGTTTGGGGGCATGACGACGGCGGTCCGGCAGCTTCCGGCCCTTCGTGCGGTCCTGCGCCGTATCGGTGAGTCGGGCGTCCTGCAGCCGGGGGAACCCAGCGCTGACCGCGATGGCACAGGGCAGGTTTCCCGGCCGGCACCCCGCGGGCTTGGGCAGCCGGGCGTTGAACTGGACGGGTTGTCGGCCGCGTGGCCGGGGGGCAATGCGGTCTTCAGTGACCTGTCAGCCGTGGCAGAGCCCGGCCGCTGGCTTGCGGTGACCGGCCCGTCCGGCGCCGGCAAGTCCACGCTGCTGGCAGTGATGCTGGGCTTTCTCCCTGCAGCGGCAGGCCGCATCGCGGTGACTGGCACCGCGGCGTGGTGCCCGCAGGAGGCACACCTCTTCGACTCCACCGTCCGCGGGAACCTGCTGCTCGGCAGCCCGCCGCAGGAGTCAGGTGCGGGGACTGCGGAGGAGACCGAGCAGGCGATGCGCGAAGCGCTGGCGGCAGTCGGACTGGCGCCCCTGCTGGAGCGCCTGGAAGACGGCCTGGATACCCGCATTGGTCCGGGCGGAGCGTTTCTCAGCGGCGGCGAGCGGCAGCGGCTGGCAGTCGCGCGTACCCTCATGACGCAGGCCGATGTGATCCTCCTGGACGAGCCCACGGCGCACCTCGACGCCGAAGCAGGCCTGGCCATGATCGCGGATCTGCGTGCCGGACTTGCCTCCCGCACGGTGGTGCTGGTCACGCACAACCCCGCCGACATCAGTCCAGCGGATGCACTCCTGGACCTGCGCCCCGGACGCCCCGACTCCGTGCCAGTGGCCCTGGTGACCGGCCGGGCTGGATAACCCGCAGGGCGGGATCTTGCGGGTCCGGCGGGGTCCGCGCAGGCCCACGGTGGGTGGACGCTTCCGGGCCGGCGGCAGCTCTGGCCGGCCCGGAAGCCTTTGTCAGCTCAGGTCGAAGCGGTCGAGCTCCATGACCTTCACCCAGGCCGCCACGAAGTCGTTGACGAACTTCTCCCCGGCGTCGTCGCTCGCGTAGACCTCGGCCATGGCCCGGAGCTGGGAGTTGGAGCCGAAGACCAGGTCGACCGGTGTGGCGGTCCACCTCACCTCACCCGTGGTGATGTCGCTGATCTCGTAGACGTTTTCCTCCCCCTCCGAGGCCTTCCACCGGGTTCCCGGTGAGAGCAGGTTGACGAAGAAGTCGTTCGTCAGGACCTGGGGTTTGTCCGTGAGGATGCCATGGGCGGAGCCGCCGACGTTGGTGCCGAGGGCACGCATGCCGCCGACGAGCGCGGTCATCTCCGGCGCCGAGAGGCCAAGCAGGTACGCCTTGTCCAGCAGGAGGGTCTCCGGCTGGAGCTTCCCGCCGGGCCGCATGTAGTTGCGGAACCCGTCAGCCCGCGGCTGCAGGTATTGGAACGAATCGACGTCGGTCTGGTCCTGGGAAGCATCGCTGCGGCCGGGCCGGAACGGCACGGTGACGGCGAACCCGGCGTCCTTCGCGGCCTTCTCCACTGCTGCGCAGCCGCCGAGGACGATCAGGTCTGCCAGCGAGACCTTCTTGTTCCCGGTCTGTGCCGAGTTGAACCGCTGCTGCACCGACTCGATCGCCTGCAGCGAATTTGTCAAATGCTCAGGCTCGTTGACTTCCCAGGCGTTCTGCGGCTCCAGCCGGATCCGTGCTCCGTTTGCGCCGCCGCGCTTGTCCGTCTTGCGGAAGGTGGAGGCCGCCGCCCATGCCGTGCCCGCGAGCTGCGAAACTGTCAGGCCCGATTCCAGGAGTTCGGCCTTGAGCGAAGGGATGTCCGCGTCACCGATCAGCTCGTGGTCGACCTTCGGGATGGGGTCCTGCCAGAGTTGCGGCTCGGGGACCCACGGTCCGAGCAGGTGGGGGCCGACGGGACCCATGTCGCGGTGAAGCAGCTTGTACCAGGCCTTGGCGAACGCGAGCGCGAACTCGTCGGGATTCTCCAGGAAGCGCCGCGAGATCTGCTCATAGGTGGGGTCGAAGCGCAGCGAGAGATCCGTGGTGAGCATCGTGGGCCGGTGCTTCTTCGCGGGGTCGTGGGCGTCCGGGATGATCTCGGGGGCGTCCTTGGCCACCCATTGGTTGGCACCGCCGGGGCTCTTGACGAGCTCCCACTCGTGTTCAAACAGAATCTCGAAGAAGCGGTTGCTCCACTCCGTGGGGCGGTCGGTCCACGTGACCTCCAGTCCGGAGGTGATCGTATCCGCTCCCTTTCCGGACCCATAGGTGCTGAGCCAGCCCAGGCCCTGCGTCTCAAGGTCCGCAGCCTCCGGCTCGGGGCCGACGTGCGCATCGGCCCCGCCGGCGCCGTGGGTCTTGCCGAAAGTGTGGCCGCCGGCGATCAGCGCGACGGTCTCCTCATCGTTCATCGCCATGCGCTTGAAGGTCTCCCGGATGAACGCAGCTGCCGCGCGCGGGTCCGGATTACCCATCGGCCCCTCGGGGTTGACGTAGATCAGGCCCATCTCGGTGGAGCCCACTTCCTCCGCCATGTTGCCTTCGCCGATGTAGCGTTCGTCGCCGAGCCAGGTGTCCTCGGGTCCCCAGAAGATCTCCTCGGGCTCCCACACGTCCTCGCGGCCGAAGGCGAAACCGAAGGTCTTGAAGCCCATCGACTCGAGTGCGACATTCCCGGCAAGGACCAGCAGGTCGGCCCAGGAGAGCTTCTGGCCGTATTTCTGCTTCACCGGCCACAGCAGCCGCCGGGCCTTGTCCAGGTTGGCGTTGTCCGGCCAGCTGTTGAGCGGCGCGAACCGTTGGCTGCCGTCCCCTGCGCCGCCGCGGCCGTCGTGGACGCGGTAGGTGCCCGCGGCGTGCCAGCTCAGCCGGATCATCAGGCCGCCGTAGTGGCCGAAGTCTGCCGGCCACCAGTCCTGCGACGTGGTCAGCACCTGGACGATGTCCTGCTTGAGCGCCTCGACGTCGAGCTTCTGGAACTCCTCCCGGTAGCTGAACGTGGGGCCGAGCGGGTTGCCTGCCGGGTGGTGGGCGTGGAGCACGGAGAGGTCAAGCTGGTTCGGCCACCAGTCCGCGACGGTCCGCGGGCGGTGTGCCTTGGGCTGCGGCGAGTCGATCGCCGGGTTCTCACTCTCGCTGCCATGCGATGTCACGCTGTCGTGGGCGACCGGGCACCCACCCTCAACCTTTTGGTCCAGACCTTGGGCGCTTCCCGGCGTCGGCACCGGCGCGTGGTCCTGATGATCAGTCATGTGCATCCTTCCATATGGCCGAGGCCGCGGTCGGACTCGGGCAACCGGTCTAACCCACCCATTTTGACCATGAACGACCAGCCCGGGAAGGGCCTCTTGGTGCCGGCACGTCCGGTTGCCCTGCGCACCCAAGCCCCCGCGCCGGAGTAATCCGGCGGCTTCAGGGGTTCCTAGCCCGCGAGTGCATTCTTCTGGCCTCCGCTGAGCACTGAGGAGGCGCCGCAGTTCGAGCAGGTGATCCGGTAGGAGCGGGAGGTGGTGAAAACCGGGATGAAGAACAGCGTGAACTTGGTGGCGCGCTCCTCAAGGTGCTGGTGGGCGAACACGCGGCAGTACTGGCAGGTGGCCGACCGGCCCGGCAGCAGCTTCTGAACAGTCTTGAATCCGAAGAGTAGAAGCATTTTGCGCCTTTCAGGGAACGATGGCCGCTATCGCCCCAGCCCGGTAATCTCCCCAGCCTACGGGGTGCCGCCCCGCAGCGTCAGGGGACAGCCGCGCAGCGTCGAGATCAGCCCCGCAGCGTCCGGAGCAGCCACGCACCTGGAAGGATGGCGCGGCTACTTCCCGGCAGCTAGCCTGATGCCATGACGCACAACGACGCCTCCGGCCTGCCAACGCCCGGCTCCGGGGAGCTGCCCGCCGTCGACTTCCCGGAACTGCACTGGCGCAGCGCCAGCCCCGCGGACCTGGATGCGTGGGCTGCGCTGATCGCCCGGACGGCGGCTGCCGAGCAGCCGGTGTGGTTTGAGCGGCGGGCGGACCTGGAACAGATCATGGCGTCCCAAAACAACCCGGTGGGGCCGAACACAGTCCTTGGCCTGGACCCCGACGGTGTCCCCAGGGCCTACGCCCGCCTGACCAAGAACAAGGACGGGGCAAAGGCTCACGGATTTTGTGCCGTGGACCCGCAGTGGCAGCGCCGCGGCGTCGGCTCAGCCCTCCTGTCGTGGCTGGAGGCGCGGACCCGGCAGCGGTTTGCTGAGGATGCCGGCGGGGAAGAGGCAGGTGCAGGTTCGGCCAGCGCGGCGCCGGTACCGCGGCTGCGGATTTTCATCGAACAGAAGCAGCAGCACCAGTGCGCGCTCCTGGAGGAGAACGGGTATGCCGTGGTCCGCTATTACAACGAGATGCACCGTTCGCTCTCTGCTCCGCTACCCGAGGCACCACTGGACCACGGCCTGGAGCTGGTGCCGATGGAGCCAGGGCTGAGCGAAGCCGTGCGCCTCGCGCACAACCAGATCTTCGCTGACCACTGGGGAAGCGAACCGCGGGACGAGGAGTCATGGGGCTTCGTGGTCAACGATCCCCTGGCCCGGCCCGATCTCAGCGCCGTCGTGCTGGCGAGCAGCACGGGTGAGGTCGTTGGGTACCAGCTGGCCAGCCACGACCCCGACACCGCCGTAACGCGCGGATTCACCGAGGGCTACACGGACCTGCTTGGTGTCCGCCGGGAATTCCGCGGCCGCGGCATCGCGCAGGCGCTCCTGGCCGATGCCATGCGGCGTTTCGCCGCCGCAGGCATGGACAAGGCGTCCCTGGATGTGGATTCCGAGAACCCCACCGGCGCCATGGCGCTGTACCGCAAGATGGGCTACGCCCCGGTCAACACCAGCCTGGCCTGGGACAAGGTCCTCTAGCCGGGCGAAAACCGGGCTAACTGTCAACCGCAGGCCCGGGCTAGCTGTCAACAGCAGGTCAGCCGTCGACGTCCGCCAGGTGATGGACGACGTCGTGCAGGAAATACTGTGCGAGTGTCAGGACGGTGAACTCCGAGCCGTTGCTGCGCAGCCCTCTCCGGCCCCACTGCGGCTCCTGGACCCTGGCGAAGGAGGCGGCCACCTGTTCACCCTCCGCTGTGAGCTCGGCGCTCACTACGGCAGGGTCGGCGTTCGCGTAATCGCTGTCCACCGCAGTCCGGTCCTGGTCCCAGTTCTCAAACCGGGCGTCGTCGTCCGTGAGCATCAGGTTCAGGCGGCGGTCGAAGAGGCTGAACACATCCCTGACATGGCAGGCGTACTCCAGTGCGGACCAGGTGCTGCTGTCCGGCCGCTCGGTGGCGTCCGGCCGCCGGAGCACGGCCCGCCAGCGCGGCAGCATGTTTTCGACGCTGCCGGGAACCGTGGACGGGGTGACGGTGGACGCGTCGAAGCCGCACTGCGTGCAGGGGCGGGACAGGACCCAGGTCCAGTCCTTTTCATCCGGGACGATAGGCATGCCAGTAGTCTAGGCGGATTCCGGCCAGGCCATGCTTGGGCCGATCACGTCCACCGCCTGGGAGAGCGGAATGCCCGACCCGTCGCGCCGGCCGTGCTCCTGGGGCAGCGAGCGGGCCACCCCTGCCGACGACGACGCCTTCGCAGGGCCATGCCCGGCCCAGGCCAGCAGCAGCGTGTCCTCGCCCTTCAGGAACCGGTGTGCCCGGACCCCTGCGGTGGCGCGGCCCTTGGCCGGGTACTCGGCAAAGGCCGTCACCTTGGCGGCCCCGGGGGCAGTGCCCGGCAGGGCACCTTCCGTGCCGGAAATGGTGACGACGACGGCGGCGTCGTCACCGGGGGCGACCGCGCCGAAGAACACCACCTGGTCGCCGGCGGCAAGCTTGATGCCGGCCATGCCCCCGGCGGTCCTGCCCTGCGGGCGGACGACGGCGGCGCTAAACCGGAGCAGCTGTGCCTGCCGCGTCAGGAATACCAGGTCGGCGTCGTCGGACCCTGCCGGCGCCACGCCCACCACGGTGTCCTTGTCCTTGAGCGTGATCACTTCCCAGTCCTCGCGGTTCAGGGGGTAGTCCGGCTGCACCCGCTTCACGATGCCCTGCGCCGTGCCAAGCGCCAGCACCTCATCGAGCGGAGCGAACGCCACGAGCGACTCACCCTTCAGGAGGGTGATGAAGTCCTTGGCCGGAACACCGCCGGCCAGGTTCGGCAGGCCTGAGACCGGCGGGAGCACGGGCATGTCCATGACCTGGATCCGGAGCATGCGCCCCTGGGAGGTGATTGCCGCGATCTCGCCCCGGGCCGAGGTCTTGACCACCGAGCGGAACACGTCGTGTTTGGTACGGGGCCCGGTCTCGGCCAGGCTGTCCTGGTTGGCCGTCCGGGCAATCTGGCCGGAGGCTGTGAGGATCGCCCAGCAGGGGTCGTCCGCAATCTCGAGGGCCAGGGGGGCGGGCTTGCCCTTGACGCCTGCCTTGCCGTCGACGACGGCGGCGCTGGCAACCGTGGGGGACACGGCCTCGGACTCCAGAAGCACCGTACGCCGCGGCGTGCCGTACTTCTCGGCGATCTCCCCGAGTTCGCCGGACACCAGGTCCCGCAGCAACTGATCCGATTCGAGGATGGCCTCGAGTTCGGCGATTTCCCTGCGGAGCTCGTCCTGCTCCTTCTCCAGTTCGATCCGGCTGTATTTGGTCAGCTGGCGGAGCCGGAGCTCGAGGATGTAGTTGGCCTGGATCTCGGAGAGGTCGTAGATGGACATGAGCCGTTCGCGGGCGGCGGAAGCCTCGTCCGAGGACCGGATGATCTGGATGACCTCGTCAATGTCCACGATGGCGATGAGCAGACCCTCCACCAGGTGGAGGCGGTCCTTCTTCTTGCCAAGCCGGAACACCGTCCGGCGCCGCACCACCGAGATGCGGTGGTCCACATACACGGTGAGCAGCTGCAGCAGGCCCAGCGTCTGCGGCTGTCCGTCCACGAGGGTGACGTTGTTGATGCCAAAGGAATCCTCCATCGGCGAGTAGCGGTAGAGCTGCTGGAGGACGGCGTTGGGGTTGAAACCGTTCTTCAGCTCGATGACCAGCCGCAGGCCGTGCTTGCGGTCGGTCAGGTCCACGACATCGCTGATGCCAGCGAGCTTCTTGCCGTTGACCGCGTCCTTGATCTTTTCGATCACCTTTTCCGGACCCACCATGTACGGCAGTTCGGTGACCACGAGGCCCGTCCGGCGGGCCGAGAGCTGCTCCACCTCCACCTTGGCACGGGTCTTGAAGGAGCCGCGGCCCGTGGCGTAGGCGTCCCGGATGCCGTCCAGGCCCACGATGCGCCCGCCGGTGGGCAGGTCGGGGCCGGGGACGAACCGCATGATGTCTTCCAGGGTGGCGTCCGGGTTCGCGATGAGGTGCCGGGCGGCGGAGATGACCTCCACGAGGTTGTGCGGCGCCATGTTCGTGGCCATGCCGACGGCAATGCCGGTGGTGCCGTTGACCAGCAGGTTGGGGAACGCTGCGGGCAGGACCTCCGGCTGGGTTAGCTGGTTGTCGTAGTTGGGGACGAAGTCCACCACGTCCTCGTCGAGGTGGTCCGTCATGGTGAGCGCTGCCGCCGCAAGGCGGGCCTCGGTGTACCGCGGTGCCGCGGGGCCGTCGTCGAGCGAGCCGAAGTTACCATGGCCGTCGATCAGGGGGAGCCGTAGCGAGAAGTCCTGGGCCATGCGCACCATGGCGTCGTAGATGGCGGTGTCGCCGTGCGGGTGGAGCTTTCCCATGACCTCACCCACGACGCGGGCGCTCTTGACGTGGCCACGGTCCGGACGGAGGCCCATGTCGCTCATCATGTAGAGGATGCGGCGCTGGACGGGCTTGAGGCCGTCCCGGGCGTCGGGCAGGGCCCGGGAATAGATGACCGAGTACGCGTACTCCAGGAAGGAGCCTTCCATTTCGGAAGTCACGTCGATGTCAACGATGTTTTCGGTGTAGTCCTGGACTGTTTCCCCTGCGGGGGTGCGTGTTTGGCGGCGTGCCATGGGGCTGGTGGATCCTTTTTGGGGTGCACTTCGGGAGGTTTAGCTAGGCTAAGCCTATGGTGGATCAGCCCGGGGACGGCGAATATCCGGAATATTGGGAGGCCGATGTCGTTCTGAGGGACGGGGGCACAGCGCATTTGCGCCCCATCCATCCCACCGACGCGGACGCCGTGCAGACCTTCCACACGCGGCAGTCCCAGAACTCCATCTACATGCGCTTCTTCGCCTTCAAGGAGCGGCTCTCCAGCCGCGAGCTCAAGCGTTTCACCGAGGTGGACTACCGGGACCGGGTGGCCTTCGTGATCACCATCGGCGGGGACATCATCGGCGTCGGCCGGTATGACAGGCTTGACGACCCCGCGGAGGCCGAGGTGGCCTTCAACATCGCCGACGCGCACCAGGGCCGGGGCATCGGCTCGATCCTGCTGGAGCACCTCGCCGCGGCGGCCCGCGAAAACGGGATCCGCCGGTTCAGTGCCGAGGTCCTGCCCGAGAACCGCAAGATGCTCATGGTCTTCTCCGACGCAGGCTACGACGTCAAACGCCATTTCGACGACGGAGTGGTGAGCCTGGAGTTCAACATCGACCCCACGGACAAATCGCGTGCCGTGATGGAAGCCCGGGAGCACCGCGCGGAGGCGAGAAGCGTGCAGGACCTGCTGGCACCGTCGTCGGTAGCGGTGATCGGTGCCAGCCGCAGGTGGGGGACCGTGGGGTACCAGCTCCTGGAACACATCATCGAAGGCGGCTTTACCGGTCCCGTCTACGCCATCAACCCCGAAGCCATTGAACTGGCCGGCATGCTGTCCTTCAGCAAGCTCTCCGAGGTGCCCGGACCGGTGCAGCTGGCCATAGTTGCGGTGCCCTACGAGGAAGTCCCCAAGGTGGTGGATGAGTGCGCGGCCGCCGGCGTGAAGGGGGTCCTGGTGGCGTCCGCGGGATTCACCGAGGACGGGGAGCGGGGCCTCGCCCGGCAGCGGGAACTGGTGCGGCAGGCGCGGGCCAACGGGATGCGGGTCATCGGGCCGGCCTCGCTCGGCATTGTGAATACCAACTCCGCGGTGTCGCTGAACGCCTCCATGGCACCAAGCCTGGCCCGCGCAGGCGGTCTGGGACTATTCAGCCAGTCTGCGGCGATCGGGGTGGCGCTGTACGCGGCGTCGAGCCGGCGCCGCGCCGGTATCTCCACCTTCCTGTCGGCCGGAAACCGGGCCGACGTGTCCGGCAACGACATGATGCAGTTCTGGGAGGACGACGCCGACACCACCGCCGTGGGCCTGTATCTGGAGTCGATCGGCAACCCGCGCAAATTTTCCCGCATCGCCCGGCGGCTCGCCCGGACCAAGCCGGTGATCGTGGCCAAGTCAACGTCCATGGGGCTGCAGCTGCCGCCCGGTCATGCCGTGCGCACCACCCAGGCCCCGGCCGATGCGCTGGACTCCATGATGCGCCAGTCCGGCGTCATCCGGGTGGAGACCGTCGAGCAGCTCATGGACGTGGCGCAGATCGTGTCCGCCCAGCCGCTCCCCAAGGGGGCCGGGGTGGCGGTCTTCAGCAACTCCGGGGCACTGGGGAAAGTCGTGGCGGACAGCGCCGTGTCCCACGGCCTGGGCGTCGAGGAGCTCGTGACGGAGATGGACCTGGACGCCGGCATGTCCCGTGCCCTGCAGGCCCTGCGTGGGCGGCTCCGCGAAGTGCTCGCCCAAGAGGCTGTCCACGCGGCCGTGGTTGCCTTCCTTCCTGCCCGCGGGTTGACCGTGGAAAAGATTGCCGCGGCGCTCGCAGAAGCCTCCGCCGAGGCCGGAAAGCCGGTGGTGGCGGCCTTCACCGGCATCCTCGATCCGTCCGTGTACGTGGAAGGCATGGTGGGGGAGGACGCCGGGACGGCACCGGTGCCGTGCTACTCGAATCCCGGGGCGGCCGTTGCCGCACTCTCCGCCGTGGTGCGGTACGCCGAGTGGGCGGAACGGGACCAGGGCCTCTTCGTGGATCCCGACGGGTGCGATCCTGACGCCGCGCACGCCGACCTCGAGCACCTGCTGGCCGACGTCCGCGGTGAGCAGCTCAAGCAACTCGAGCCGGCCGACGCCGCGCGTCTGCTGGCACATTACGGGATCAGGGTGATGCCCTCGGAAGGCTTCGACACGGAGGACGAAGCCGTGGCGGCGGCCGGCAGGCTCGGCTGGCCCGTGGCGCTGAAGACCACCGATCCCACTCTGCGCCACCGCCTCGACCTGGGCGGCGTGCGGCTGGATATCCAGGACGCGGACTCCCTCCGGCTGAACATCCGCCAGATGCGCCGGGCGCTGGAGCCCTACGGCCCGGCGTCGCTGGAGGTCCAGACCATGGCGCCGGTGGGCCAGGCGTGCACCCTGCGCGCCATCGAGGACCCCCTGCTGGGGCCCGTGGTGTCCTTCGGGCTGGCCGGCGACGCCGTTAACCTGCTGGACGACTGGGCACACCGGGCACCGCCGCTGTCCAGCGCCGACCTCCGTGACCTGATCCGCAGACCCCGCGCGTCCCGGAAGCTGTTCGGCTACCAGGGCCTGCCCGCCGTCGATGTTTCCGCCCTGGAGGAGGTGGCTGCGCGCCTGGCACGGCTCAAGGATGCGCACCCGGAGATAGCCCTGGTGGAGTTCAACCCTGTCCTGGCCACGCCGCAGGGGGCGTTCATTCTGGCTGCCGACGTGCGGATCGGCAACGCCGCCCAGCGCACCGACAGCGCGCGGCGGGCGATGCGGAGCTAGGCGCCGTTAGGCAGGTGCAGGGGACTCGAAGACAGGCGCCTGGTTAGCATGTGCCACAGCGATCTGTGAAAATGGGGAAATGAGCTCCCAGCCTCCCACCTCGAAGCCTCAAGCGCCCGACCACAGCCCGCAGGCTTTCCAGCACAGCTCACATAACCACAGCGTGCAGGGCCAGAGCCTCGAAGGCGCCCTGCAGCAGGCAGGCTTTTACCCGCTGCTGGTGGCCGACGTGGTGGATGACGCGCTGGACGGCAGGGACTGCCTCGCACACCTGGTCCACCTTGAAACGCACTTCGACCGTGCCGAGGTCCGCCGGCACATCACCGTCCTGGTCCTCACCGAGGACATGCTGGTGATCACGCACGTGGACGACCAGCAGCTCGACGAGGCGGGCGAACAGATCGTGGCGCAGATTTCCACGGAATCCGTCCCGGTGGCGCAGATCCGCTCGGTGGTCCTGAGCTACATGTACGCCCAGCCCCAGAACTACAAGCCTTCGGACCCTGTCCGCGAGGTCACCCTGTCCATCGCCTGGTCGGGCGGCCAGCGCCTGGACATGGGGCCGGCCAGCTGTGGCGACCCGCAGTGCGAGGCCGACCACGGCTACAGCGGCACTATCGCCCAGGAAGACATCGTCCTGCGCATCAGCGCCGAAGCGGACGGCCTGCAGGCGGTCCAGGATGCCAAGCTTTTTGCCCGTGCCCTGCGTGCGGTGAACACCGGATCCCCCACCCCGGTGCGGCATGTGCCATCCGCGACCCACCCGCGTCCCCGCATGGGCGTTTTTGCCAACCGGCTCAGCCGCGGGCACAAGCGCTGAGATGCGGGAGCAGGAAAACCCTTCTTCAGACTCCGCAACACGAACCACGGAATCCGGGCCTGCCGTAAGCGGTCTGCCGGCCGCACCGGCCTACGGGCGCCGCTCCGTGGCCGAGGTGCTGGGCAGCGCCGCAGCCAGCCTCGGTGTACCAGGCTTCGATAACGTGCTGGGCCTCCCGCAGGCCAAACGCGTGTGCGTGGTGCTGGCCGACGGGCTGGGACGCAGCCTGCTCAAGCAGAAGACGGCGCACACTCCCTTCCTTCGGGGCGTCCTGCAGCAGGGCCAGGGGACTGTGCCCGTATGGCTGGATGCCGCCTTCCCCTCAACCACCGCAGCCTCCCTGGCCAGCCTCGGCACCGGACTCGCGCCCGGCCAGCACGGACTGGTGGGCTATGACGTCCTGGATCCGGCCCAGGACAAGGTGGTCAACATGCTGGGCAACTGGGATGCCGCCGTGGACCCGCAGCAGTGGCAGCCGTTCCCGACGGTCTTCGAGCGGGCCTCCGAACACGTCGCCGTCACCACGGTCAGCCTGCCGCAGTTCGGCGGGTCGCCCATGACCCAGGCGGCGCTGCGCGGCGGCACGTTCGTCTCCGGCACCACGCCGCACGCCCGCACGGAGGCGGCAGCCGAGGCCATGGCCGGGGCGGAGTCCGCCCTGATGTACTTCTACGTGAACGACCTGGACAAGGCCGGCCACCGTTACGGCGCGCAGTCCCCGCAGTGGGAGCACCAGCTGGAGGAGCTGGACGCCACGGTCAAGCGCCTGGACGCGTCCCTCCCGGCCGGAACCACTGTGCTGGTCACGGCTGACCACGGGATGCTTGACGTTGCTGAATCGCAGCGTCTCGATTACGCGGCGGATGCCGCCCTGGTCGACGGCGTCCGGCACACCGCCGGGGAACCCCGCATGGTGCACCTGTATCTCGAGGACGACGCCGGCGATGCCGCGAAGGAGCGGCTCCTGGCGGCCTGGCGTGCCCGCTTCGGCGAGCGGATCTGGGCGTTCACCCGCGGGGAAGCCGTGGCGGCAGGGCTCTTCGGTACGGTTCGGCCCGAGGTCACGGGACGGCTGGGGGATGTGATGGTGGCCGCCCGGGACGCGCTGGCGTTCTACGACACGCGCCGGGTGCGTCCGACGGCCATGGAGGTTGTGGGCCAGCACGGTTCCCTGACCAAGGCCGAACGCGAAGTCCCTCTGCTCAGTTTCCAGGCCTCGGGCAAGGCAGCTTCCGGTAAGACAGCAGGCCGCCGGGGATCCCGTGGCTGAGCTTGTCTTTTTCTCCGGAACCATGGATTCCGGCAAGTCCACCCTCGCCCTGCAGATGGACTACATCCACCGCGCCCGGGGCCGGGGCGGGGTGCGGTTCAGCCGCAACGACCGCGCCGGCGACTCCCGGATCTCCAGCCGGCTCGGGTTGCAGGCGGAGGCCGTGGAGGTCGTCGACACCACGGACTTCTGGGACGAAGTGGTGCTCCGCCGCACCCAGGGGATCCGCGTGGACTACCTCATCTGCGACGAGGCACAGTTCTATTCAGCCGTGCAGGTGGAGCAGCTGGCACGGGTTGTGGACGAAATAGACGTGGACGTTTTTGCCTTTGGCATCACGTCGGACTTCCGGACCCGCCTCTTCCCGGGTTCGCAGCGCCTGATTGAACTCGCGGACCGGGTGCAGGTCCTCCAGGTTGAGGCCTTGTGCTGGTGCGGCCGACGGGCCACCCATAACGCCAGGACGGTCGACGGCGTGATGGTCACCGAAGGCGCCCAGGTGGTGGTCGGCGATGTGGAGATGGCCATTGATCCGGCGGCCGGTGATCCCGACGGCGACGGCTACGTGCCGGTGGTGGGCTACGAAACGCTGTGCCGGCGGCACTTCATGCGCAGGGTCACCGCCCACGGCGCCAGCATTATCGCCCAGCAGGACCAACTGCTCCCGTTCGAGGTGGACGCCTGTCTGTGGCACGGTGCCGGTGGACGAGCCAGTGCTGGTGGAAGGGCCGGTGCCAGTGAAAGCGCCAGTGCTAGTGGACGGGCCCTCAGCTAGTACTTAGTCGCCCCGCGTGCCGAAGACGATTTCATCCCAGCTGGGAACGCTGGAGCGCTTCGGCCGGGACGGCTGCCGCTCCGGTTCGTCGCGGTCCTGATCTGCGCGGGTCGCTCCCTGGCCAGGCTGTGGCCGGGTGCCGTCGAGCCGGCTTCCTTCCAGCCGGTTCCCGTCAGTGCGGCTCCCGTCAAGGCGGCGTCGGGCAGTGCCGCGGCCCAGGAGTTCGTCCAGCCCCGGTTTGGCAGGCGCCGGGCGGCCGGTAACCGGCCCGCTGGCCTGCGCGGCGGGCTCATCAGGCTGGGCCGGACCGTGCGTTCCGGGGACATGGTGACCCGGGACTATGGTGATTTCGCGCGTATGGGTGCTGACGCCGTCGTGAAGCTTCAGTGACTCGTCCTCGGTCTCCTCATGCCGGGGCACCAGGTTGAGGCGGGAAACCATCGAAGGCCGGCCGTCGCGGCGCCGGGCCAGCGTGAACTCGGCAGCTGGAGCCTCGGCGGCGTTGTCGTCGTCATGCTCCTGCGGTCCGGACTCCGGATCCTGCTCCGCAACGTCCTGCTCTTCTGAATCATCAGAATGCGAACCGTCAAAATGCACTGAGCCGACCGGGTGCGCGGTGCCATCTTCGGGCGATTCGGCCTCTGTGCCGGCAGGCGTTTCCTCTGCCCGGGGGTGTGCGGCCGGGACGCCGTTTGCCAGCAACAGGGCAAGGGCGTCGTCGCTGTCCTCATCCACGCCAAGCCGCTGGCCGCGCCGCGAACGCAGCATGTCCAGCAGGCCGTCAGGGTCCTTCTGCTGCTCGATGCCGGCGCCAATGCCGGTGCGGGCCGCCGCGTCCGCGTCGGTTTCGAAGTCGAAAGGCCTGTCGGACACTGCGGAAAGCCGGCGGGCCGGCACAGGTCCGTCCAGCGGCTCCAGTTCGCTAAGCTGCTGGGCCCAGCGGTTCGCGTTCTGCAGGGATTTCCGGGTGGGGTTGAACGTCCACATGGCGGGCGGTTCCTCGCCAATGCTCGCGTGCCCGCCCGGGGCAGCTTCAAACTTGGCCACAACGGTCCAGGTGCCGTCCGGCCTGCGCCAGGAATCCCACTCCAGTGTGGAGGACTGGATGCCGTGGGCGGTGAGCCGGTGGGCCACCATATCGCCGAGGGTGGCGGGGGTGTCGCCGAACGCCGACCGGTAGACGTCGTGCCCCGGGGCGGGGGAGGCGACCTCCACCTTCTGGGCCTGCTGCGCAATGTACGCGCGTTCGGCCAGGACCGGCCCTTCGTACCGCTCGACCTTTTCCTGCGGCATGCCTGAAGCTGCGGCAACCTCGGCAGCAGTGGAACCGCTGCGGATTTTCGCCTGGATGTCGCGTGGAGACATGGCCACGGGGGCAACCGCGGACGGTCGCGCAGAGGGCCGGCTGGCAGCCAGTCTGAGCGCCTCATTGATCGGCAGCCGGAACATTGCGCCGGCGGTGCCGCTTAACAGGAGATGCTCCCCGTCGTCGTGGACGCCTACAAGCCGTAGATCCTGCATACAATCCTCCACCCTGGCATTACTATCATTCGAAACTCTGCCACCCCGTACTGTCTTTTCCCGTTAGGGGAGAGGGCGCGCCGCGAAATTCCGGGGGATCGTTGGAGGTGGACCGGTGGAGACCCCGGGGGAGGCATTGGTTCCGGCTATGGCTTTTCCACGCAGCCTGGGGAAAAATGTGCGCGTACCGGGCACAAACCAAGTTCGTCCGGCGTTGTCCCGGATGAATCATTCGAGCGATTCGACGGAGTGTGATCAGCTGGCCATGGCGACTGACTATGATGCGCCGCGGAAGTCTGAAGAGGACCTCAACGAGGACTCGATTGAGGAGCTGAAGACCCGCCGTGCCGAGAAACCGACGGCCGTGGTGGAGGAGGACGAGTCCGATCTCGCCGAAGGCTACGAGCTGCCCGGAGCCGACCTGTCCGGTGAGGAACTGCTGGTCCGTGTTCTGCCCCCCCAGCCCGACGAGTTCACGTGTGCCTCCTGCTTCCTGGTCCGGCACCGTTCGCAGATCGCCCGCGAAAAGAACGGGCTGCAGTACTGCCGCGACTGCGAAGGCTGACCGCGGCTACTTGCGGGTCAGCGCGGCGACGAGTTCTTCCGGACACCGTGTAGAGGTCAACCAGTACGGCGTGGGGTCCGACGGGTCGGCGATCTCGATCCTGACTACCGGGTCAATCCAGCCGCGGATGCAGAGATAAGCCAGGCCGTTCAGGCGCGTGCCGCGCTCCGCCGTTGCTTCCTTGCCGCGGTACGCGGTTGCCGCGCCGATCAGGCTGCGCTCGATGCTGGCCCGGCCCACCTGCAGGGTGCGCGTGGTCACCGCCACTGACGGCGTCGACAGGACCAGCAAGACGGCTTCAATGGCGAACAGCACAGCGGCTGCGGTGAGGCCGGCCGCCAGGCTGATGGGGGCGAAGACCAGGATCCCTGCTGATGCGATGCCCACTGCGACCGCCCAGATCCACAGTCCGGGCCACAGCTTTTCGGAGAAAAGTACTGTCTCGTCCGGTGAGGACGGGTTGCGGGCAGGGACGGCAGCGCTTGATTCCGGCATGCCCCCAAGCTTAGTGGCCAGTATGAGTAGAAGCCGCGCGGGCGATAGAGTGTGGGACTGTGACTGACGAATCTACGGCCATGACATCCCTCGCGCAGCAAGTCCCCACGGCGGGGCAAGACCCCAGGGCGGAGCAAATCCCCACGGCGCAGCAGGTCCCCACGGCTGCCGCCGCTCAGCCGCCCAGGGCGGAGTTCGGGGCACCCACGGTGCAGGTGCAGCTGAAAATGCTCGACGACGGCCTGGAAGCTCCGTCGTACGCCCACCCCGGTGACGCCGGTGCGGACCTGCGGGCCCGCGAGGACGTGGTGCTCGAGCCGGGTGAGAGGCGCCTCGTCCCCACCGGTGTGGCCATCGCCCTCCCGGACGGCTTCGTAGCCCTCATCCACCCCCGTTCGGGCCTCGCCACCAAGCACGGGCTCACGGTGGTGAATGCACCGGGAACCGTCGACGCCGGATACCGGGGTGAGATCGCGGTGACCCTGCTCAACACCGACCGGGACCAGGCTATAGAACTGCGGCGCGGCGATAGAATTGCACAGATGGTGATCCAGCGCGTGGAGCACGCGCAGTTCGTCGCCGTGGGGGAGCTGAACGACTCTGTCCGCGGTGCCGGCGGGTTCGGCTCCACGGGCGGGTTCGCCGTTCCGGGCACGTAGCCGCCCACCACCGGCTGGGCTGCACACCCGCCTTTCGGGGCGCGCGACACGATCACGACTAAGGAGACAACGCATGGTTTTTGGGCGGGGCAAGAAAGCCAAGAAGCAGGAAGCGGCAGAGCCGGAGGACGTCCAGGAGGACGCCACCCCAAATCCGGCCGAAAATGCTGCGGATCACCGCAGGGCCAACGGCCCCTTCGACGTCTCAGAGATCAGCAACCGCGACGGCTATGTGGACCTCGGCGCCCTGCTCATTGCGCCCCGCGACGGACTGCAGCTCAGGCTTGAAGTTGAGGAAGCAACCCAGCGCGTCGTCGCCGTGACCATGGACCTTGAGGGCTCGAGCCTGCAGCTGCAGGCGTTTGCCGCACCCCGCTCCGAAGGGCTCTGGGACGAGATCCGGGAGCAGATCGGCCAGTCCGTCGGCGGCCAGGGCGGCCAGGTCGAGGAGATCCCGGGAGACTACGGCGTCGAGCTCGTGGCCAAGCTGCCGGCGGGTGCCCCCGACGGCAGCCAGGGTTACCGCGTCGCCCGCTTCGTCGGAGTCGACGGCCCCCGCTGGTTCCTTCGCGGCGTTTTCGGCGGCGAGGCCGCGCTGGACCGTGAAGCTGCCGCCGGCCTCGAGGACCTGTTCCGGAAGATCGTGGTCATCCGGGGCGAAAACCCCATGCCGCCGCGGGACCTCCTGCAGCTGCGCCTGCCCAAGGACGCCGCCGGACCCGTGCCCCCCGCAGCGCCGGACCTCGAGCAGCCCGAGCGCGGGCCGGAGATCACCCAGATTGGTTGATGCAGGCGGCCCGCAGGAACAGGCGGTACCCATCCGCGGGCTGCCGGAGCGCGGGCGCGTCCTGTGCCACGGATTTATCGAGTCGGTGACCTACGCACCCCCGTCAGAGGTGGCAGCCTTCACGGCCATCGTCTCGGACCACGACGCCCCGGTCACGGAACGGCGCGGGCGGCTGCGCGTCATCTGGCTGGGCCGCCGCCGCATTCCCGGGATCGACGCCGGGACCGAACTCAGGCTCGACGGCATGCTTACCGTTAAGGAAGGCATGCCCACCATGTTCAACCCCCGCTACGAGATACTGTCCCGCCAGGAGAACCAATGACTTTGCCTGAGAACTCCGATTCGGGACCGGGCCGCGAGGAATCCAAGCCCACGCCCGAGAACCCGGGTTTTGCCGGGCTGGCCGAGGACTACGCGTCCAAGGCAGGGCTGCACCGCACCCACGACGGCCAAATCGACGTCCTGAAGAGCGCTGGCGGTTACCAGGGAATCGCCGAGAGCATCCTGCCCGGCCTGGTCTTCCTGGTCGCCTTCACTGCCACCACCGCGCTGACGCCCTCGCTCATTGCCGCGCTGGGCACCGCCGCCGTCTTCACCGTGGTCCGGCTCGTGCAGCGCCGCCCGCTGACCCAGGCCCTGGCCGGCGTCGTCGGTGTGGGCATCTCAGCCTGGCTCGCCAATACCACCGGCAAGGCCGAGGACTTCTACCTTCCGGGATTCCTGACTAACACGGCCTACATTGTTGCGATGGTCATCTCCATCGCCGTCCGCTGGCCGATCGCCGGACTGCTGTTCGGGTTCATCCGGAATGAAGGCCTGGACTGGCGCAAGGACCCCGTCCGCGTCCGCGCCTACCGGCTGGGCACGTGGATCATCGTCGGTGTGCTGGTGCTGCGCCTGCTGGTGCAGGTTCCCCTGTACCTGATGGGTCCGGACGGGCTGGCTGCCCTGGCCACCACCAGGCTCATCATGGGTGCGCCGCTGTACATCCTCGGCGTATGGATCGCCTGGCTCAGCACGCGGCCGGCGGCAACGCCTGACGGTCAGCCGTCGAAGCCGTCGTCATCCAGCTGATCTGCCGCTTCCTGGCCTCCCGTCGCCCGGGCAGGGGATGCCGGGGCGCCTTCCCCTGACGAAGCGGACGACGCCGGGACCTCGCCCCCTGCGTGCTCGTCGCCTGGCGCCTGCCCGTCGCCGGACCCGCTCCCGTCGCCTGAGCCCGGCGACAGCAGTTCGCGCAGCTGGTCCTCGGCCGCGATGGTGGTGACGAAAAACAGTTCGTCGCCACCGTCGATGACGTCGTCCCGGCTGGGCGTGATCGGTGCCTGGTCCCGCAGGATGGCCACCAGCGTGGAGTCCTCCGGCCAGTCGATGTCACCCACCGTCAGCCCGATGGCGTGGGAGTCATGCGGCACCGTGAATTCGACGAGGGATGACACACCCGTCTGCAGGGTCAGGAGCCGGACGAGGTCACCGATCTCCACGGCCTCCTCCACCAGCGCCGTCATGAGCTGGGGCGTGTTCACGGCAACGTCCACGCCCCAGGAGTCGTTGAACATCCAGTCGTTCTTCGGGTTGTTCACCCGCCCCACCGTGCGCCCGATGCCGAACTCAGTCTTGGCCAGCAGCGAGACCACCAGGTTCACCTTGTCATCGCCCGTCGCCGATACCACCACGTCCGCGTCCTCGAGCTTCGCGTCCTGCAGGGTGCTCAGCTCGCAGGCGTCGCCCACCAGCCAGTGCGCCCCGCGCAGGCCGCTGCGCCCGATCACTTCGGGCTTGAGGTCAATGAGCAGGATCTCGTGCTTGTGGGACAGCAGCTCACGGGCAATCGAGGAGCCGACGCTTCCGGCCCCGACGATGACGACTTTCACTTAGGACTCCTTGGCGGGTGCTTTGGCGAGGATGTGGGCGACTTCGGACGTCCGGTCCACCCGCAGCATGGCATGCACCGTATCGCCGTCCTGGTAGGAGGTGCCCGCGGCGGGCAGCATCCCCTCGCCGAACCTGGTCAGGTAGGCAACCCTGACGTCGGCCACCTTTTCGATGGAGGAGACCGGGTGGCCCACCCACGCCGGGTGCAGGTCGAGTTCGGCCAGCACGAGGCGGCCGGACGGGTCGCGGAAGTCCCCGGCAAGGTGCTGCTCGGGAAGGATGCGGCGCAGGACCTGGTCGGCGCTCCAGCGCACCGCGGCCACGGTGGGGATGCCCAGGCGCTGGTAGATCTCCGCGCGGCCGGGATCGTAGATGCGGGCCACCACGTGCGGCACATGGAATGTCTCGCGGGCAACGCGCGTGGCGAGGATGTTGGAGTTGTCGCCGCTGGACACGGCCGCAAAGGCGTAGGCGTCCGCGACACCCGCCTGCTTGAGGGTGTCGCGGTCAAAGCCGACGCCGGTGACTTTCCGGCCGGTGAAGCCGGAGCGGAGGCGGCGGAAGGCGCGGTCGTCCTGGTCGATGATGGCCACAGAATGGCCGGCATCCTCGAGCGTGTGCGCCAACGTGGCTCCGACGCGTCCACAACCCATGATCACGAAGTGCGCCACGCGTTCTCTCCTCAACTCTCGCCGACTGCTCCGTAAGACTCTACCGCCGGAAACCTGCCATGACATCGCGTGCGAATCAGACTAACTTTGTGTGGTGCTGACAATTCTGAACGCCGTGAAACGCGTGCTGGTGGGAAGGCCTTTCCGGAACGACAGGATGGCCCACACCCTCCTGCCGAAGAGGATCGCGCTGCCCATCTTCGCCTCGGATGCATTGTCCTCCGTGGCCTATGCGCCCGATGAGATCCTCCTCACGCTGGCACTGGCCGGGGTGAGCGCGGTGGCCATTTCCCCGCTCGTGGGCCTCGCCGTCATGGTGGTCCTGCTCACGGTGGTGGCCTCCTACCGGCAGAACGTCCACGCCTACCCTTCCGGTGGCGGGGACTACGAGATCGCCAACGAGAACCTGGGCAAGCACGCAGGGCTGACCGTGGCCTCCGCCCTGCTGGTGGACTATGTTCTGACCGTCGCCGTCTCCATGTCCTCCGCAGCCACCTACCTCACCACCGCCATCCCTTCGCTCCACGGAGAGCAGGCCATGATCGCCACCATCGGCGTGGTGACCCTGGCGCTCGTCAACCTGCGCGGCATCAAGGAAGCCGGCAGCGTTTTCGCGGTGCCGACGTACATCTTCATGGCCTCCATCCTGGGCATGACCGTCGTCGGAATTTTCCAGGCCCTGACCGGCCAGCTGGGGCAGGCGCCGTCGGCGGCGTTCACGATTGTTCCCGCACCCGGTTTCGACGAGGGACTGGTGGGCCTGGCCGGTGCATTCCTGCTGCTGCGCGCCTTTTCCTCCGGCGCCGCCGCCCTGACGGGTGTGGAAGCCATCAGCAACGGGGTGCCGAACTTCCAAAAGCCCAAGAGCAAGAACGCCGCCACCACGCTGCTGCTGCTCGGGATCATCGCCTCGGCCATGCTGGCGGGGATCATCTACCTGGCCAACGCCACGAAGGTGCATATCGTGCTGGATCCGGCCACCGAGTTCCTGCTCAACGGACGGCCCTTGCCCGAGGGGTACATCCAGAATCCGGCCATCAGCCAGATCGCGCAGACCATCTTCGGCGCCGGGTCCATTCCGTTCTACGTCGTGGTCGCGGCCACCGGCGTCATCCTGGTGTTTGCCTCCAACACTGCCTTCAACGGCTTTCCGGTGCTGGGCTCCATCCTCGCCCAGGACGGTTACCTGCCACGGCAGCTGCGCACCCGCGGCGACAGGCTCGCCTTCAGCAACGGCGTCCTTGCCCTGGCCGCCGGGGCGCTGGTGCTCATCCTGTCGTTCAACGCAGACGTGACCAAGCTCATCCAGCTGTACATTGTGGGCGTTTTCATCTCGTTCACGGCAAGCCAGCTCGGCATGATCCGGCACTGGGGCCGTGAACTGAAACTGGCGAAGGACAAAGCCGTCCGGCGCCGGATGATCAAGTCGCGCACCATCAACATGATCGGCTTCGGCATGACCGCGCTGGTGCTGGTCATCGTGCTCATCACCAAGTTTGAACAGGGTGCCTGGATTGCCCTGCTCGCCATGTTCGTGCTGTTCCTCATCATGTGGAGCATCCGCGCGCACTACGACAACGTGGCCAAGGAACTGGCGGTCGACGAGGACTCCTCACCGCGCGCCCTGCCCACCCGCGTGCACGCCGTGCTGCTGGTGTCCCACGTCCGCAAGCCGGTGCTCCGGGCGCTGGCCTACGCGCGGGCTTCCCGGCCGTCGCGGCTGGACGCCATCACGGTGGACATCAACGCCGAGGAGACAGCGCACACGCTCGCCGACTGGGAGAAACTGGAGATCCCGGTGCCGCTGACCATCCTGGCCAGCCCCTACCGCGAGACGGTCACGCCGATCATGGACTACATCAAGAACATGCGCCGGGACTCACCCCGGGACCTGATCGTGGTCTACATCCCCGAGTACGTCGTGGGTAAATGGTGGGAGCAGCTGGTGCACAACCAGACAGCCCTCCGCATCAAGACCCGGCTCCATTTTGAGCCGGGTGTAATGGTTGCCAGCGTTCCCTGGCAGCTCAAATCATCCGAAGAAGCCAAGAGACTGCAGGACATTCAATGAGCCCGGACACCCAGACCACTTCCACCGGACTCGAACTGGTTGTCGACGTCGGCCCTGTGGCCCACGGCGGGCACTGCGTGGCCCGCCACGAGGGCCGTGTGGTCTTCGTCCGCCATGGCATCCCGGGGGAGCGGGTGCGGGTCCGGCTCACCGACGCCGGGGAGAAAGCCAAGTTCTGGCGCGCGGACGTTGTGGAAGTCCTGGATGCTTCCCCTGACAGGGTTCCGCACTTCTGGCGGACCGCCGATTCGGCCAGCTCCTGGGCGCACGGGCGCCCCCCGGTCGGCGGCGCCGAACTTGGCCACGTGTCGCTGCAGCGCCAACGGAGCCTCAAATCGGAGGTGCTGGCCGAACAGCTCAGGCGGCTGGCCGCCGTCGAGCTCTCTCCGGACGTGGAAGCGGTCGGAGCAGCAAACGCAGAAAGAACGGACGACGGCGGGGCCGGCCTTGCGTGGCGCACGCGCGCCAGCTTTGGCGTCACCCAGAGTGGCCGGCTCGGCATGCACGCCCACCGCTCCGACCAGGTGATTCCGGTCCAGGAAATGCCGCTGGCCGTCGACGGGATCAACGCCCTGCGGCTGTGGGACGTGGATCTTCAGGGCATCGAGAGGGTGGAGGTGGCCGCGCCCGCCAACGGCTCGCGGCCGCTCGTGCTGCTGGCCCCCGCCCCCGGGACCCGCGCCAAACGGCTGCACTCCATCCTTTCCCAGCTTCCCGCGGACGTGTCCGTGGCCAGCTACGATCCACTCAAGAACGAGACCCTGCAGCTCCGCGGCCGGACCTGGGTGCAGGAGTCGGCGGCCGGCCACGACTACCGGGTCACGGGGGCGGGGTTCTGGCAGATCCACCGCGATGCACCGGAAACCCTGGTGGGTGCCGTCACCGGATTCCTGCACGACGGCGGGTTCCTGGAGCCCGGCGCTGCGGTGGCGGACCTCTACGCCGGTGCGGGCCTGTTCACGGCCCCGCTGGCCGATGCGGTGGGGGAAACCGGGTCCGTCCTGTCGGTGGAGGGAGCCCCCGGCACCAGCCGGGACGCCCGGAAAAACCTGCACGGTTCACCCCAGGTGGAGATCGTGCAGGGCAAGGTGGAACGGGTGCTGCGGCAGCGGCCGCGCCAGTTCGATGCCCTTATCCTCGACCCGCCGCGCGCCGGCGCGGGCAAGGCCGTGGTCAGCCAGCTCATTGACTCGAAACCCCGGGCAATCGCCTACGTGTCCTGCGATCCGTCGTCGTTCGCCCGCGACATTGGTTACTTCCAGCAGGGCGGCTGGCAGCTGGCCGGGCTGCGGGCCTTCGACCTGTACCCGCACACGCACCACCTCGAGACTGTCGCACTGCTGACTCCCCGCGGTTGATGCCACTACTATGGGCCCTGTAGCCCCCGTCGCGCCCGTGTTCCCGGCTGACCATGCAGTTTGTTGCGGCAGGCACTAATTAGGGTGCCCTAACTAGCAAGCGGTCAACCGCGCGACAAAGATGAAACTGTTGCGAGAGGAGTCCTGCGATGAGCACTGTGGACAGCTTCGGTTCAAAAGGCAAACTTGATGTTGCCGGAACCGAATACGAAATTTTCCGGTTGAACTCCGTTGAAGGTTCAGAAACCCTTCCGTTCAGCCTTAAGGTACTGCTTGAAAACCTGTTGAGGACCGAGGACGGCGCGAACATCACCGCCGATCACGTCCGCGCCCTGGCAGGATGGGACCCGAATGCCCAGCCCGACACCGAAATCCAGTTCACGCCCGCACGCGTGATCATGCAGGACTTCACTGGTGTTCCCTGCGTGGTGGACCTTGCCACCATGCGCGAGGCAGTCAAGGAGCTCGGCGGCGATCCGAAGAGGGTGAACCCGCTTGCTCCGGCCGAGATGGTCATTGACCACTCCGTCCAGATCGACGTTTTCGGCAACTCCGGCGCACTGGAGCGCAACATGGAGATCGAATACCAGCGCAATGGTGAGCGCTACCAGTTCCTGCGCTGGGGCCAGACCGCCTTCGACGACTTCAAGGTTGTCCCCCCGGGAACCGGCATCGTGCACCAGGTCAACATCGAATACCTGGCCCGCACCGTCATGACCCGCGAAGTGAACGGCGCCCTGCGCGCCTACCCCGACACCTGCGTCGGCACGGACTCGCACACCACCATGGTGAACGGCATGGGTGTGCTCGGCTGGGGCGTCGGCGGCATCGAAGCCGAGGCGGCCATGCTGGGTCAGCCGGTTTCCATGCTCATCCCGCGCGTGGTCGGCTTCAAGCTCAGCGGCAGCATTCCTGCCGGTGCCACCGCCACCGACGTGGTGCTCACCATCACCGAGATGCTGCGCAAGCACGGTGTTGTGGGCAAGTTCGTCGAGTTCTACGGCGAAGGCGTCGCCGCGGTGCCGTTGGCCAACCGCGCCACCATCGGCAACATGAGCCCGGAGTTCGGCTCCACGGCTGCCATGTTCCCGATCGACGACGTCACCCTGGACTACCTGCGCCTCACCGGCCGGCCCGACGAGAACGTCGCGCTGGTGGAGGCGTACGCCAAGGAGCAGGGCCTCTGGCACGATCCGTCCCGCGAGCTGCGTTTCTCCGAGTACCTCGAGCTGGACCTCTCCACCGTGGTTCCGTCGATCGCCGGCCCGAAGCGTCCGCAGGACCGCATCGAGCTGACCGAGGCCAAGGACGAGTTCCGCCACGACCTCAAGAACTACGTCGCCCACGACGCCGACGCCGGCTCGCTGGATGAGTCGCTGGAGGAGTCCTTCCCGGCTTCCGACCCGCCCTCCTTCACCACCGGCGGCACGCACGTGACCGACAGCGACCGCGTTCCGCCGAAGTACTCAGCCGCGCATGGCGCCGAAGGCCGCATCTCCAGCCCCGTCGCCGTGAAGATGGAGGACGGCCGCGAGTTCGATTTGGACCACGGAGCGGTGACCATCGCGTCGATCACCTCGTGCACCAACACGTCCAACCCGTCGGTCATGCTCGCTGCCGCCGTGCTGGCACGCAATGCCGTGAACAAGGGCCTCACCGCCAAGCCGTGGGTCAAGACCTCGGTCGCCCCCGGTTCCAAGGTGGTCACCGACTACTACGAGAAGTCCGGCCTCACTCCGTACCTGGAGAAGCTCGGCTTCTACATCGTGGGCTACGGCTGCGCCACCTGCATCGGCAACTCCGGTCCGCTGGAAGCGGAGATCTCCGAGGCCATCCAGGCCAACGACCTCGCCGTCAGCGCCGTGCTCTCGGGCAACCGCAACTTCGAAGGCCGCATCAACCCGGACATCAAGATGAACTACCTGGCCTCCCCGCCGCTGGTCATCGCCTACGCCCTGGCCGGTTCCATGGACTTCGACTTCGAGACCGACCCCCTGGGCAAGGACGAAGCAGGCAACGACGTTTTCCTGAAGGACATCTGGCCCAACCCGGTCGAGGTCCAGGAAGTCATCGACTCCTCCATCGACAAGGAGATGTTCGCCAGGGGCTACGAGGGCGTCTTCGAGGGCGACGACCGCTGGAAGGCACTCGACACCCCCGCCGGTGACACCTTCGCCTGGGATGAGAAGTCCACGTACGTCCGGAAGCCCCCGTACTTCGAGGGCATGAAGGCCCAGCCGGAACCTGTCCAGGACATCACCGGTGCCCGCGTGCTGCTCAAGCTCGGCGATTCCGTCACCACGGACCACATCTCCCCGGCCGGTTCGTTCAAGTCCGACACCCCCGCCGGCCAGTACCTGCTGGCCAACGGCGTGGAGCGCAAGGACTTCAACTCCTACGGCTCGCGCCGCGGCAACCACGAGGTCATGATCCGCGGCACGTTCGCGAACATCCGCATCAAGAACCAGCTCCTGGACGGCGTGGAGGGCGGCTTCACCCGCGACTTCACCCAGGCTGACGGCCCGCAGGCCTACGTCTACGACGCCGCCCAGAACTACCAGGCAGCCGGCACCCCGCTGGTGGTCCTGGCCGGCAAGGAGTACGGCTCCGGTTCGTCCCGCGACTGGGCAGCCAAGGGCACGGCACTGCTGGGCGTCAAGGCCGTCCTCGCCGAGAGCTACGAGCGTATCCACCGCTCCAACCTCATTGGCATGGGCGTTCTTCCGCTGCAGTTCCCGGCCGGCGAGTCCGCGGCCACGCTGGGCCTGACCGGCACGGAAACCTTCGCTGTGGAGGGCGTCACCGCCCTCAACGAAGGCACCACGCCCAAGACCCTCAAGGTCACCGCCACCGCCGAGGACGGCTCCGCCAAGTCCTTCGACGCAGTGCTCCGCATCGACACCCCGGGTGAAGCGGACTACTACCGCAACGGCGGTATCCTGCAGTACGTTCTGCGCCAGATCTCCGCTAACTAGCGGGATCCAGCCGGGCCAGTCCCGGTGAGCAGTGCGTTGAGGCCCCGGCCGGTCAGCAGACCGGCCGGGGCCTCTGCATTGCTGCCAGCGCGGAGGCGCTACAGTTAATAGGCATGTCTACAGCCGAAGGAGGGGCCGTTGGGAATCTTGGAGACCATCCGGAATCCGCAGGACCTGAGCAAGTTGTCCGCGGCGCAGCTGGATCAGCTGGCCGCCGAGATCAGGGAATTCCTGATTGGCAACGTCTCCCAGACGGGAGGGCACCTGGGTCCCAACCTCGGCGTCGTCGAACTGACCATGGCGGTGCACCGGATCTTCGATTCGCCGCGCGACAGCATCGTCTTCGACACCGGACACCAGTCGTACGTGCACAAGCTCCTCACCGGGCGGCACGATTTCAGCACCCTCCGGCAGCAGGACGGCCTGTCCGGCTACCCCGACCGCGCTGAGTCCGAGCACGACATCGTCGAAAGCTCCCACGCGTCATCCTCGCTGTCCTGGGCCGACGGCATTTCCCGGGCCCGCCAGCTGACCGGTGACGGCGACCGGTACGTCGTGGCCGTCGTCGGGGACGGCGCACTCACCGGCGGCATGGCTTGGGAAGCCATCAACAACATCGCGGCGGACAAGAAGCGCCGCGTTGTGATTGTCGTGAATGACAACGGCCGCTCCTACGCACCCACCGTCGGCGGCTTTGCCGACTACCTGGCGTCCCTTCGCCCCACCATCGACTCCCTCCGTGCCGCCCCCGCCTACGAAGGCGCACTGGACTGGTGGAAGAAGAAGCTCCAGAACGGCGGTCCGGTCGGTCAGTTCACCTACAAGAGCCTGCACGCCATGAAGAAGGGCATCAAGGACTGGTGGGCCCCGCAGGGCATGTTCGAGGACCTCGGCATGAAGTACATCGGCCCGGTGGACGGCCACAACCTCCAGGCCATGGAACACGCACTGTCCACGGCCAGGAACTACGCCGGCCCGGTCATCGTGCACGCCATGACGGAGAAGGGCCATGGCTACGCGCCGGCCCGGGCGCACGAAGCGGACCAGTTCCACGCCGTCGGAATCATTGACCCCGAAACAGGCGAGCCTGCAGAAGTCGGCGGCGCCAAATCCTGGACGTCGGTGTTCGCCGATGAAATCGCCGACATCGCCGATGAGCGCAAGGACATCGTCGGCATCACCGGCGCCATGCTGATCCCGGTCGGGCTGCACAAGTTCGCTGCACGGTACCCGGAGCGCGTGTTCGACGTCGGCATCGCCGAACAGCATGCCCTCACTTCCGCGGCGGGCATGGCGTTCGGCGGGCTGCACCCGGTGGTGGCTGTCTACGCCACCTTCCTCAACCGCGCCTTTGACCAGCTGCTGATGGACGTTGCCCTGCACAAGGCCGGGGTCACAGTTGTTCTGGACCGCGCCGGCGTCACCGGTCCGGACGGCGCCAGCCACCACGGGATGTGGGATATGGCCATGGTCCAGATCGTTCCCGGGCTGCACCTGGCGGCGCCGCGCGACGCCACACGCCTACGCGAGGAGCTCCGCGAAGCCGTCGCCATCGGGGACGCCCCCACTGTCATCCGCTATTCCAAGGGAACCGTCGGCGCCGAGGTCGAGGCCATTGAACGGCTGGCCGACGGCGTGGACGTGCTGTCCCGCCGCCCGGCCGGATCCACCGAGAACGATGTCCTGATCGTCAGCGTGGGCGCCATGTCGGAGCTGGCCCTGAACGTCGCCAACCGGCTGGGCGCCCAGGGCATCAGTTCCACCGTCGTGGACCCGCGCTGGGTGCTCCCGGTCAGGAAGTCGATTATCGCCCTGGCCGCAAGGCACCGCCTCGTCATCTGCATCGAGGACGGCGTCCGCGCCGGGGGAGTCGGGTCCAGGATCCGTCAGGAGATGCGCGCCGCCGGCGTGGACACAGCCCTGAACGAGGTGGGCCTGCCGGTCGAGTTCCTGGACCACGGCAGCCGGAGCCAGGTGCTGACGCGGGTGGGTCTCACCGCCCAGCAGATCACCCACGACGTCGTCGCCCAGGTTCTCGGGACCAAGGTTCCGTTCGCCCGTCCGCTGCCCGGCCAGGAACACCCCACCACGGGAAGCCTGCCCAAACTGTGAGGGAGCCCGAATCCCTCCAGCCAGGCGAACTGGTGGTGTCCCGGAACCGCAAATGGGACGGTTCGGCACACTGGGTGGTTCCCGGCAGGTACCTTGGCGAGGACCGGCATGGCTGGTGGATTTTCCAGCCGGCCAATGAGTTTTGCTCCCGCCCCGGCGCGGCCTTCTACACCGCATCCGATGCCGTGCTCCTGGTTCCGCGGACCGGGGAGTTCGTTGTCACCTTCTACGACGACACCTACCCGGGCGACTTCCGCGTCTACGTCGACCTGGCCACCTGCCACGAGTGGCGCAGGATCAAGCCTGGCTTGACCGAGTTCCACGTCATCGACATGGACCTCGACGTGATCCGCTCGGTGAAGCGCGGCGTGTTCGTCGACGATGAGGACGAGTTCGCTGCGCACCGGCTCCGCATGGAGTACCCTGAGACGCTGGTGCGCGCCATGCAGGCTGAGTGCGACGCCCTGTTCCTTGCCGTCAAGGGCCAGGATGCTCCCTTCGACGGCACCGACACCAGCTGGTTTATGAAAGGACGGGCATGAGCGGAATTATCCGGGTCTACAAGCGCGACGACGAGGGGACCCTGCTGTTCCGGGAAGCCTGGTATGACGAGGACTACAGCCAGTTCGTCATGAACCACGGCGCCGTGGGCCACCAGAGCAAGACGCAGGAAACGGACGTGCCGGACGCTGAGGCCGCCGAACGCCTGATGGACGCCTTCGAGATGGCGTGCACCGAGGACGGCTATGCCGAGATTCCGGATGAGGAGCAGTACTGGGTGGTGGCCCAGTACGCACTCAAGACGAAGGAAGGCACCAGCCGCGACCGCTACCTGGAGGAAAAGGCGAAGGATGCGCTGTCCGGCCATCTGGCCTGGCGCGGCCTGGGCATCGTGGACCGGTCGGAATTCAGCGACGCCAAGCTGAACATCTTCTGCCTTTGCCCGGACGTGAACAAGGCCGTGAACGCGATCAAGGTCTGCATCCGCGGCGAGGACCTGGACTTCACCAAGCTGAGTATTGGAGCCGCCCCCTTCAGCGACCCCTCGGCCCTCAAGCTCAAGCATTCACCCAAGCAGGCGACCGGCTTCACCCTCTAAAGCAGTTCAGCACCTCAAGCAGTCACAGCACAGGAAGGCAGAACGTCATGACGAAGAAGTCAGCCCAGCAGGGACGCACGCCGCTTCCGCGGGGCCTCGCCTCGCCCGACCGCAGAATCCTCGCACATTCCGGCGTGGAGTCCCTTGAGCAGCTGGCGCAGTTGGGGCGGCGCCAGCTGGCGGCGCTGCCGGGCATCTGCCCGCGCACCCTGGCCCAGCTCCAGGATGCGCTGGAGGAGCACGGCCTGGAGTTCGCCTCAGCCTGAGCCCAGCCCCGGGAAGCCGGATGTGAAGGCTGGCCGCGAAAGCTGCCGCCGGCGCCGTTATAGGGTGATTCCATGACTGAATACCGCCGTCTTGGAAAATCCGGACTGACCGTCTCCGTCGTGGGCCTGGGCTGCAACAACCTGGGCCGGGCAAACACGGTAACCGAATCGCAGGAGGGCACGGACGCCGTCGTGCATGCCGCCCTGGACGCCGGGGTGACGCTCTTCGACGTCGCGGACACCTATGGCCGCGAACCGGGCTTGAGCGAAACAATGCTCGGCAAGGCACTTGGCGCCAGGCGGGACGACGTCGTGGTGGCCACCAAGTTCGGTATGGACATGCGCGGAGCCAACGGCGAGGACTTCGGTGCCCGCGGTTCGCGCAGCTACATCATCCGTGCCGCGGAAGCCTCGCTGCGCCGGCTCGGCACCGACCACATTGACCTGTACCAGTTCCACACGCCTGACCCCCTGACGCCGATCGAGGAGACACTCGACGCGCTGAACGACCTCGTCACCAGCGGCAAGGTGCGCTACATTGGCCACTCGAACCGCGCAGGCTGGCAGATCGCCGAGGCCGAATTCGTGGCCCGTGCCCGCGGCGGCGCCCGGTTTGTCTCCGCGCAGAACCATTACAACCTCCTGGACCGCCGTGCCGAGCAGGAGGTCACCCCCGCGGCGGAGGCCTACGGGCTGGGCGTGCTGCCTTATTTCCCGCTGGCCAACGGTCTCCTGACCGGCAAGTACGCGCAGGACCAGGCCCCGGAAGGTTCACGGCTCAGCCACACGCGGACCAACCTGGTGCACGACGCCGACTGGCAGCAGCTGAAGGCGTTCAGCGCCTTTGCCGCTGCCCGCGACCTGACAGAAGTGCAGGTGGCTTTCTCCTGGCTTGCGGCGCAGCCGTCGGTCAGCAGCGTGATTGCCGGCGCCACCCGTCCGGAGCAGGTCCGGCAGAACGCCGGGGCGGTGGCCTGGGTGCCGGACCGGTCCGAGCTCGACGAACTGGATGACATCTTTCCGCAGACCCCCAAGGTGGCCCTGTTCTGATGCCGACCATCCTCATGGATGTTGACACCGGGATCGACGACGCCCTCGCGCTGGTCTACCTGCTGTCCCGGCCGGAGGTCCGGATCGAGGCCATCACCTGCACGGCGGGCAATGTGGGTGCCCGCCAGGTGGCACTGAACAACCTCGCCCTGCTGGAACTCTGCGGCCGGGCAGGAATAGAAGTTGCCGTGGGCGCGGAAGTGCCGCTGGAGATCCCGCTCGTCACCACCGAGGAAACCCACGGCCCGCAGGGGATCGGCTATGCCGAGCTCCCGCCGCCGAAGCAGGAGATTTCGCCGCGGCATGCGGTGGACGTGTGGGTGGATACGGCCCGTGCCCGCCCCGGTGAGGTCACCGGGCTCGTCACCGGGCCGCTGACCAACTTCGCCCTTGCGCTGCGGGCGGAGCCCGACCTTCCCAAGCTGCTCAAGCGGCTGGTCATCATGGGCGGCTGCTTCAACTACCAGGGCAACACGACGCCGACGGCGGAGTGGAACGTTTCGGTGGACCCGCATGCTGCAGCGGAGGTCTTCGCCGCCTACAGCGGCCTTCCGGAGGAGAGCCTTCCCGTGGTGTGTGCGCTCGAGACCACGGAACGCATTGAGCTGCGGCCCGAGCACCTGCAGCGGCTCGCCGAGGCTGCCGGAAGCGAACCCGAACTGGTGCTGCCAGAGCAGCCGGAGGGCCAGCGCAGCCGCTCGGGCAACCCGCTGGTGGCGTGCCTGTCGGATGCCATCCGTTTCTACATGGAGTTCCACCGGCTGTACGACCAGGGCTACATCGCCCACATGCATGACGCCTTCGCCGCCGCGGCGGCGATCGGGCGAACGCCGTACGGCACGCGGCCGGCCACCGTTCACGTGGAAACGGAGGCGCCCCGGCTGGTCGGGACCACCGTTGCCGATTTCCGGGGCATCTGGAAGGAGCCGTTCAATGCCAGGATCGTCACCTCAAACGACCCCGCGCAGTGCTTCGACGAACTGATCTCCTCGGTGGGCGCACTGGCCTCCGCGGTGGGGAAGCGCCCGTAGCACGCCGTGCCCGCGGGTCGGTAGGATGGTAGCCGCGCCAAGGTGACATAGGCGCCTGCTTCCGCGTACGCGAAAGATCACGCCACGGGTGCGGGACCCGCCGTTTTCAGCCTAAGGATCCACCATGTCACAGCCGTCCCTGACCCTTCCTCCTGCCGACCCGAAGGCTGTCCGCCGCCGGAGGCTCTTCGAACTGCTCGGCGCCGCTGCCATCGCCGCCACGTTCATCTTCCTGGTCCTCACCCAGCCTGCCGACATTGCTGGCGGGACGGGCAGCGTTTCCTCGCTCGTCGCGCTGGGCGGCTTTCTTCTCGGTGCCCTGCTGCTGAGCGTGGGCGTGCTCCCCACCCTGCCCACGTCCACCGTGGTGCTCATTCCCGTGGCCCTGGTCCTGAACATCGTGCTGGGACAGCTCATGGGCACCAGCGGGCTGCCGTTCTATCTCGACTCCATCGGCACCGTGCTCATCGCCGTCCTGGCCGGACCTGCGGCCGGCGCCGCCACCGGAGCCCTGAGCAGCATCGTGTGGTCGTTCTTCAACCCAACGGTCCTGCCCTTCGCCGCCGGCGCCGCGCTGATCGGCTTCCTGGCCGGCGTGGCCGCACGGTACGGGCTGTTCCGCCGCTTCTACCTGGCCCCGGTCGCAGGCTTTGTCACGGGTATTGTTGCCGGTGTGGTGTCCGCACCGATCGCCGCGTTCGTCTTCGGCGGCACCTCCGGGGCAGGCACGGGTGCGATTGTCAGCGCCTTCCGGGCCATGGGCGACACCCTGCTGGCCGCCATCACCAAACAGGCCCTGATCTCCGACCCCATGGACAAGGCCATAGTCTTCGCCATCGCCGCCCTGCTGGTTTATGCCCTGCCCCGGCGCACCACGTTCCAGTTCCTATTCGTCCGCCGCTTCCGCGTCCTGGCCGGCAAGGAGCCGGCGGCGCGGAATTCCTGACTCAAGAACAGCCGGTCAGGTGTCCCCGCGCCTCAACCCGCTGACCACGCTGACGGCCGCCGCTGCCGTCCTTGTCATTACGACGGCGGCGGACAGTTGGGCGGTATCCCTCACCGTGGCGGTTGGCGCAGTTCTGTTGTCCGTCGCCGCCGGCTCCCTGCGGCGGGTCCTTCCGGCCGCGGCGGCCATCATTGTGCCGTTCTGGCTGTCGCTGCTGGTGATCCATGGCCTCTTCTTCCCGGAGGGGCGCACGGTGCTGGCCAGCTGGGGTCCCGCCCGGGTCACGGCGGAGGGGCTGTCCTTCGCGTTGGAGATGGGGCTCCGCACCGCGGCCTTCGTCCTGGTGCTGATGGTGTTTTCCTTCAGCGTACGGGTCCCCGAACTGGTTGCCGCCCTGACTGCCCGCCGGGTCCCGCCGCAGATTGGATACGTGCTGGCCTCCACGCTGCTGCTTGCCCCGCTGGTCGGCGCGCGGCTGGAGAAGGTTCGGCAGGCGCAGGAGTCGCGCGGGCTTGTGGTGGGACGGGGGATTGGCAGCAGGGTTGCGGCCATCCGGCTGCAGATGGTCCCGCTGGTGCTGGGCCTGGTCCACGACGCCGGCATCAGGGCGCAGTCTTTGGATGCCAGGGGATTCAGGAGCGCCGGTCCCCGGACCAGCTACACGGAGGTCCGGGATTCAGCCGCGCAGGCGGCCTTCCGCATCGTGGCTGTCCTGCTTGCCCTGGCGGCCGTGGGCTGGCGGATCGCTGAAGCGCTTTCTGCCGTGCCGTCGTCGGCATTGTCGCCTACCGCCGGGGCTGGCCCGGGATGAACGCGGACAGGACGGCCGCAACCACGCTGCTGGCCTCCATTGCCTCGTTTTCTTACCACGGCGATGCCAGCCCCGCGCTGCGCGGGGTGGAGGTGGCCGCCGCGCCCGGCACGCTGACGGCGGTGCTTGGGGGATCCGGCAGCGGAAAATCAACGCTGGGACGGCTCCTCGGTGCCTGGCTGCTCGGCGGGCGGGACGGAACGCTGGCCGGGAGCCTGCAGCTGGAGGTGGCCGGGCAGCTGGCCAGCAGCCGTGCGCTGTCCTTTGCCGGGTCGCCCGATGATCCGCGGATCGATCCCGGGGCGTGGGCCCGGCACGTCGGCTACGTGCCGCAGGACGCAGCGTCCATGCTGTCGGCGGTTCGCGGGACGGTGGCGGAGGAACTCGCCTTCAGCCTGGAAAACCGCGGGGTTCCACGCGAGGATATGGTGCGCACCGTCGCCAATACTGCCGGCCGGACCGGGCTCGACGGGCTCCTGCAGCGGGACCCGGCCACACTGTCCGGCGGCGAGCTCCGCCGCCTGGCTGTGGGCTGCGCCGTGGTGGACGGTCCCGGCATCCTGGTCCTCGACGAGCCGCTCGAGTCCCTGGATCAGGCCGGGACCCGGACCGTGATGGAGCTGGTCCGTGCCGAGCTGGCGCAGGGTACCGCCATTGTGGTGCTGAGCCAGCACGCCGATGCACTGACTCACGCCGCGGAACGCTGGCTGGTCCTGAAGGATGGGAAGGTGACAGCGGCGGGGCCACCGGGCCGGATCCTGCAGGGGACGGCGTTGGCCGCGTCCGGCGTCGTCATCCCGTCCCGGGAACCGCCGCCTCCCGCTGCCTCGGCGATTCCCGCCACCTCGACGCTTTCCGCAGCCTCGAAGCTTTCCGCGGCGGAGGCCGGGGCCGGAACCACCGCGGCGTTGGAGCTGGCGGATGTGGCCTTCGGATTCGGGGCAGGCCAAACGGCTTCGGAGGACAGCTTAGTCCTGGAGTGCGTGGACCTGCAGGTGATGCCCGGGGAAGTCGTGGCCGTGACAGGACCCAACGGCGCCGGCAAGTCCACGCTGCTCCGGCTCCTCAACGGACTGTACCGGCCGCTTCGCGGGGACGTCCGCGTGGCTGGCGAGTCCATTGCGGGGGTTCCTCCGGGCATGGTGGCCCGCCGGCTGGGGCTCCTGTTCCAGCATCCACATGACCAGCTGTTCGAGCGGACCGTGCTGCGGGAGGTGCTGTTCGGGCTGGACCGCCTAGTCGGTACCGAGGCGCCGGAACGGGCAAGGGCAGCCCTGGCCGCCGTCGGCCTTGGAGACAGCGAAAACGCCCACCCCCATGAGCTGCCGGCGTCCGGCCAGCGGCTGCTGGCTCTCGCCACGGTCCTGGCGCGTGATCCGTCAGTCCTCGCGCTCGACGAACCAACGGTGGCCCTGGACGCCCACGGCCTGAAGCGGCTCACCGCCGCCGTGTCAGCGGCGGCCGGCCGCGGCGCCGGCGTCGTGATGGTCACGCACGACCTAGGGTTCGCCAAGGCACACTCCCACCGACTCCTCAGGCTCGACGGCGGCCGGCTCCGACCGCACTAAAGCCCCCCGGGTTGGGGCAGTTCCTGTGCCGAAATGACAGTGGGGAAATGCCGGTGGGGAAAATGCCGGTCAGGAACGGGAAGCCACGCCCGGCGGCAGGAACCGCTTGCCGTTGACGCGCTCCGAGGCCCCCACCCTGTCGAGGTAGGGGGTGATCCCGCCCAGGAACATCGGCCAGCCGGCGCCCAGGATCATGCAGAGGTCGATGTCCTGGGGAGCTGCCACCACGCCCTCTTCGAGCATCAGCCCGATCTCCTCGGCCAGGGCGTCCTGGGTCCGGCGCAGCACCTCGTCTGCGGTTGACGGAGTGCTGCCAAAGGACATCAGGGCCTTAGTGGCCTCGGGTATCTCCTGCGTCCCGTCCGCCGCCGCGGACCACAGTGACCTGACATTGTTGTCGACCAGTTTCTGCAGGTTCTGCGAGACCGGAAAACGGTCACCGAAGGCCGCGTGGAGGGATTCCTGAACGTGCTGTGCCACCGGCAGTCCCACCATGGCGAGGAGGGTGAACGGCGTCATGGGAAGACCCATGGGGCGCAGCGCACCATCCGCAACCTTGGCCGGCGTGCCTTCGTCGAAGGCGGCAGTGACTTCGCCCATGAGCCGCAGCAGGATGCGGTTGACCACGAAGGCGGGGGCGTCCTTGACCAGGACGGCCGTCTTTTTCAGTCCCCGGGCGAGTTCGAAAGCCGTGGCGAGCACGGCGTCGTCGGTCTTCGGTGCCCGGACGATTTCCAGCAGCGGCATGACAGCCACGGGATTGAAGAAGTGGAACCCCACCAGGCGGCCGGGGTGCTGGAGGTCCGCGGCCATGTCCGTCACGGACAGCGAGGAGGTGTTGGTGGCGAGGATGCACTCCGGTGAGACGACGGCCTCCAGCTCGGCGAAGACCTGCTTCTTGACGTTCAGTTCCTCGAACACCGCCTCGATGACAAAGTCGGCGTCCGCGAACGGCTCCCTGGAAACTGACCCTGTCACAAGTGCCTTGGTCTTCGTGGCAACGTCGGCGGCCAGCCGGCCCTTCGCCACGAGCTTGTCCACTTCGTTGTGGACATAGCCGACTCCCTTGTCCACCCGGTCCTGGTCGATGTCGGTCAGGACCACGGGAACCCCGAGCTGTCGGGCGAACAGCAGGGCGAGTTGGCTGGCCATCAGGCCGGCACCCACCACGCCGATCTTCGTAACCGGCCGGGCGAGCTCGCGGCCGGGGGCGCCTGCGGGCCGCTTGGCCCGTTTCTGCACGAGGTCAAGGAAGGCATAAACCGTGGCACGGAACTCGTCGGTCTGCATGAGGCCTGCCAACGTTTCGCATTCGAGCGCGGCAGATTCGGCCTGGGTCAGGGTGCGGTTCGCCGCCATGATGTTCAGCACCTCGGCCGGCGCGGGGGAGGCATTGGAGGTTTTGGTTTCGATGATGGCGCGGCCCGTTGCGACGGCGTCCGCCCAGCGCGCGGCAACAGCCGGGTCGGCAGGATCGACGGCGGCGGGCCGTTCCGGTGTTGCGCCCGAAAGAACGCCAGCAGCCCAGGCAACCGACTGCGCCAGGAAATCCTCCGGCTCGAACAGCGCATCCGCGATGCCGAGCTTGAAGGCTTCGGGGCCGGACAGTGTGCGGTTGTTGTTCAGCGCGTTCTCGATCATCACCTTCACCGCGTTCTCGGGCCCGATCAGGCGCGGCAGCAGGTACACGCCGCCCCACCCGGGTACCAGCCCCAGGAAGGCCTCGGGAAGTGCCAGCGCCCCGGCCGCGGTGGACACGGTGCGGTAGGTGGACTGCAGGGCGATTTCGAGGCCGCCGCCCAGTGCCACGCCGTTGATGAAGGCGAAGCTGGGAACGCCGAGGTTGGCCAGTGTGGCGTAGACCTCGTGGCCGAGCTGCGCCATCCAGAGGCCATGCTCCCGCTCATGCAGGTTCGTGACGGCGGAGAGGTCGGCACCGGCGACGAAAAAGTTCGGCTTGCCGGTTACACCCACAGCCACGATCCCGCCCGCTGCCGCCCGCTCGCGCAGGCCCTCGAGGACGGTGCCCAGTTCAACGAGGGTGTTGGGGCCAAGCGTGGTGGGCTTGGAAGGACCCAGCCCATTGTCCAGCGTGATGAGGGCAAGGATGCCCGGACTGGCCTGGCCGTCAGCGGCCGGGAGCTCGATGTCCTGCACTGACGAATGAGTGACCGCCTCATCCGGGAAGAGATCGGCAAGCTTGCGGAAATCTGCGGCGCTCATTTTGTGGCTCCTCATTGAGACGGGCGGGCCGGTCCGGGCAGGGACAGCCGGGCCGGGCTTTAGTGGTCCTAATGTTACTCGCGAGTAACATTGGCTGCAACCGGTGCGGTTCCTGCCTGTGGGGCCAAGCCTAGAGCGTTTCCCGGTGTTACGGGTGTACGGATGTATCGGTGTGCGGGTGGGGCTGTAGGAGTGTGCGAACGTAAGCGACAAGTTGTAGGCGCGACTTCGGCGTGGCAAACGGGGCCCAGTCCCCAGTCTCCAGTTGCGCTGTCGCGGTGCGTGGTTGCTTGCTGGCGACCCTGGTGTCCGGGCATGGGGCATCTACGCTGCCCTGAACGATGTCCAGCCGGGCCAGGGATCCGTTGGCAGTGGATGTCCGGGGCCGTCGAGGGTTCCTGGGTTCTCGACATCGTCAACGTCGCCGAACACGTCGAAGTCATCGGGTTCGTCTGGCTCATCCGGCGGTTCGGGCCAGGTTGGTGGTTCCCAGTCCTGCTGTTCGCTGGGGTACGACCGGCCCGATGGCGAAATCCAGCCCGGTGGGGTGTCCCGCGTGGCTCCGACAGGTTTCCACGCTGTGGTGTGTTTGAGTCTGTGGTGCTTCGGGCAGGGCTGGCCAAGGTTGCTGATCCCGGTGGTCCCGCCGTTGGCCCAGGCCAGGATGTGGTCGGCGTCGTTGTCCAGGGAGTGGTTGTTGCAGGCCGGGAAGGTGCACCGCGCGTCTCTGAGCCGGAGCCATTGGCGCATTGGCTTGGTGAGCCGGTAGCTGGTGCGTCCGATCTCCAGCGGAGCTCCGTCCCGCGGATCGGTCAGGACCCGAAAAAATGATGAAGCGCCGTGGGCGACGAGCCGGCGGGCCATGGATGGCGGGATCGGTCCGTACCCGTCGAGTGTGGCTGGTTCCTCGGTCAGGCCGAGCAGGGAGAACACCGGAACCGTGACCAGGACCTGCGCCGCCGGAGACGGAACCTCACCGGCCTGCAGAGGGCTCGCCGGCACGCCACCGGCCTGCTCCTCACCGGACGGCGCCGATCCTGCGGGCAGGGAACCTGCGGGAAACGATCCTGCCGCCCGGTGGCCAGGTGCACGGATAACTCCCGAAGCTGGGCCGAGCAGGCACGCGGCGGCGACGTCCACGCGCAGCTGGGTCAGGGTCCGGGACTCGGTCGGGCCCTGCAGGGCGCGGGCGGCGGTGGTGGCGCGGTCCCAGATCCCGGTGGCCTGGTCCGCGGGCAGATATGCGGACAGCCAGGCCATGCCGTCCCGGTCCGGCGCGTACTCCAGCCGGCGGTCCTTGGCACTGTTGCGGTGGCGGGTTTCGATGCCGACCGGGTGGTGCCGTTCCCGCCAGTACCGCGCCTTGGCCCGGAACCTGGACGCTGTCAGTTCCCCGGCCGGGCAGCCCCGCGCCGCGCTGGGCGCGTCAGGGTCCAGGAAATGCGCCTCAAACGCGGCCGCAGTGGCCCGGTCCAGCCCGTCTGTTTCATCGCACATCACCCGGGCGTGCTGCCAGGACAGGGTCCCCGCCCCGAGCGCGGCCAGCGTCAGGGGCAGGTACCTGCCCAGCGTGGCGGATTCAGCCAGGAACCGTGCCGCCGACCCTTCACTCACGGTCAGCGCACAGGCCACCTGCGCAGTCACAGACATCTGCGTGGCGGCCTGTTCCTGTGCGGACGCGTCCGGCGGCGCCGTGGCCTCGACAGTGCCGGCGAAGCCGGCCGCGGCGTGCGCTTTCAGCGCGGCCACCCGGGCCTCCAACCTTGTTGCCTCGGCCAGTACGTCCAGCCATGCATCGGCCCGATCCCCCAAAGGATCCGCGACCGACCCGGTACCTGCACCGGCAAGTGAACCAGCGCCGGTCAGATGGTCAGCGCCCGTCCCAGAACCTGCCTCGGTAGCACCAGCACCGGCCAGGGGATCAGCGCCAGCCAAACCCGCAGAACTAGCCTCGGTCCCGGCGGCCCGACGCACAACAACAGCCAACGCAGCGACGGAGGACTCGATGCCCTCCAGCGTCTCCACTGCTGCCTTGCCATCCATACCCACAGCATGACAGGGGGCTACGACATTAACTCCGCCACACAGCATCGGTCCGGAGGCACCACGCCACGTGGCACCCGGCCCCGTTACGCCACACAATGGCGCGGACCTAGGGGACTGTCCTCCTGGCTGCAGTGTCCTCGGAACGCCGATCCGGCGCCAGGCCTACGCCGAGGCTTCCTTTGGCTCCCTGGCTTCCTTGGGCGGAAGCGGCTGGGGGTTGAGGAATGCCGTGGTGATCAGCGGCGCTGCCAGCCCCACCTGCCACGGCCGGGCGCCCAGCTCGCGCAGTTCCTCGGCGATGGCCGCTTCACTGATATCCGCCGGTGGCCGCCACGCGACGCGGCGGAGGTAGTCCGGGGTCAGCAGGTTTTCGAGCGGCAGCTTGAGCTCGTCCGCCTTTTCCTGCAGCAGGGGCCTGGCGGTCTGCAGCCGCTCTGCCGCGGGAAGGTCGCGGTCGGCCCAGACGCGCGGGGGCGGCGGCGCGTTTGTGGGGAGGTGGAGCGGCGGAAGGTCTTCGAGTGCCCGGGCGGCTGCGATGCACCGCAGCCAGCGGGGGGCCTCGCGCTGGGCTGCCCTGCCGTGGAACCCTTTGGTGCCGAGCAATTGCGGCACGGTCGTCGGCATCGCCTTGGCAGCGGCGACGAGGGCAGAGTCGGGAATGAGCCGGCCGGGGGCAACATCGCGCTTCTGGGCCAGGGCATCGCGTTCCAGCCACAGCTCCCGCACCGCGGCGAGCTGGCGACGGTCCCTGATCTGGTGGAGCCCGGATGTCTTGCGCCAGGGGTCTACCCTGGGCGCTGCGAGCCCGGCGGACAGGATAGCGGCGAACTCCTGTTCGGCGTACTCGAGTTTTCCGTCCGCTTCCAGCAGTTCGATGAGTTCCTCGCGCAGTTCCGTCAGAACTTCGACGTCGAGCGCTGCGTACCGGAGCCAGGGTTCCGGCAGGGGACGGGTGGACCAGTCGGCTGCCGAGTGCTCCTTGGCGAGCCCAAAACCAAGCAGTTGCTCGATCACGGCTGCGAGGCCGACACGGGGAAGGCCTGCCAGGCGGGCTGCCAGTTCAGTGTCGAAAAGTTTGTCCGGCCACATGCCCAGTTCCGACAGGCAGGGCAGATCCTGGCTGGCGGCGTGCAGGATCCATTCGACACCCCGCAGGGCATCGTTGATGATCCGCAGGTCCCCGAACGGCTCGGGGTCGATCAGCCAGGTTCCCGAACCTTCCCGGCGGATCTGGACGAGGAACGCGCGCTGCCCGTAGCGGAAGCCCGAGGCACGCTCGGCGTCGACTCCGGCCGGTCCCGTGCCAGCGGCGATCGCGGCAGCACAACGCTCCAGCCCGGCCTGGGTTTCGATGACCAGGGGCACGCCGTCGCGGGGGGCATCGAGATCAATGACAACGGGGACCCGGCTGTCAAAGCCTTCCACCGTTATGTGGGGTGTGGTTTCAGCAGCCGGAGCGCCGGCTGTGGTGTTATCCGGAATTTGAGGGGTCATGATGACCCTAGTTTACCGGCAGCAGGCGCAAGGGCCGCTCCGGGACGGCACGCGCCGCCGTCGGAACCGACGGCGGCGCGGTGATTACGCGAGCACAGACGAAACTGTGCTTAACGGACTGTGCCGAAACGAGACTTTGCCCATTCGAGACTTTGCCCGGGCGGCCACAGCTCAGGCGAAGAGGCCTTCGCCAATAAAGCCGCCCTGCTTGGCACCCGGCGGGACGGCGAAGAGGCCGGATCCTGTGTGCTTGAGGTATTCCAGGGCGAGGACGTCCTCCTTGGCCATGGTCATCTGCATCGGCACGTAGTGCGTCCGCGGGTCCTTGACGAAGGCAATGAAGAACAGCCCGGCGTCGAGGTGGCCCAGCCCGTCCGAGCCATCGGTGTAGTTGTAGCCGCGGCGGAGCATCCGCACGCCGTCGTTCTGGTCTGCGTGGGCCAGGCGGACATGGGCGTCCATGGCAATGAGTGGCTCGCCGTCGTTGCCCTTGATGGCGAAGTCGGGGGCGGTGAATTCCTTGCCGCCGGACAGGGGAGCGCCTTCTCCCTTGGTCCGGCCGATCAGGCCTTCCTGTTCGCGGAGCGAGGTACGGTCCCAGATCTCGATGTGCATCCGGATGCGGCGCGCCACCAGGTAGCTCCCGCCCTCCATCCAGGCTTCGCCTGGACGGGATCCGGCGCCGGCCCACACGTGCTGGTCGAGGAGGGACGTGTCCTCGGCTTTGAGGTTGTTGGTCCCGTCCTTGAAGCCGAAGAGGTTGCGCGCGGTCTGCTGTGCGCGCGACGTCGACGACGTGCGGCCGAAGCCCAGTTGGGACCAGCGGACGCGTGCCTTGCCGAAGCCTATGCGGGCGAGGTTGCGGATGGCGTGCACCGCCACCTGGGGGTCGTCGGCGCAGGCCTGCACCACGATGTCGCCCCCTGTGCGGGCCGGCTCCAGCGCGTCGCCGGGGAAGTGCGGCAGATCGATCAGGGCATCGGGCCGCTTTCCGGCGAGGCCAAAGCGGGCCTTGCCGTCCTTTTCGAACAGCGAGGCGCCGAAGCCAAACGTGATGGTGAGCCGGCCAGCCTCGAGGTCCAGCGCCTCGCCGGTGTCCTCCGGCGGGGCATCGTACGGGCCGTCGACGGCCCCGGTGGTCCCCGTGGTGAGGCCGGCGGTCATGGCCGCCGCGGCCGCGGTCCAGTCCTTGAGGAGTTCGATGAGCGCCGCGCGGTCTTCGGTGGTGACGTCGAAGGCCGCCATGTGGAGGCGGTCCTGCGCCGCGGTGGTGATCCCCGCCTGCCGGTCGCCGAAGAAGGGGATGACGGAATCGTTGGCAGCGGGCGGTGCTGCGGCGGCCGCCAGCGCGTCGTGGCCGAGCAGGCCGGCGGCGATTCCCGCCACCGCTCCCGCGCCGCCCACGCCGGCCAGTCCCAGAAGTCCGCGGCGGGACAGGCGGCGGTTATCGCCGTCGGACGCCTCCGCCGACGGGACTGAAGCGTCGGGGTGCGCGCCGGCAGGCGGCTGCTCGCCGCCGCCGAAGGGGCAGCCGCTCACAGCACCACTGCCGCGGTGAGCTTAGACAGCGGCTCGCCGAGGGCGTCGACCAGGGCGCTGAGCTGCTGGACCTCGGCCTTGCTCAGCTCGTTGTAGTAGGCAAAGCCGTCGCCCTTGGCGTGCTTCCTCAGCTCAGCCTGCAGGGCGCTGAACTTGGCGTCGAGGTCGGTGGCCAGTGCGGCGTCCTTCTGCTGCAGGGCAGGCTTGAGGTTCTCGAACGCAATCCGGGCGCCGTCCACGTTGGCCTGGAAATCCCAGAGGTCAGTGTGCGACCAGATTTCCTCTTCGCCGGTGACCTTGCCGCGGGCAACCTCATCCAGGAGTTCCTTGGCGCCGTTGCCCAGCTTGTCCGCGCTGAGCTCCACGGTGCGGGTGCGGGTGGCGAGTTCCTCAGTGTCGGCCACCAGCTGCTTGGCGAGTGCCGAGCGCTCAGCTGCGGTCAGCGCCTTGTATCCGGCCGGCGGGAACAGGTCCTTCTCGGCCCGGTGCCAGCCGGTCCACTTCTGTCCCGGTTCAAGGTCCGCCTCACGGGCATCGAGCTTGGGATCGAGATCCCCGAAGGATTCGGCCACGGGTTCGATCCGTTCCCAGTGCATGCGGGTGGCGGCGTACAGGCTCTTGGCCTTGGCTGCGTCGCCTGCAGCGTAGGCCGCGGCGAATTCCTCGGTTCCGGCCACCAGCTGTTCGGTCTGGTCCTTGACGTAGGCCGTGTACTGGGCGACTCCGGTGTCCACGAGCTTCTGGAGGTTGGCGTCAACGGTGGGTTGCTTGCCCGAGTCCTTGACGGTGAAGTCCGCGCGGATGCCATCTCCCTTCATTCCCGGCTTGCAGGCGGTGATGTACTTGCCTGCCGGGGCAGTGAGCACCAGGTTCCGAGTGATCCCGGGGCCGATGTTTTCCACCTCGGCCACGATCCGCAGGCCGTCTTCTGCGAGCACGTAGAACTCGGTGACTTCGGCGCCGTCGTTCTTCACGGCAAAGGTCAGGTTCCCGCTCGGGGCCTCAGTTGCTGAGACCTTGCACTCGGCGTCAGTGCTGGTCACCTGGATGGGCCCGTCAGTGGCTCCGGACGCGTTGGCGTTGGCGTTGTCGGTGCAGGATGCGAGTGCCAGCGGGAGGACTGCGGTGGCTGCCACGACGGCGAGGCGGGCACCGGCAGTCCGGCGGATTTTGGGCGAGGTCAAGCCAGGCATGGGGATTCCTTGGGGGTGTTGGGGATGCGGGGGTTGGTTGGGTACGGTGTTTGGCTGGCCGCAGGGGCTGCCGCTCAGGAGGCGGCGGCTGCCGCTGCGGCAGGAGCTTCCGTCGGCCGGAGCGCCGGGCGGAAGTTGACCCGCAGGTAGAAGAACATGACGGGGACTACGTACAGGACCCAGGCGAATGCTTCCAGCCACGTCGTCGCGGGGGAGAAGTTCAGGGTCCCTTTCAGCAGGGTGCCGTACCAGGACGACGGCGGGACGGCGGCCGAGACATCGAACGCAAGGCTGTGCAGCCCCTGCAGGATGCCGGCCTCCTGCAGGTCGTGGACGCCGTAGGCGAGGACGCCGCCGGCGATAACTACCAGGGCCACGCCTGTCCAGGTGAAGAAGCGGGACAGGTTGACCTTAAGGACGCCGCGGTGCAGCAGGTAGCCGAGCCCGGCCGCCACGGCGAGGCCTAGCAGGGCGCCGAACAGCGGGGTTCCGGATTCGCCGCTGGCCTGGGCTGCGGCCCACAAAAAGAGTGCTGTCTCGAGGCCTTCCCGACCGACGGCCAGAGCCGCGACAAGCACCAGGCCCCAGGCGGCGCCGTCGGCCACGCCATCAACCCGGGAGCGCAGTCCGCTGCCCAGCGTGCGGGCCGTGCGGGCCATCCAAAAGACCATCCAGGTGACCAGCCCGACGGCGACGATGGACAGGCCGCCGCCGATGGCTTCCTGCGCTTCGAAGGTCAGTCCCCGCGGCCCGAAGGTCAGCAGGGCACCGAATCCGACCGACACAGCAACAGCAAGTCCCACGCCCGCCCACAACCGGGGGAGCAGCGCACGGCGGTCGCTCTTGGTCAGGTAAGCCATCAGCAGGACGACGATGAGCGTCGCCTCGAGGCCCTCCCGGAGGCCGATGAGGAAGTTGGCTGTCATGTAAAGCACCTTCTGCCGGGGGAGCCCGTCTTAGGCTCACCTAAGCACGGGACTTTACACGCCGAAGGCGATTAGGCAAAAGAATCATGCCGTAATTACCGGGGAAATTACTCCACCGGTTGGGGCAGCCCTGGGATTGGGGAATGGCGCTGCCTAGGTGCGGCGTCTCCGGGGGAGTGCGGAGACACCGTCGGGCAACGGCGGGAGGCCGGCGAAGGTGCACACCATGTCCGACCACGCCTCGAGGTGGGCCTGGACGTCGGCGCTCGCCGGAGTCCATGACGCGCGCAGCTCGATGTCGATCGAGGCCGGCCGGTCGGCCAGCGTGCCAAAGCTTTCGGACAGCACGCGGGTGGCCGTCCCGCCGGCGGCGCGGTACGGCGCATGGTGGGTTTCGAGGGCTTCGACGAGCCACGTCCACGCCACCGGGCCGAGCATCTCATCGTTGCCCATCTCGGCGTCGAGCTGCGCCCGGATATAGGTGACGATCCGGAACTCCCCGTCCCACACGGCCGAACCGTCCGGGTCGTGCAGCAGGATGAAGCGACCGGTGGCGAGTTCCTCGCCGTCGTCATCATCATCTCCCTGGGAGGCTCCGGCGGCGGCCGAGCGGGCCAGCGCCATCGCCGCCGGCCCGTGGACCGTGGAACGGTCCTTGCCGCCGCTGGGAACTATGACCTCGGCGCCGAGCGCGACGGCGAAAGGCGCCAGCCGGGCGGGCGCCGGGATCTCGTCGAGGCGCAGTTCGCTGCGGCAGCGTGCTTTGCGGAGCGTTCCCAGCGCATACAGGAAATTCGCGGGAACCTGGGCAAGTGCGTTCACAATGGCAGGGTACGCATTGGAAACCGCCGGTTCCGGCAGGCTCGCCGCCTGCTCACGCAATCCTGCGCATGTTACTGGGCCGCCGCCGGTAAGGATCCGTGCCGGGCGAGTTCGGCTTTGATGGCTGCCACGAAGGCGTCGACGTCCTCCTCGCTGGTGTCGAACGAACACATCCAGCGGACCTCCCGGGTGGCCTCGTTCCAGTCGTAGAAGCGGAAGGACTCCCGCAGCCTGTCAGCCACCCCTTCAGGCAGGACCGCAAAGACGCCGTTGGATTCCGTCTTCTGAGTCGGCTCCACGCCGTCAATGCCCTCCACCGCCGCCCGCAGCCGCGAGGCCATGGCGTTGGCGTGTGCGGCCGAACGAAGCCACAGGTCACCTTCGAGCAGGGCAATGAACTGCGCGGACATGAACCGCATCTTGGAGGCCAGCTGCATGTTCATCTTGCGCAGGAAAAGCAGCCCTTGCGCGGCGTCGGGGTTCAGCGCCACCACCACCTCGCCGAACAGCAGCCCGTTCTTGGTTCCGCCGAAGGACAGGATGTCCACGCCGGCGTCGCGCGTGAAAGCCCGGAGGGGGACGCCCAGGTGCGCAGCCGCGTTGGCCAGCCGCGCCCCGTCCATGTGCAGCTTCATGCCCTTGGCGTGGACGTGCTCGGCGATCGCCCGGACTTCCTCTGGTGTGTAGCAGGTGCCCAGTTCGGTGGTCTGGGTGATGGATACCGCCAGCGGCTGGGCGCGGTGCTCGTCGCCCCAGCCCCAGGCCTCGCGGTCGATGAGTTCTGGGGTGAGCTTGCCGTCCGAAGTGTGCACCTGCAGCAGCTTCATGCCGCCCACGCGCTCCGGGGCGCCGTTCTCATCCATGTTGATGTGTGCCGTCGATGCGCAGACCACAGCACCCCAGCGCGGGAGGAGGGACTGCAGGGACAGCACGTTGGCGCCTGTGCCGTTGAAGACGGGGAAGCACTCGATGCCCGGCCCGAAGTGCTCCTCCATCAGCTCCTGCAGGCGGGCCGTGTAGGCATCTTCGCCGTAGGACACCTGGTGCCCCTCGTTGGCGGCGGCCAGCGCGGCAAGCACCTCGGGGTGCACCCCTGAGTAGTTGTCCGAGGCAAAGCCGCGGACCGCGGCGTCGTGCAGTCTGGACATGGTGCCGCTGCCGGCGGTTTCAACCGTTGTTGTCATCTCTTTGGTCACGCTTTCAGTCTAGGTAGTTGGGGCGCTCTGTGCGCTTGCAGCGCCGGCGGGCACAGGGGCCAGCACCAGCCGCTGACCGTTCAGCTCGGCGGCGGGCCGGCTGAAGAGCCCGACGGCGGCCGCCGCCAGCTGCTCGACGTCCGTGTAGCCGGGAAACTTCCGTTTGGGTTGGCTGCTGCGCATGCCTGCGTCCACCAGCGCCTTCACCACAAAGATGACGGCGGCGCTGTGCTGGGACCCATTGGCCGGGCCGTCCTTGCGGAACCCCTCCGCCACGGCCATGGTCCATGCTTCCGCGGCAGCCTTGGCAGCCACGTAGCTCGCGACGCCGGCGGCGGGGCTGTCCACTGCCGTCGAGGACACCATGGCAAACCGTCCGTAGGGCGAGGCAGCGAGGTCGTCGTAGAAGACGCGGGTCACGTTCCGGAGCGTCGTGACCGCGCTGCGTTCCAGGAAATCCCAGTCCTCATCGGTCTGGCTGGTGATGCCCTGCGCGCCGCGCCAGCCGCCCACCAGGTGGATGATGCCGTCGATTTTTCCTGCGGTGCGCGCGAGTTCCTGCTGCAGTTCGCGGACGGCTGCGAGGTCGCCCAGATCACAAACGAGTGGCGTGGCGCCGCCCGCGGTTTCCGCAGCGGCCTCGATGCGCACCTTGTCCGAACCCGCGGTGTAGACGTCAAAGCCGGCCCGCAGCAGGGCGCGGGCGGCTGCGACCCCTGATGGTCCGCTGCCGCCCGTGACCAGCACGCGCGGTGGCCTGCCGCCGGCCGGCCCGGAGATGGCCCGCTCCGAACCAGCCGGGCCGGAGCCGGTCATGCTGCCGTCAGTCATGCTGCGGCTGCCGCCGGGCTGTCCGCCGGCAGGGCAGGGTCGGTGGAACCGGTGATGCCTGCGGTGGATTCGATGACGGGGCGCATCTTCTTTTCCAGGGCCTCGTAGAACATGGACAGCGGGAACTCATCATCCAGGACCTGGTCGGTGAGGCCCCGCGGCGGCCCGTCGAGCGGGAGGGCGTCCGGCCCTTTGGCCCAGACAGAAGCCGGGCTTGGCGTGACGGTGCCCGAGATCAGTTCGTAGGCCGCCAGCCAGTGGGCTGTCTTGGGCCGGTCGATGGACCGCCAGTAGAGTTCCTCGATCCGGGCGCCCAGCTCCACCACGACGCCGGCGACGTGTTCCCAATCGATGCTCAGCCGGCTGTCGGTCCAGTGGAGGACACGGTGCTGGTGCAGCCAGGCGAACAGCAGCTGGCCGCCGAGCCCGTCGTAGTTGCGCACCCGGCTGCCGGTGATGGCGAACCGGAAGATGCGGTCGAAAATGACGGCGTACTGCACGAGCTTGGCGTGCCGGCGGGCTTCCGGGTCCGCCGCTTCGTCCTTCTCGATCTTCACGGATTCCCGGAACGCTGTCAGGTCGCAGCGCAGCTCCTCGAGGGAGTACAGGAAGAACGGCATCCGCTGCTTGATCATGAAGGGATCGAACGGCAGGTCCCCGCGCATGTGCGTGCGGTCATGGATCAAGTCCCACATGACGAAGGTCTTCTCGGTGAGCTCCTGGTCCTCGAGGAGTTCCACGGCCCCCGCCGGCAGCTCAAGCGAGGTGATGTCGGCAGCGGCCCGCAGGACGCGGCGGAAGCGCGCCGCTTCCCGGTCGGCGAAAATGGCGCCCCAGGTGAACCGGGGTGTCGCGCGCACGCCAACGGTTTCGGGGAACAGCACGGCGGAGTTGCTGTCGTACCCGGGGGTGAAGTCTATGAAGCGGATGGGCACGAACAGGCGGTTTGAGTAGTCGCCCTGTTCCAGGCCTGCAATGAAGTCGGGCCACACGACGTCGATGAGGACAGCCTCCACGAGCCGGCTGCTGCTGCCGTTCTGCGTGTACATGGGGAAGACCACCAGGTGCTGCAGGCCGTTTTCGCGGTCCGCCTGCGGCTGGAACGCCAGCAGGGAGTCCAGGAAATCCGGTACGCCGAACCCGCCCGCGGCCCAGCGGCCAAAGTCGCGGCAGGCCAGGTCCAGGTACAGGGAATCGTGGGGGAATGCCGGTGCCAGCGCCTCGATGGCGCTGACCAAGGCTTCTACGTGGCCGTGGGCGGCCGCATGGCCGGCCTGGTCCGGGATGGAGCCGTCCTGCACCTGCAGTTCCCGCAGGGCAATGGCCGCGGCCTTGAGCCGCTGCCATGCCGGGTGTTCTGCGGAGATCCGGGGTGGTGCTGTGTGTACGGTTACGGTCATCGCTGGCCTCGCCTTTCGGGTTATCTGAGCTTCCACGGCGAGCGTAGCAAGCAGAAAGGCTTCCTAATGGATCATAGGCCCGAGCGTAAGTAACTGGAGTGCTCGAGGCTGTTCCTATGACTTCTAGGCGCAGCGCCCGGCAACCTCAGTCCTGCGGGCTGTCGGCTGCCGGGACCAGCTTCAGTGAGATGGAGTTGATGCAGTAGCGCTGGTCGGTCGGCGTCCCGTAGCCCTCGCCCTCGAAGACATGTCCGAGGTGCGAGTCGCAGTTGGCGCACCGCACCTCGATGCGGTCCATTCCCAGGGTGCGGTCGTGGATGTAGCGCACGCGCCCTTCAGCCAGCGGTGCCCAGAATGAGGGCCAGCCGCAGTGCGAATCGAACTTCTCCTTGCTGGTGAACAGCTCGGTCCCGCATGCGCGGCAGTTGTAGACACCGGCGGTGTGGGTGTCCCAGTATTCGCCGGTGTACGGGCGTTCCGTGCCGGCCTGGCGCAGCACGTGGTACTCCTCCGGTGTCAGTTCCTGCCGCCAGTCTTCGTCGGACCGGCCGGCGGCAGGGGTTCCGGAGGTGTTCGTGAGGTCAGTGTTTTCAGGAGTGCTCATAGTCGGACCAACGCTCAGGAGTCCCCGATAAATCCCGAGCCCGCGTAAAGATGCAGTACGGGCAGGCCCAGCTTGTCCTGCGCCCTGTTGGCCCAGTCGGTATGGAACGTGTCCGACACCGCATGCGGCCTGGTGATGACGACGGCCTGGGCAGCCCCAAGCTCCTTGACCTTGGCCACGAGACCGTTAACGGCCCCGCCGGCCACCACCTCGCCGGCAACGCCGCCGCCGAGTCCTTCCAGCGCGCTGACCGAGGTGGCCAGCGTCGCATCCGCCGCTGCCCGTTCCTCTGCAGGGTCCGGCGCGTGGGAGGTCAGCTCCCGGAAGGCCTTGGCGATGTCCAGCATCGACAGGTTCTCAAGGAAGTCCACCAGCAGATGCCGTTCGGTATTGGCAGGCACCAGCACAACCAGGGGCGCGTCACCCCCGTCCACCAGGCGTTCGATGTTCACGCGGTCGTCCGCACCCAGCGGCTCTTCAGTCAGAATGACGATTGGATCGCTCATGGCATCAGCCTAGTCCCGCCCGCCAGTGCCCGCATGTATTTGGCCGGCATGCATTTGGCCGCCGGCATGTGGCCGCGAATGTGCCGGAAGGCGCCGGATCCGTCAAGATGGGTGGCATGGATTCCGCGCAGGCTGCCTTAACAACCCCGTCTACTGCCCAGGGCAGTGCGATGACCCTGAGGGCGAAATGGACGCTCGGGGGAATCATTGCCGGCGGCAGCGCGGCTGCCCTGCTCGGCGCCGGATCGTCGGCCCTCGCGCTCTACTTTGCCCGCCGGGTCCTCACCCCGGCCAGGGCGAGGGCTGCGGACCAGGAAGTCCTGGCGGTCATCAGGGACGGAAGGGATCTGCAGGTCATCCTCGCTGCCACGCCGGAGACAACACACAATGGCGTGTACAGCCTCTTTTTCGATGCCGGTGCCGGGCATGCCCGGATCGGCAGGATCCTGTCCTATTCCCCGGCCGAGCGCACAGTGCTGCGCGATGTTGAGGCCGTCTACAGCGGCAACCTGGAAACCGCGGGCCGCGGCTGGTGGGGAGGCGCCACGTACCAGCACCCCTCCGACGTCGGACTGGCGTCGGAAGATGTCGCCATTGAGGTTGAGGGCGGAACTGCCCCGGGCTGGCTGATCCCGGGCGAACCAGGGGCCGGGACCTGGGCCATCATGGTCCACGGGCGTGGGGCCACCCGGCAGGAGTGCCTGCGTGGAGCGCGGGTGGCCCACGAGCTGGGGCTGCCGAATTTGCTGGTTTCCTACCGGAACGACGGCCTGGCACCGGCAGCATTCGACGGCCGGTACGGGCTGGGTTCGACGGAGTGGCGGGACATCGACGCTGCCATCTCCTTTGCACTGGCCCGCGGTGCCCGGGAGGTTGTTCTCTTCGGCTGGTCGATGGGCGGCGCCATCTGCCTGCAGACCGCGGACCTGTCGGAGCACAGGCATGTCATCCGGGCCATGGTCCTGGACGCGCCCGTCATCGACTGGGTGAATGTGCTGGCCCACCACGCTGAGCTGAACCGGATCCCGTCGGCCGTCGGCCGGTACGGCCAGCTGATGATGGGCCACAAGGTGGGCCGCCGGCTCACGGGACTTGCTGCGCCGGTGGACCTTAAATCAATGGACTGGGTGTCGCGGGCCGTCGAACTCCGGACGCCGACGCTCATCATCCACAGCGTGGACGATGAATACGTTCCCTACCAGCCGTCGGCCCTGCTCGCCGAAAAGAACCCGGAAATGGTCACGTTCGAGCCATTCGAGGGGGCGCGGCATGCCAAGGAGTGGAACGCCGACCCGGTCCGCTGGGAAACCACCGTCCGCGCGTGGCTGCAGCAGCAGCTGGCGCCGCGGGTAAATCCGGGTTCCAGTCCTGTTCAGCCTGCCTGAGAGCCGGTCCCGATCGCGGCTGTGACGGCTTTGGTGAGGCGCACGAGGTCGCGGGGATCCAGTTCGATGTCCAGGCCGCGCCGGCCGCCGGACACCAGGATGGTGTCCAGGGTGAGGGCGCTTTGGTCGATGACCGTGGGGGAGGGCTGCCGCTGTCCCAAAGGCGAAATTCCGCCCAGCACGTAGCCGGTGCGCCGTTCAGCCGCCGCCGGGTCAGCCATGGTGGCCTTTTTGCTGCCCAGTGCCGCAGCTATCGCTTTCAGGTCCAGGCTTCCGCTGACGGGAACGACGCCGACCGCCAGTTTGCCGTCGATCTCCACCATGAGCGTCTTGAAGACCCTCGCTGGATCGATCCCCAGCACCTCGGCCGCCTCCATGCCGTAACTGGCCGCGGCCGGATCATGGCTGTACGGGTGCAGATTAAAGGAAACGCCCGCCGCAGCCAGTACGGCTGTGGCAGGCGTTCCCTGTGACGTGTTTTTTCGCGCCATGCAGGGGTCCGGCTCCTACGCGTAGAGCCGGGCCGCGGCGGCCACCTTGCGCTTGATGCGCCCGAGCATCGCGGTCATGCCGCGCATGCGCAGCGGCGTAATGGCGCGGGTCAGGCCGAGCAGTTCCGGCATGTCGTCGGGTACAGCCAGGATCTCCTCGGCGGTCAGGCCGTCCAGCCCTTCATGGAGCACTCCGGCGAAACCACGCGTGGTGGGGGCCTCCGGCGGCGCCTTGAAGAACAGCCGGAAGGCGGGGGATCCGCCGTCGTTGTTTTCCGCCTCAATGGTGAGGAAAAGGGGCGACTGGCATTCCACCACCTGCTCCAGCAGCTCGGGGTGGTCGTTCAGGCGCTCCGGCAGCTCCGGCAGGCCGCGGGAGAACTCCAGCAGGAGCTGCAGCCGCTCGGGCTCGCTCAATGCCTGGAAGTCGTCGACAATCTCCGCCAAGGCGGTGGGAAGTGCTTGAGTACTCATCACTTCCAGCTTACGCAGGTTGTCCCCGTCCGCCGCTTTTTTACGCTTACTTACCTGGCGGCAACTGCCGGCACTGAGCCGCGTTCCGCACCCTTGGCAATCGGCACGCGCACGGCGTTGCCCCATTCGGTCCAGGAGCCGTCGTAGTTGCGGACGGTTTCAAAACCGAGGAGGAACTTCAGTGCGAACCAGGTGTGGCTGGAGCGTTCGCCGATGCGGCAGTAAGCCACAACGTCGTCACCTTCGGTGAGTCCTGCCTCACCCAGGTACAGGGCCTCAAGCTCGGCGCGGCTGCGGTAGGTGCCGTCCTCTGCTGCTGCCCGTGCCCACGGGATCGAGGCCGCGGTGGGAATGTGGCCGCCACGCAGCGCGCCTTCCTCGGGGTAGGCAGGCATGTGGGTGCGCTGGCCGGTGTATTCCTCGGGGGAGCGGACGTCGATCAGCGGCTTGCCGAGGTGGGCCAGGACGTCTTCCTTGAAAGCGCGGATCGGGGTGTCGTTGCGCTCCACCACCGGGTAATCGGCGACGGCCGGGGAGGGGATGTCGGTGGTCAGCGGACGGCCTTCGGCGATCCACTTGTCGCGGCCGCCGTCGAGCAGGCGGACGTCCTCGTGGCCGAACAGGCTGAAGACCCAGAGGGCGTAGGCGGCCCACCAGTTGGACTTGTCGCCGTAGATGACAACGGTGGTGTCGCGGGAGATGCCCTTCGCTGCTGCCAGGGCGGCGAAAGCCTCGCCCTCCACGTAGTCACGGGTCACTTCGTCGTTGAGGTCGGTGTGCCAGTCGATCTTGACCGCCCCGGGAATGTGGCCGGTTTCGTAGAGCAGGACGTCTTCATCGGACTCCACCACAACGAGCTTGCCGTCATTAAGGGCGCCGGCGTCGATGGCCGCAGCCAGCCACTCGGTGGAAACAAGCCGCTCCGGGTGCGCGTAGGCGGCGAACTTCTCGTTCTGTTCAACGGGGTAGGACATGCGTATGGCCTTTCACTAAACGGTCAGGTCAGACCGCCGGGGGACGGCAGGTCACTGGTCCAACACTAGCCACGGGCCGGTACGAATGCTCCTGTGTGTTAACAGGACGAAATGTGTGGTTGCTCACGGCATCGCCGGGAGCAAGGCCTTGCCCGCAGGGCGGGCTGCAGATGCCGGTATTCTTGCTGGGGACAAATCACCAGCAGAATGGACCACCTTGGTACAGATCGAAAAGCTCGCCACCCGGACGCCGGCGGTGTCGGTGGATGAGCTCCTCAAAGGTTTTTACCCATCGCCCAGGTTCGGGCAGGTGTCCTTTGCAAGCTACCGGCCGGACCCGAAGCAGCCAAGCCAGGCGGCGGCAGTGCACGCACTGCAGGCTTTCGCCGGAGGAGTCGGCGCCGCGGACGGCGGGGGACTGTTCAAGAAGTTCTTTGGCAAGAAGGACACGACCCGCGCCGGCATTTACCTCGACGGCGGATTTGGCGTGGGAAAAACCCACCTGCTGGCATCGCTGTGGCACGCCGCCCCCGGCCCAAAGGCTTTCGGCACCTTCGTGGAATACACCAACCTGGTGGGTGCCCTGTCCTTCCGGAAGACCGTGGACGCTCTGAGCTCCTACAAGCTTGTGTGCATCGATGAGTTTGAACTGGACGATCCAGGCGACACGGTCCTGATGTCCCGGCTCATGCGGGAACTGGCCGACGCCGGCGTGAAGCTTGCGGCCACCTCCAACACCCTGCCCGGATCGCTGGGTGACGGCCGGTTTGCGGCCGTGGACTTTCAGCGTGAAATCCAGGTCCTGGCGGACCAGTTCGACGTCATCAGAATTGACGGCGAGGACTTCCGCCACCGCGGCCTTCCGGCCGCGCCGGCACCGCTGCGGAACAGCGAACTCCACGCGCACATGAAAGCGGAGTTCGACGGCAAGACCGTTGCCGAGGATGACTTCGGCACCCTCATCTCACACCTCGCCGGTGTCCATCCGAGCCGTTACCGCAAGCTGATTGACGGCGTGGACGGCGTTGTCTGGCGGGACGTAGAAACCATCACCGAGCAGGCGGTGGCACTGAGGTTTGTGGTGCTCGCCGACCGCCTTTACGACAAGGACGTTCCGATCCTTGCCAGCGGCGTTCCGTTCGACAAGCTGTTCACCGAGGAAATGATGAGCGGCGGCTACATGAAGAAATACTTCCGGGCGGTATCCCGGCTGACAGCGCTGGCCCGCGAAGGCCAGAACCACGAGCCCTCCTAGGCGCGGGCTCTTGTAAACACGCGAGCATTCTTTCCGACAACCGACTGTTTCGGGCTAGGACTCTTCGGGCAAACGAAAGGTGCCGGCGCCGCCTCTCGGCGGGACCGGCACCTTTTGACGTTCAGGGGCGAAGCCCGGTGACTCCTGGCTACGGAGCCTTCTCTACCGGCGGCACGTTGTCCGCCGGTCCCTGGGTAGGCCTCTCATTGGCTTTGTCAACGAGAGTGGAAGCGCCAGTCTGGACCTTATCTACCTGGCTGGTGTATTTGCCGCCCGTCTTGGTGTCGACAAAATCACCTGCTTTGGTGATGCCGTCCTTGATGGCCTGCTCGTTGCCGCGGATCAGACCCTGAGCCTTGCCCTTTAGATCGTCAAGTAAACCCACGAGCACCTCCCTTCAATCGCGGAGCCAGTTCGCTCCTCCGCATTCGATCCTAGCCCGGAAGGCGGTGCGTGCCAAGGAGTTCTTGACAAACTTTGTCAAACTATAGGAAGGCAAGAAAAAAGCAGCTCCGGGGAGCTGCTTCGTTTCGTGGGCGATACTGGGATCGAACCAGTGACCTCTTCCGTGTCAGGGAAGCGCGCTACCGCTGCGCCAATCGCCCGGAGCCGGTGAAACCGGCGGTATCCTGGGTTCGGATCCGTAAGGATCGAGAGAGCGGACGACGAGATTCGAACTCGCGACATCCACCTTGGCAAGGTGGTGCTCTACCAGCTGAGCTACGTCCGCATTTTTGAACTTCAGCCGCGTGGCCGAACGTTCTGCTACAAGCAAGTTTCCTTGCTCTGGTGGGCGATACTGGGATCGAACCAGTGACCTCTTCCGTGTCAGGGAAGCGCGCTACCGCTGCGCCAATCGCCCATCGCATCCGGCGTTACCGGAAACCATGGTTTTCACCGAGGTGGGTACGGGATTCGAACCCGTGTATACGGCTTTGCAGGCCGCTGCCTCGCCTCTCGGCCAACCCACCGTGTAAGCGTCGGTTCCGGGGAACCATTGCCGTGACAGTGTCCTGCGAGCGGACGACGAGATTCGAACTCGCGACATCCACCTTGGCAAGGTGGTGCTCTACCAGCTGAGCTACGTCCGCATTTCGGAGCCGCGATTCCTTGCCGTATTCGGCAGTTCGTCGCGTTCCAACGAGTAAGAACTCTATAGGAGGTTCCGGGAAACTCCAAATCGAGGACCGGCGGCGTGGCCGGGGAAGCCGTACTTCCCTGAATTCTAGGGAAATTTTTGAATTACAGGTGTGTAGTTTCGGACGGGGTGACCGGCTGGCACCATCCAGGATCCTGGCGTCTCGCGTTCCCAGGGCACCATGCACCGTTGACCTTTTCCATGGGCCAGTGCGCCGATTTCCGTTAACCCGCGATTGTCCGCTAGCATTCAAATGCATCGGGGCGATTGGCGCAGTGGTAGCGCGCTTCGTTCACACCGAAGAGGTCACTGGTTCGAACCCAGTATCGCCCACCGATAGAAAGTCCGTTCAGCCCAGGAGAAAGAAACTGGGCGGGGCGGACTTTTCTGTTTCCGCATCAATGTCTGACCCCCGTGAAAGAGTCTCACCATGACCGCTCCACTCCTCGCCCATTCCACGGAATATGGCCGAATGTACGCCCGCTCCACCACGGAGCAGTTCACGGTTCCCTCCATCACCACAGTCATTGGGCAGCAGGCCCACGGACTGGACGGCTGGTTCGGCTACATGGGAGCCAGCAGCCTTGCCAAGGATCCCTCGCTGCCGGAGATCCTCGGCAGCCCTGCGCGGGTGCGGCAGGCAGTGAACCGCGCGGCCAAGGCAGCCGAAACGTACCGGGACGAGGCCGCGCAGCGCGGGGACCGGGTTCACTACTACTGCGAGCAGGTGGCACTGCGTGCCCTCGGACGGCCGCACCAGATGAAGGAAGCCCGTGAGGCACTGGCCTCCAACGGCGAGGAAGCCTTCGCTTCCCGTTTCGATGAGTGGTGGGAGCTGTTCCGGGTGGAGCCGATCGCGCCCGAGATCACCGTGTGGAACAAGACGGTGGGATATGCGGGAACACTGGACCTCGTCGCCAAGATCAACGGACGCACCTGCCTCATCGACTACAAGACCAAGGGAACCACTCGCGACGGCCAGGTCAAGCCCTTGGACGACAAAGTCGTCATGCAGCTTGTTGCCGGCATGAAGGCGGAGGAAAGCCTGGTGGATCCTGTGGCCGGGGAATGGGAACCGTGGCAGCACGGCGATGCCCCGGTCCTGCTCGCCGTCGCGATCGGTGAAACCGAGGTGCGGCCCGTCCGCGCCAATCCGGAAGTGCTGAAGCACCACTGGTGGAAGTTCTGTGCCCTGCGTCGCGTGTGGGAAATGTCGGCGGATACCGTCAGCGCGGGGCCCGCGCTCCTGCCGTTGGCGCCGCCGGTGTACTCCTGACCCTTTCCGTTACCCGGGCTGGCCGGGCACGCTCCCGCTGCCATCTGCGCCGGCCAGGCAGCAGCAACTAAACTGGACTGGATCCCGTTACCCGTCACCGTGAGGAAATGACTGCACATGGCAATTCTGAATATCCGTATCATCGGCGATCCCGTGCTTCGCACGGTTGCCGACCCTGTCACGGATTTCGGGCCGGAGCTGGCCAGGCTCGTTGCCGACATGACCGAAACAATGGAGGACGTGGAAGGCGCAGGCCTGGCAGCGCCCCAGATCGGCGTCAGCCTCCGGGTCTTTACCTACCGGATCGGCGGTGTTGAAGGCCACGTCATCAACCCGGTGCTGGAAAACAGTGATGATTTCCAACCGGATGAAGTGGAGGGGTGTCTCTCCATCCCCGGCCTGGGCTTCCCGGTCCGCCGCTACCGCAGTACCCGTGTAACCGGCGTCGATATGAACGGCAACCCCGTCTCGGTGGAGGCCGAGGGCATGCTTGCCCGCTGCTTCCAGCATGAAACCGACCACCTGGACGGCATCCTCTTCACCGACCGGCTCGAAGGTGAAGACCGCAAGGCCGCCCTGCGGTCCATCCGCAACGCCAACTACGACTCCATCACCGAAAAGACCACCGCCAAGCGCGCCAAGACCGTCGGCTCCAGTTTCGGCGGCGGCAGCTTCGGGGCGGCAACGTCCGGAACCGGCAGCTTCGGTGCTGCCGGATGAGGGTCCTCTTCGCCGGAACACCGTCCGTAGCTGTCCCCTCGCTGGATGCGCTGGTGGCCGCCGGCTTCGAGATCGTCGCGGTGCTGACGCGGCCGGACGCGCCGGTGGGACGGAAACGTGTGCTCACGCCGTCGCCCGTTGCCGCCCGGGCCGCCGAGCTCGGCATCGAGGTCATCCACGCATCCCGGGTGGACGCGGCCGTCACCGACCGGATCGCCGAAGCCCGCCCCGACGTAGCGGCGATTGTGGCCTACGGCGGGCTTGTGCCCCGCGCGGCCCTCGATATTCCGCCGTACGGCTGGATCAACCTGCACTTCTCACTGCTGCCGGCCTGGCGCGGCGCGGCCCCTGTGCAGCGGGCCGTCATTGCCGGAGATGACATCACCGGTGCCGTGACATTCCAGCTCGAGGAGGGACTCGACACCGGCCCTGTCATCGGCACGCTGACCGAAGCCGTCGGTCCCGAGGACACTTCCGGGGCACTGCTTGAGCGGCTGTCCCACAGCGGCGCCGTCCTGCTCGCCCAGACGCTGTCCGCCGTCGCGTCCGGCGCGGCCTCTCCGGTTCCCCAGCAGGGGGAAGTAAGCCTGGCGCCCAAGCTGACCATCGACGACGGCCGCATCGACTGGTCGGAGCCGGCCCTGTCCGTGGGCCGCCGGGCGCGCGGCGTGACACCGGAACCGGGTGCCTGGACCACCCTTGATGGCCAGCGGCTGAAGCTTGAGCCGGTGCGGCTCCGTCCCGACGTCACAGCTGTTCAGCCGGGACAACTGGCTATGGCCGGCAAGAGTGTGCTGGTGGGCACGGGTTCGCATGCCGTCGAGCTCACCAATGTGCAGCCTGCAGGCAAGAAAATGATGGCCGCAGCCGACTGGGCGCGCGGCCAGGCACCCCTCGAAAGCGTGGTATTCCAATGAGTGACTCCGGCAGAAGCGGGTCAGGCCAGGGCCGATCCAGCCGCGGCGGCCAGCGCGGTACAGGCGCCGGCGGTTCGGGCTCCGGCGCCGTGGGCAGTGGAGGCCCGGGCGGTGGAGGGTCGGGCCAGCGCCAGGGCGGGGGAGGAGCCAGCCGCCGCAACGCGCAGGGCAGGGAGCGCAACCGCGGCCCCCAGCGCAGCTTCACCGAGAACGCGCCGTCGCAGCGCACCCGCAGGGCTGACCCCGCCAGGCTGGTGGCGTTTGAAGTTCTACGCGCGGTCGCGGCCGAGGATGCCTATGCCAATCTCGTGCTGCCCGCACGCATCCGGCAGCACGGCCTCGACCGGCGCGACGCCGGATTCGCCACCGAACTGAGCTACGGGGCCCTCCGGAACCAGGGCACGTACGACGCCATCCTCGCCCGCTGCGTGGACCGGCCCCTGGACAAGCTGGATCCGGCTGTCCTGGATGCCCTGCGCATCGGGGTCCATCAGCTGGTGGCAATGCGTGTACCTGCACACGCGGCCCTTGACCAGACTGTCGGCCTGGCCCGCGCGGTCATCGGTGCCGGTCCGTCGGCACTGATCAATGCCGTGCTCCGCAAGGTGGCGGCCCGCAGCCTGGACGAGTGGCTGGACGAGCTGGTTGCCGGCGAGCAGGATGAGAACAAAGTGGCTTCCGTCCGCTACGCCCATCCCGAGTGGATTGTGCGCGCCCTGCGGCAGTCCCTGGTGGCACACGGGCGCCCGGTCGGCGAAATCAATGACCTCCTGGAAGCGGACAACGCTGCGCCCGTGGTCAACCTGGTGGCGCTTCCCGGGCTGGGAAGCCTGGACGAGGCACTGGAAAACGGCGCCGTCCCGGGCGAACTGGTGGAAGGGTCCGCCCTTTCCAGTGGCGGTGACCTTGGCAGGCTGGAGTCCGTCCGGTCCGGCACGACGCGCGTGCAGGACGTCGGTTCCCAGCTGGTGGCCAGGGCCCTGGCGGCTACCAGCCTCGACGCCGGGCCTGGCGACAGCGTGGCGGATGCGGAAGGCGCCCTAACGGGAGAAAACACCGCCGGGGAAGCCTGGCTCGATCTCTGCGCCGGACCTGGCGGCAAGGCGGCCCTGCTGGGCGCGCTGGCGAACGAACGCGGAGCTACGCTCCTCGCCAATGAGCCCGCCCCGCACCGGGCCAAACTGGTCAGCCAGGCACTGTCCGCTGTCCCCCGGGACGTCTGGACCGTCAGGACCGGTGACGGCCGGGAGGTTGGTTCGGAACGGCCTGCCGCTTTTGACCGCGTGCTCGTGGACGTGCCCTGCAGCGGACTCGGAGCCTTGCGCCGCCGGCCCGAATCCCGTTGGCGCCGCACACCCAAGGACCTTGCCGACCTGGGCCCGCTGCAGCGCGAACTGCTGAACTCTGCCTTGGCAGCCGTGCGGCCCGGCGGCGTGGTGGCCTACGTGACCTGCTCGCCGCACCCGGCCGAAACCACAGCTGTGGTCAGCGATGCCCTGCGCAAACGAGACGACCTGGAACTCCTGGACGCCGGCAGCGTGCTGGACGCCGTCAGCCTGGGCGGCCTGGGCGCGGGCCATGAGAAGACCGCGCAGCTGTGGCCACACATCCACAGCACGGACGCAATGTTCCTCGCCCTCATCCGCCGCAAGTCCTGACTCCCAGGAAGCGCCGGCTTCCGCCTGATCCCACACACCCCGGACTTCCGTCCAGCGAAAGGACCCGCATGACGCAGTGCTGCATCAACCCCAGCATCCTCTCCGCCGACTTCGTGAACCTCGAAGCCGAGCTGCAGAAAATCAGCAACGCTGATTCCGTGCACGTGGACGTGATGGACAACCACTTTGTCCCCAACCTCACTCTGGGGCTTCCCGTGGTCCAGCGGATCCAGGAGGTCAGCCCGGTTCCGCTGGACGCCCACCTCATGATTTCCGACGCCGACCGCTGGGCCCCGGGCTACGCTGACGCCGGCGTCGCTTCCGTGACGTTCCACGCCGAGGCCTCCATCGCACCGGTGAAGCTGGCCCGGGAGCTGCGGGCCCGGGGTTCGAAGGCCGGGATGGCACTTCGTCCCGCCACCGCGGTAGAGCCGTACCTGGACATGCTTCCGGAGCTGGACATGCTGCTGATCATGACCGTCGAGCCCGGCTTTGGCGGCCAGGCGTTCCTTGACCTCACGCTGCCCAAGATCCGCCGCGCCCGCGCCGCGATCGAGGGATCTGGCGTGAATGTCGCCATCCAGGTTGATGGCGGAATCACCGAGGAAACCATTGTGCGTGCCGCGGAAGCCGGAGCGAACGTCTTCGTTGCCGGGTCCGCCGTGTATGGCGCCCCGGATCCGTCCGGCGCCATCGACCGGCTGCGCAAGGCTGGCAGCCTCTAGCCTCCGGCCATCACGGGCCGGGCCTGCTCACCACGAGCCCAGTGGCCACGGACCCAATCAAGGGCCAGGTCATGGAGGTGCCACCGGCCTCCATGACGGCCGCATGACGGTTTGTAGCGGGAATAGCCTGGGCACTGGCCAAGTTGTGCCACAATAGCAACACACAATACGTGCTCCGGGGTCGGTGTAAGTCCGAACCGGCGGTGACAGTCCGCGACCCGCGAGCCGGTGTTTCCCATTACGGAAGCCCGGCGGACGGTTGAACCGGTGAAATTCCGGTACCGACAGTTAAAGTCTGGATGAGAGAAGCACGTACAGCTGTACTTGTGGCGTTCCACAACGCCGCTGCGTTTCGCTGTCGTATACCCCCGGAGCAGTCTCGGCTCTTGAGGGAAGGAACGACACGCACGCATGGACATCCTGCGTTGGCTCTTCGAGGCACAGATCCCCGTGGGCGGATCAGTGCTCATTCTCCGCGAAGTGCTGGGAAACATTTTTGGCCTGGCCAGTGCCCTTGGCGGCATGCGGCGCAAGGTCTGGGCATGGCCGGCCGGCATCGCGGGCAACCTTCTGCTCCTGACGGTCTTCGTGGGCAACGTCTTCGGCTCCGCCACGCCTGCCACGCTCTGGGGCCAGGCCGGGCGGCAGGTCATGTTCATCATCGTGGCCGTCTATGGCTGGCAGCGGTGGCGGCAAAGCCGCCAGGCGGCAGGGTCTTCGACGGCAATCGCACCGGCCTGGGCCAGTGCAAGGACCCGTGTGGCGCTGGTACTCGCGCTGGTGGCCGGAACCGCCGCCCTCACTCCGCTCTTCGACGCGCTGGGCTCCTACCCGCCGGTGTGGGCCGACGCGTGGACCTTCATGGGCTCCCTGCTGGCCACCTACGGCATGGCCCGCGGATGGACGGAATTCTGGCTAATCTGGGTGGCCGTCGATGTGGTGGGCGTTCCGCTGCTCTTCAGCGCCGGATACTTCGCCAGCGCCTTCATGTACCTGTTCTACGGATTCTTTACCCTGGCCGGTTTCATCGTCTGGTGGCGGGCGTCCCGGACACAGGCCGCGGCGGACGTGTCCAACGTCAAGGTTGAGACTGCCTTCCCGGACCCGGCGGTGTCCAAGTGACTGCTGCCCAGAACCCGATATCGGCCTTCACCGCTGCTGAAGCAGCCGCCATGGACACTGCCCTGGAAGCTGCCCTGCAGGGCCCCCGGGGGGCCAATCCGCTGGTGGGCGCCGTCGTCGTCGGACCTGACGGCCGCCAGCTGGTGACCGGATACCACCGCGGTGCCGGCACCGCGCACGCAGAAGCTGACGCGATAGCGGCGGCGGCCAGTGCCGGCGTCGACCTTCACGGATCCACCATGGTGGTCACCCTGGAGCCGTGCAACCACATAGGCCGCACGGGACCGTGCGCCCGGGCCATCATCGACGCCGGGATAACGGACGTCGTGTACGCCGTCGACGACCCCCATGATCCCGCCGCCGGCGGGGCTGCCACCTTGCGGGCGGCTGGAGTCAGCGTGCGCAGCGGACTGGCAGCAGAACGTGCGCTGGAGCTGAACCGGCGCTGGTTCCGGGCCGTCGACGCCAAGCGCCCCTTTGTCACCCTGCACATAGCCCAGACCCTGGACAGCCGGATCGCGGCCGACGACGGCACCAGCCAGTGGATTTCCAGCCCGGAATCGCTGGCCGACAACCACGGCATCCGGAGCCGCATTGACGCCATCCTCGTGGGAACGCAGACCGTGCTGGTGGACAATCCCCGCTTGACAGCCCGCGATGCCAACGGCGACACCACCGGAAAGCAGCCGCTGCGCGCGGTCATGGGACTTCGCCACGTGCCGGCCGACGCTGCCGTGCGCGGCGACGACGGCAAAGTCATGCACCTTCAGACGCGGGACCCGCGCGAGGCCCTTGCCATGCTGTTCGCCGCGGGCACCAGGCACGTCATGGTGGAGGGCGGATCGAGGATCCTCAGCGCCTTCCTGGCCGAAGGACTCGTGGACGAACTCATCGTCTACCTGGCGCCCACGCTGCTGGGCTCCGGAACGCCGGCCCTCAACGGCCTCGGCATCGAAACGCTCGCACAGGCGCAGCGCTGGGAATGGGATGCAGCCTCCGGCGGCGCGGTCCAGTTCCTCGGCAGGGACCTCCGCCTGCACCTGCTCCCGGAGGAAGCCACCGTGCCCCACCGGACCCAGGACCAGCCTGCCGCGGCAGAGTCAACATCCGCACGTTCAACAGCAACACAACCAACGTCAACCGATTCACTATCTGCCCGTACAGTAGCGGGCACAGCCATGGGAGGCTACTGATGTTCACCGGAATTATCGCCGAACAGGGAAAGGTCCTCTCCGTGGACCGGAACGGGGACACAAGCGCAACGCTGCGCCTGCACGCCCCCGGCACCGCTGACGGGCTGCCGCTGGGCGGCTCCATCGCCGTCAACGGCGTCTGCCTCACCGCCACGGCCATCGACGGCAAGGACTTCAGCGTCGACGTCATGGGCGAGACACTCATCCGCAGCACCATCGGCGAGCTTGCCGCGGGCGACCCCGTCAACCTGGAACGCTGCGTCCCCGCCGGCGGGCGCCTTGACGGCCACGTCGTCCAGGGCCACGTGGACGGCGTCGGCGAACTGCTCGAACGCGAGTCGCAGGGAAACTGGGAGCGGCTCCGGTTCGGTGTGCCCCAGCGGCTCGCACGCTACATCGCGGAAAAGGGCTCTATCGCCATCGACGGCGTTTCCCTCACCGTCACCGCGGTGAGCCCGGCAGCCGAAACGGCGCCGTGGTTCGAGGTGGGGCTTATCCCCACCACCCTTGCTGACACCGGCCTTGGGGCAAAGCCGGTTGGCGCCAGGGTCAACCTTGAGGTGGACGTGCTGGCCAAGTACACCGAGCGGCTGCTCGCTTTCCGGACCGCAGGCCCCGAATTCAGGGACGGCCAGGAAATCACTGAAGGCGTAACTGTTACTGAAGGCGGGGTCCAGCTGTGAACGGTACGGCAAAGCTTGACGCCGCGGTATCGGGCAACCTGACCTCTGTTCCCGTGAGGCTGGACCCGATTGAGGACGCTGTACGGGCCATGGCGGCCGGCCGGCCGGTCCTGGTGGTGGACAACGAGGACCGGGAAAATGAAGGCGACATCATCTTCGCCGCCCAGCACGCCACGCCGGCGCTCATGGGCTGGACCATCCGGTACAGCTCCGGCGTCATCTGCGTGCCGCTCGACGGCGCCCGGGCCGATGCGCTGGAACTGCCGCCCATGGTGGAGGTCAACCAGGATTCGAAGGGCACGGCCTATACTGTCTCCTGCGATGCCGCGACGGGCGTGAGTACCGGCATTTCGGCCACCGACCGGGCCCTCACCGCCCGCGTCATTGCCGATCCGGCCAGCGGCCCGGACACGCTGACCCGTCCCGGGCATATTTTCCCGCTGCGTGCCGTTGAAGGGGGAGTGCGTGAACGCCCCGGCCACACCGAAGCGGCCGTGGACCTCTGCCGGCTCGCCGGACTGGAGCCGGTGGGCGTGATCGCCGAAGTTGTATACGACGACGGGAAGATGATGCGGCTGGACGGCCTCCGGGTATTCGCTGCCGAGCACGGCTGCCCCTTGATTTCGATCGAGGACCTGGTTGCCTATCTGGGAGCAGGCAACCGTGTATCTTCACAGGAGAGCACTTTGGAAGCGAGTCCGGCCGGAGAAGGGGAAACACGATGACGGCACCTCAAACAGCGGAACCGAGCAGCAACGGCCGGCAGCCGCATCCGGTGAGCAGCGGACCCGTGGTCCAGCTGCCCACGGCGTTCGGAAACTTCGTCTCGCAGGCGTGGACCGATCTGGTCACCGGCGCCGAACACCTGGCCGTCAGCTCCCCGACTCCGCCCAAGGACGGCAAGGCGCCGCTGGTGCGCCTGCACTCCGAGTGCCTCACCGGCGATGTTTTCGGCTCCTACCGATGCGACTGCGGCGAACAGCTCGCCTACGCCCTGGAGCTGATCGCCGAGAACGGCGGCACGCTGCTGTACCTCCGCGGCCAGGAAGGCCGGGGTATCGGGCTGGCCAACAAGATCAAGGCCTACGCCCTGCAGGAGGCCGGGTTCGACACCGTCGAGGCCAACGAGCAGCTCGGACTGCCCGTGGACGCCCGCTGCTACAAGGCGGCGGCGCAGATCCTGGCCGAGATGGGTCTGCACGAGATCCGGCTGCTGAGCAACAACCCGGACAAGCAGAACCGCCTGGCTGTCGCGGGTGTCAGGGTCGTCGAGATGGTGCCCACCGAGGTGCCGTCCCGCGAGCAGAACCTCCGGTACCTGCAGACCAAGAAGGACCGCATGGACCACCTGCTGACCCTTGACACCGAGACCGCGGGCCTGCCCCGCACCGGCACCGACACCTTTGACCACGAACAAGACTGAACGGATCACGAAGACTTCATGAGCGGACACGGCGCACCCCAGATTGACCTCACCACCCTCGACCCCGCGGAGACCTCGCAGCTGAAGCTGGCGATCGTGGCGGCAAGCTGGCACACGCAGATCATGGACGGCCTCCTGGACGGCGCCCTGCGCGCGGCCAAGGATGCCGGCATCAACGAGCCGACGGTGCTGCGCGTCCCCGGCAGCTTCGAGCTTCCGGTCGCCGCCGCGCGGCTGGCACCGCACTTTGATGCCGTCGTGGCCCTCGGCGTCGTCATCCGCGGCGGAACGCCGCACTTTGACTACGTCTGCCAGGCCGCGACGTCGGGACTCACCGATGTCAGCGTCAGCACCGGCGTGCCGGTCGGGTTCGGCGTGCTGACCTGCGACACCGAAGAGCAGGGCCTGGACCGGGCCGGGCTGCCCGGGTCCTCGGAAGACAAGGGACACGAGGCCGTCACGGCAGCACTGGCCACGGCACTGCTGCTCAAGCAGTACTAAGAACATTTCCCCAGCTCCGGGGCGTGCGGGGGTGCGGGCGCAAGCATGCAACGTGTGCAATCGCTCACATCCCCGCCGTCATGGAACTGCCCGACAGGCGGGCCCCGGCCCCGAGCAAGTAGGCTGGAGGGCGTGAAGAATTTCGAGACGCTGTTCGCAGAACTGAGCGAGAAGGCAGCGACCCGCCCCGAGGGATCCCGCACCGTCGCCGAACTGGAGTCGGGAATCCACGGCATCGGCAAAAAAGTCGTGGAGGAAGCGGCTGAAGTCTGGATGGCAGCCGAGTACGAATCGGACGAGGCCGCCGCCGAGGAGATCTCGCAGCTCCTGTACCACCTGCAGGTCCTGATGCTCGCCAAAGGACTCAGCCTGGAAGACGTCTACAAGCATCTCTAGCCGCCTTTGCGTGGCCCCGCTTGCCTGACCCAACCTTCCAAACCAGAAAGACCTCCTAATGCTGCGTGTAGCCGTACCCAACAAGGGATCCCTGTCCGAAGCCGCCTCCGCCATGCTGTCCGAGGCTGGCTACCGCCAGCGTCGCGACAGCCGCGAACTGGTCATGGTGGACCCCGACAACGACATCGAGTTCTTCTTCCTCCGCCCCCGGGACATCGCCGTTTACGTCGGGCAGGGAACGCTCGACGTCGGAATCACCGGCCGTGACCTCCTGCTGGACGCGCAGGTGGAGGCTGAGGAGCTGCTTCCGCTGGGCTTCGCCGCCTCCACGTTCCGCTTCGCCGGACCGATCGGCGACTTCAGCACCGTGGATGAACTCGAGGGCAAGCGCCTTGCCACCAGCTACGACGGCCTCCTGCGCGATTACCTGGCGGAGCGCGGCATCAAGGCGAAAGTGGTCCGGCTGGACGGCGCGGTGGAATCCTCCGTGCGCCTCGGCGTCGCTGACGCCATCGCCGACGTCGTCGAAACAGGCAACACGCTCAAGGCCGCCGGCATGGAGATCTTCGGCGAGCCGATCCTCAAGTCCGAGGCAGTGCTCATCCGCCGGACCGGCGAGGGCGGCGCCGCCAACGGCACGGCCAGGGAAATCGACGTCCTGATCCGGCGCCTGCAGGGTGTCCTGGTGGCGCGCCAGTACGTGCTCATGGACTACGACATCCGCAAGGAGCTCGTGGAGCAGGCCGCCGGCCTCACGCCCGGCCTGGAATCACCCACTGTCTCGCCGCTGCGCGATTCCGACTGGGTGGCTGTCCGCTCCATGGTGCCCAAGAAGGAAACCAACCGGATCATGGACGAGCTGTACGACCTCGGCGCGCGCGCCATCCTGGTCAGCAGCATCCACGCCTGCCGGATCTGACCCGGTTTCCTTAGACAGCACACCCCAGCAGCACAACAGGAGAAGTCATGGCTGTAGCCGTCCGCGTTATTCCCTGCCTGGACGTTGACGCCGGCCGCGTGGTCAAGGGCATCAACTTCGAAGGCCTCCGCGACGCCGGGGACCCCGTGGAACTGGCCCACCGCTACGACAACGCCGGCGCCGACGAACTCACCTTCCTGGACGTGACCGCCTCCTCCGGCAACCGCGAAACCACGTTCGACGTCGTCCGCCGCACCGCCGAGGAAGTGTTCATTCCGCTCACCGTCGGCGGCGGCGTCCGCGGCGTGGCCGAGGTGGACAAGCTGCTGCGCTTCGGTGCCGACAAGGCATCCATCAACACCGCAGCCGTGGCCCGGCCCGACGTCATCGATGAAATCACCCGGCACTTCGGCTCCCAGGTCCTGGTGCTTTCCGTGGACGCACGGCGCGTCCGTCCTGGATCCCAGCCCACGCCGTCGGGCTTTGAAGTGACCACACACGGCGGCCGCCAGGGCACCGGAATCGACGCCGTCGCCTGGGCCAGGGAAGCGGCGGACCGCGGTGTCGGCGAAATCCTGCTGAACTCCATCGACGCCGACGGGACCAAGGACGGCTTCGACCTCGAGCTCATCCGCCTGGTCCGGTCTGCGGTCAAGGTTCCGATCATCGCCTCCGGCGGGGCAGGGGAGCCTGCGCACTTCGCGCCCGCCGTGCAGGCCGGAGCGGACGCCGTACTCGCTGCCTCCATCTTCCACTGGGGCCCGGACGACATGATGTCCCAGGTCAAGACCGCAATCCGCGACGCCGGCTTCGAGGTCCGCTAAAAAGTTCGCTGGTTGAGCATGTCGAAACCGGGATTTCGGCAAGCTCAACCGCCGGACTGTTACAGACCTACTTCGGCTGACTGGAGGAGGGCGACGGCGTCCGGCTGGCCTTCGAAGGTCACCAGCGCGTGGCGCGTGCGGCCGTGGGCGTGCATCAGCAGTTCGCCGGGCTCCCCGACGATGGCCACAGAGACGGGGGCGCGCTTGGCGACATGCCGGGGGCCGGAGGGGCTGACCAGGACGATGCCCAGGTCCACGCCGCGGTAGAGGATGGCTGCCCGTTTGACGAGCTCATCCCACAGGGCGTCCGAGTACTCCTCGTCGAGGGCCCGCGGGGCCCAGCGGTCAACGGCACGCCGGACGTCCTCCGTATGGACGAAGTATTCGATCAGGTTGGAACTCTCATCCAGCGCCTTGATCTTCATGGGGGAGAGCGCGGGCGGCCCCGCGCGGAAGGAGTTCACAAGCTTGGCGTAGTCGTCGGCCGTCTTGAGCTTTGCGGCCAGCCGGGCGGTCGCCTTGTCCGAGGCCTTGGACAGGCCTTTGATGATCAGGCCAAGCCCGACGGCGGCTTTCCGCTCGCGCAGGTACAGGTGAGCTGCGAGGTCCCTGGTCTTCCAGCCCTTGCAGAGCGTGGGGGAGTCAGGACCGGCCGCCAGCAGGGTCTCGGCCAGGACTTCTCGGGACGGATCGACGAAATGCATCACTTGGAAAACTAGCACGTCACCCGGGGAGTTGCGCAGTCTGTTGATCCCGGTGAATTTGTGCCCATGGCCACGGTGGTCCTGCCCGGTCCCCGAATCCGAGGAGCCTTCAAAGCTTTTCAAGGACTGCGGCACTAAAACGTGCAGGAGAGCATGCGAACTGGCTGCAGCGCCTCATCAGAGGGACGCGAGGGCGTTTGTGCCAGGGTCCCGTGCTGGGCACTAGACTTGACGTGATGTCTGAGCAGCCCGCCCCCAGCCCCGCCCCCGCCTCGCCTGCCGGTGCCACTTCCTTTGGCGCGCCTTCCTCCGGTGCCGGCGAAAGCCTTCTGCCGGGGAGCCCCCTGCCAGCCGACATTGCGTCGGCCCTCAAGCGGGACGGTGCCGGACTTGTGGCGGCCATCGTGCAGCAGTTCGACACCAACGAGGTCCTCATGCTGGGCTGGATGGACGACGAGGCCCTGAACCGGACCATGACCACCGGCCGCGTGACGTTCTACTCGCGCTCCCGCCAGGAATACTGGCGCAAGGGTGACACGTCCGGCCACGTGCAGTGGGTCAAGTCGGTGGCCCTGGACTGCGACGGCGACGCCCTCCTCGTGCGGGTGGACCAGGTGGGGGCTGCCTGCCACACCGGTACACGGACCTGCTTTGACGGCCGGGCCCTCGACGTTGTGGCAGGTCCGGCCAGCTAGGCCCGCCTCTTCCACCCAACAGGCCTCTGCCCCGGCAGGCACTTACACCCAGGCACTAACCAAGAACAGACGGAGAACCAATAGCGATGCAGGACCTCGGAATCATCAGCCCTGGCCTGGAAGAGTTCCGTGAACTCGCCGCCCACAGCCGCGTCATCCCTGTCCGGCTCAAGGTGCTGGCGGACGCTGAAACGCCGATCGGGCTGTACCGGAAGCTGGCGCAGGGCCAGCCGGGCACGTTCCTCATGGAGTCGGCGGCTGTCGGCGGTGCCTGGTCCCGCTACTCCTTCATCGGTTCCCGGTCCCGCGCCACGCTCACCACCAAGGACGGACAGGCGCACTGGCTGGGCGAGCCGCCGGCCGGTGTGCCCGTGGACGGAAACCCCGTTGACGCCATCCGCGACACCATCGAGGCGCTGCGCACCGACAGGTTCGACGGTCTCCCGCCGTTCACCTCCGGCCTCGTGGGTTTCCTCGGCTGGGAAACGGTCCGGCACTGGGAGAAGCTCACCAGCCCGCCGGAGGACGACCTGCAGCTGCCGGAACTGGCCCTGAACCTCGTCACGGACATGGCCGTCCACGACAACATGGACGGCACGGTGCTGCTCATCGCCAACGCCATCAACTTCGACAACAGCTCCGAACGCGTCGACGAGGCCTGGCATGACGCCGTCGCCCGCGTGAAGGAACTGCTGGCACGCATCAGCACCCCGGTGCCGCAGCCGGTGTCGGTCCTGGAGCCGGCGGCCCTCGATTTTGCCGCCAGCGTCCAGGAACGCTGGCACGAGCCCGAGTACCTAGCCGCCCTCGACCGGGGCAAGGAGGCGATCGTGGACGGCGAAGTCTTCCAGGTGGTCATCTCCCGCCGCTTCGAGATGGAGTGCGGAGCGTCGCCGCTGGACGTCTACCGGGTGCTGCGCAACACCAACCCGAGCCCGTACATGTACATCTTCAGCCTTGAGGACGCCGCCGGCCGGCAGTACTCGATCGTCGGCTCGTCGCCCGAGGCGCTGGTGACGGTCACCGGTGAGGACGTCATCACCCACCCCATTGCAGGCTCCCGGCCACGCGGCAAGACGGTGGACGCGGACAAGGCCCTGGCCGAGGAGCTCCTCGCGGACCAGAAGGAACGGGCTGAGCACCTCATGCTGGTGGACCTGTCCCGCAACGACCTGTCGAAGGTCTGCGTGGCGGGTTCCGTGGACGTCACCCAGTTCATGGAGGTGGAGCGCTTCAGCCACATCATGCACCTGGTCTCCACCGTCGTCGGACGCCTGGCCCCCACGGCGAAGGCCTACGACGTCCTGAAGGCCACCTTCCCGGCCGGAACACTGTCCGGCGCCCCGAAGCCCCGGGCACTGCGCCTGCTGGATGAACTCGAGCCGCACCGCCGCGGCATCTACGGCGGCGTGGTGGGCTACCTGGACTTCGCCGGGGACATGGACATGGCCATCGCCATCCGGTCCGCATTGCTGCGCGAAGGGCGTGCCTACGTCCAGGCGGGCGGGGGCATCGTGGCGGACTCGAGCAACCCGGCCGAGGCACAGGAAACCGTCAACAAGGCGGCGGCCCCGCTGCGGGCTGTCCACACGGCCGGCTCGCTGCACAACATCACCCCGGATTCCGTAGGCGCTGCCGATTCGGCCACCGAGGCAAACTCCTGATGGCGGTTCCCGCAGGATCCGCCGTGCCGGGCAAAACCCGCAGCACGGTCCCGGGCTGGGCACGCAAGTCCACGGTGGTGCTGCTGATCGCGGCCCTGGCGCTGGCGGTCTTCGGCACCACCACCCAGACGTGGCTGACGGTCCACCTGGACCCCCAGCAGCTGGGCCAGGCGGCCGGGGGCGGAGGCGGCCTCCAGGTGCAGGGCAGCAAAGCAGCCACCACGGTCACCGCCCTGGCCCTCGTCGCGCTGGCAGGCGGGCTCGCGGCCTCCATCGCCGGAAAGATCGCACGCTGGATCATTACGGCCATCATCGTGCTGGCGGCGGCCGGCATTATCGCCGCGGCCGCCACCGTCCTCGCCGATCCGCTGGCCGCGGCCCAGGGTTCCATCGCCGCCGCCACCGGGGTTTCCGGAGGCGCCGCGGACGTGAGCGTCAGCGCCTTCCCGGTGCTCGCCGTCGTCGCAGGTTCCCTGCTGGCCGTGTGCGGTTTGCTGGTGGTTCCGGCGGGGCGGTACTGGAAGGCCCGGACCAAATACGACGCCGCAGCGGCGGGTCCCGCGGGCGGGCTGGCCGGCCCGGTGGACGAGATCGACAGCTGGGACAGGCTCTCCCGGGGCGACGACCCCACCTGAGCCGGCGGGTCACGCAGCCACGCACCCCGGCCGCGATGCCGAAGGCCGCGGCAAAAAATGGCAGAATGTAAGCAGTATTGATCCTGAGGAGATTCACATGAGCAAAGCCACTGTTTCCGGTACAAAGCCCGCCGCCCCCAAGGAGCACCACGGCATCGACCACAGCATCGACCTGGGCCACGGCAACAGCCCCGCCGCCTGGACCTGCGTGATCGTCATGCTCATCGGCGCCCTCATCGCCTCCATTGCGTTCGTCATTGCCAACAGCCCGATCTTCTGGGCAGGCATCGCCGTCATGTTCGTCGGCCTGCTGGCCGGCTACGTCATGCGCAAGGCCGGCTACGGCGTTGGCGGCAGCAAGATCAAGAACACCGGCCACTAATCGTGACCGTTCTCGACGACATCAATGCCGGTGTCAGGGAGGACATGGAGGACCGGAAGCGCCTCGTGTCCCTTGCGGAACTGAAGGACCGCGCCCTGGCGGCAGCTCCTGCCCGGGACGCGTGGGCTGCCCTCGGGGGTACGTCCGCGGACCGCGGCGAGCTCAAGGTCATCGCCGAGATCAAGCGCCGCAGCCCCTCCAAGGGCGACCTCGCCAGCATCGCGGACCCCGCGTCGCTGGCCGTGCAGTACGCCGACGGCGGAGCCGCGGTGATCAGCGTGCTCACCGAGCAGCGCCGTTTCAGCGGGTCGCTGGCTGACCTTGACGCCGTCCGCGCCAGCGTGGACGTCCCGCTGCTGCGCAAGGACTTCACGCTGGACGAGTACCAGATCTGGGAAGCCCGCGCCCACGGTGCGGACCTCATCCTTCTGATCGTGGCCGCCCTGTCCGACCAGCAGCTGCGTGAATTCAGCGCCCTGAGCCGCGAGCTCGGCATGAACGTGCTGGTAGAAACGCACACGCCGGAGGAAGTCGAGCGCGCCGTGGCCGCCAACGCCCGGATCATCGGCGTCAACGTCCGCAACCTCAAGACGCTCGACGTCGACCGTTCCGTTTTCGCCTCCCTCGCCGGCAGCATTCCCGCTGGCGCTGTGGTGGTGGCGGAGTCGGGCGTCCGGAACGCCGACGACGTCGCGCACTATGCGGCGCACGGCGCCAACGCCATCCTCGTGGGGGAGGCGCTCGTCAGCGACGCCACCCCGCGTGAACGCATTGCGGAGTTCACAGCGGCCGGGGCCGCGGCCATCGCCGCCCGGGCCTGAGCTTCCACCCAACCGTGGCACCAACTGTCCGCACACCGTGCGGACAGTTGGCGCCTGACATCAATAAGAAAAAGTGAACAGGATGGTGAGACTGATGGCCGACGCGCCAACAGCCGGCTCTGACCAGGGGGCGGTGGATGCATTCCTGCAGGGAGGCACCTCGCTGCGCCACGCCCCGGGACCCTACTTCGGCGCCTACGGCGGCCGGTGGATGCCTGAGTCACTGATCGCCGCCCTGGACGAGCTTGAGGACACGTTCGAGAAGGCCAAGGCCGATCCGGAGTTCACCGCCCAGATCGCGGACCTGAACAAGAACTACTCCGGCCGGCCCTCACTCCTGACCGAGGCCAAACGCTTTGCCGAGCACGCGGGCGGCGTCCGGATCTTCCTCAAGCGCGAGGACCTGAACCACACCGGTTCGCACAAGATCAACAACGTGCTGGGCCAGGCACTGCTTGCCAAGCGGATGGGCAAGACCCGCGTCATTGCCGAAACCGGCGCCGGCCAGCACGGCGTGGCCAGTGCCACGGCCGCTGCGCTGCTGGGCCTCGAATGCGTCGTCTACATGGGCGCCGAAGACTGCCGCCGGCAGGCGCTGAACGTGGCCAGGATGGAACTTCTGGGCGCCACGGTCATCCCGGTCACCAACGGTTCGCAGACCCTCAAGGACGCCATCAACGAAGCCCTCCGGGACTGGGTGGCCAACGTCGGCAACACCCACTACCTCCTGGGCACGGCGGCGGGCGCCCACCCGTTCCCGGCCATGGTCCGCTACTTCCACGAAGTCATCGGCGAGGAGGCCCGCGCCCAGATCCTCGAGCAGGCCGGCCGCCTGCCCGATGCGGTCTGCGCCTGCATCGGCGGCGGTTCCAACGCCATCGGCATCTTCCACGGTTTCCTGGATGACCCGTCGGTGAAGATCTACGGCTTCGAAGCTGGCGGCGACGGCGTCGAAACCGGCCGCCACGCCGCGACCATCACGCTGGGGCGGCCCGGCGTGCTGCACGGCGCACGGTCCTACCTGATGCAGGACGACGACGGCCAGACCATCGAGTCGCACTCCATCTCGGCAGGCCTGGACTACCCCGGGGTCGGGCCCGAGCACTCCTACCTCGCGGACATTGGGCGGGTCAGCTACGAGCCCATCACGGACAGCGAAGCCATGGAAGCGTTCCGCCTCCTGTGCCGCACCGAGGGCATCATTCCCGCGATCGAGTCCTCCCACGCCCTCGCCGGCGCCATTAAGGTGGGCCAGCGGCTGGCTGCCGAAGGTGATGCAAGCGACAAGATCGTGATCGTGAACCTGTCCGGCAGGGGAGACAAGGACGTTGCCACGGCAGCGGAGTGGTTCGACCTTCTGGACAAGGACTCGGCCGAAGCAGCCATCGGCAAGGAAGGGGAGCAGCTGTGACTACAGCGCAGACCACCAGCAAGTCGGCCATTGCCATCGACAAGGCCCGCGCGGAAGGCCGCGCCGCCCTGATCGGCTACCTGCCCGCCGGGTACCCGAGCGTCGAGGAGACCATCGCCGCCGGCATCGCCCTGGCGCGTAACGGCGCTGACCTGATCGAGGTCGGCATTCCGTACTCCGACCCGGTCATGGACGGCCCGGTCATCCAGGCAGCCACCACCGAGGCCCTGGCCAAGGGGTTCTCCGTCCGGCAGGTCTTTGACGTCGTCGCCGGCATCACCAGCGAGACCGACGCCGCAGTCCTGGTCATGACGTACTGGAACCCCGTGGTCCGGATGGGCGTGGACGAGTTCTCGCGGCGCCTGGCCGAGGCCGGGGGAGCAGGGCTCATCACCCCGGACCTGATTCCGGACGAGGCAGCCGAGTGGATGGACGCGTCGGAGAAGTACGGCCTGGACCGTGTCTTCCTGGTGGCACCTTCCTCCACACCCGAGCGCATGCGCCGGACCGTGGACGCAAGCCGCGGCTTTGTCTACGCCGTCTCCATCATGGGCGTCACCGGTGCCCGCACCGCCGTGAGCGACGCAGCCACCGGCGTCGTGGCAGCGGCCAGGGCTGCCGGCGCTGAACGCGTGTGCGTGGGCCTCGGCGTCTCCACCGCCGAGCAGGTCGCGGAGATCGCTGCCTACGCGGACGGCGTGATCGTCGGTTCGGCACTCGTGGCGGCCGTGCGCGACGGCGGAGTGGACGCCGTCGCACAGCTCACCAAAGACCTCAGTACCGGACTGACCAGGAAGTAACGCAACCATGCAGACGCTCCTCACCGCAGCCGCACTGGTTCCAGCCGGCATGGTGCCCGCAAGCATCCCGAGCCCGGACTGGTCCGGATTCGATATTCCGCTGCCGTGGGGATCGCTCCGCATCCATGCCTACGCCCTGTGCATCCTGGCCGGCATTGTGGTTGGCCTGTGGCTGACCTCCGTCCGCTGGGCCAAGCGCGGAGCGCCTGAAGGCAGTGTTTGGGACATTGCCATCTGGGCCATCCCGTTCGGCATCATCGGTGGCCGGCTCTACCACGTGTTCTCCTCCCCGGACGCGTACTTCGGTCCCGGCTTCGACGGCACCGGGGACCTGTCTTTGATTCCGCAGATCCAGCGCGGCGGCCTCGGAATCTGGGGAGCCGTGGTTCTGGGTGCCTTCGGCGCGTGGATCGGCTGCCGCCGTGCCGGGGTTAAGCTCACGGCCTTCATGGACGCGGCGGCCCCGGGCCTTCTGCTGGCACAGGCCATCGGCCGGTGGGGGAATTACTTCAACCAGGAGCTCTTCGGCGGCCCCACCACGCTGCCGTGGGGACTCCAGGTGGACGCGGACAACGCCAACTTCCCGGCCGGGTACCCGGCCGACACGCTCTTCCACCCCACGTTCCTCTATGAATCGCTGTGGAACATCGCGGGTGTGCTGATCCTCCTGGCCCTCGACCGCCGGTTCCACTTCCGCCGCGGCAGGCTCTTCTGGCTGTACGCCATGTACTACACGCTGGGCCGGGTCTGGATTGAGGCCATGCGGATCGACGATGCCGAGCAGATCAGCCTCTTCGGCATCACCACCCGCCTGAACGTCTGGACCAGCATCTTTGTGTTCGTCGCCGCACTGGCTGTGTTCATTGTGCTGGGCCGGCGCAAGGACGGTAACGCGGACACTGTCTACCTGCCGGGCCGGGAGCCAGCCGCAGCAGTGGCCGGGGAGGCCGACGGCGTGAAGTCGACCGCCCCAAATGTGACCGGCCATCCAGTCCGTGATACGGACCATGTTGTCTCAGATAGTGAATCGCGTGATAATCTCCCTGATAACCAAAACGGTTCCGGCCTAGCTTCTGCCCAAACGGAAGCAGTCCCGGCATCCACCGGCGGCACCCCAACCGCCGCGGAGTCGCGGAACACCGGAAAGTCCGGTGGCACAGACACCGGAACCGCACCGGAGGCCGACAGCTCACGCTAAAAGGCACCGGTACCCAGGGCAGCAGAGAGTTACCGCTCGGAGCGCCCACCACCACAACGTCGTGGCAGGGGCCCACTCCGGTCAGCATAGAGCTGCTGGCCGGTCAAGCCCGGGGCGTGAGCCTGCGTAACTGTTAGTTCAGCACGCATGCCTGCCCTACAATTTCCAATAAGCAGTAACACTTTGTTGTGCCCATCACAGTGGCGCTCTGAGTGGGGCCAACGTTGTCCCTTCCATACGCACGATCAGGAGGAAGGACGTCTCCCATGACCCAAACTCTTTCAAGCCCCAGCTGGTCTGAACCGAACCAGCCGGACGCCGCCATGTCGCCGTTCAAGCGGTTCGCGGCGCTCCCCGAGGCTTCCGGGCTCTATAACCCTGAGCAGGAGAAGGATGCCTGCGGTCTTGCGATCATTGCCACCCTGCGCGGTGAGCCCGGCTACGACATTGTCGATGCCGCCCTTACCGCCCTGCGCAACCTCGAGCACCGTGGTGCCGTCGGTGCCGATGAGGGGACGGGTGACGGCGCCGGCCTCCTGATGCAGGTGCCGGACGAGTTCTTCCGTGCCGTCACCGAATTCGAACTTCCGGCCCCCGGCCAGTACGTGGTGGGCACCGCCTTCCTCCCCGCTGAGCAGCGCGAGGCCGACGCCGCGAAGGCCGGCATCGAGGGCTTGGCGGCCGATGAAGGACTGACCGTTCTGGGATGGCGCGAGGTTCCCGTCGTCGCCGACCTGGTCGGTGCCATGGCGCGCGCCTGCATGCCGTACTTCTCCCAGCCGTTCTTCGCCTCGGCAACCGGCGAGCAGCTGGACCGCAACGATCTGGACGCCCGCGCCTGGCGCATCCGCAAGCGCGCCCAGAACAAGTTCGGCGTCTACTTCCCGTCGCTGTCCTCGCGGACCATCGTCTACAAGGGCATGCTGACCACGGCCCAGCTGGAGCCGTTCTACCCGGACCTTTCGGACAAGCGCTTCAAGACCAAGCTGGCGATTGTCCACTCGCGCTTCTCCACCAACACCTTCCCGTCCTGGCCGCTGGCCCAGCCGTTCCGCACCATCGCCCACAACGGTGAAATCAACACCGTCAAGGGCAACCGGAACTGGATGCGCGCCCGCCAGTCCCAGCTCGCCAACCCGCTGCTGGGTGACTCGCCGGAAGAGCTGTTCCCGATCTGCACCCCCGGCGCGTCCGACTCCGCGTCCTTCGACGAAGTTGCCGAACTGCTGTGGCTGTCCGGCCGCCCCATCACGCACGCCATCATGATGATGATCCCCGAGGCCTGGGAAAACCACGCCACGATGGATCCGGCACGCCGGGCGTTCTATGAGTACCACTCCCTGCTGATGGAGCCCTGGGACGGCCCCGCTGCTGTTTCGTTCACCGACGGCGCCCTCGTGGGCGCTACCTTGGACCGGAACGGCCTGCGCCCCGGCCGGTACTGGATCACCGAAGACGGCCTGGTCGTCTTCGCCTCCGAGGTGGGCGTTATCGACGTCGAACCGTCAAAGGTGGTCAAGAAGGGCCGCGTCTCGCCGGGCAAGATGTTCCTGGTGGACACCGAGGCCGGCCGCATTATCGGTGATGAAGAGGTCAAGGCCGAAGTTGCCGCGGCGAACCCCTGGGCCGAGTGGGTCAAGGACAACCTGATCGACCTCAACGAGCTGCCGGAACGCGAGCACGTGGTGCACACCGCGGCGTCCGTGAACATCCGCCAGCGCACGTTCGGTTACACCACCGAAGAGCTGAAGATCCTGCTGGGCCCGATGGCCCGCACCGGCGCCGAACCGCTGGGCGCCATGGGCTCCGACACGCCGGTGGCCGTCCTGTCCAAGCGCCCCCGCTTGCTCTTCGACTACTTCGTGCAGTCCTTCGCGCAGGTGACCAACCCGCCGCTGGACGCCATCCGTGAGGAGCTGGTCACCTCCCTGACCTGCGCCATCGGCCCCAACGGCAACCTCCTGGACACCAAGCAGGTGCGCCAGCCGCAGGTCTCCCTGCCGTTCCCGGTGATCAACAACGACCAGCTCGCCAAGATCGCCAACATCGAGAACGCCGACGGCGACAAGGTGGCCATGAAGGTCCGTGGCCTCTACCGCCCCGAGGGCGGCGAGAACGCGCTGCGCGCCCGGCTCACCGAAATCTGCGAGCAGGTGTCCGGTGCCATCAACCGCGGCGTGCAGTACGTGGTCCTCTCCGACCGCGACTCGAACGCCCAGTGGGCCCCGATCCCGTCCCTGCTGCTGGTCAGCGCCGTGCACCACCACCTGCTGCGGAGTGCCAACCGGACCAAGACCGCCCTGGTGGTTGAGGCCGGCGATGTCCGGGAGACGCACCATGTGGCTGTCCTCGTGGGCTACGGCGCGTCCGCCGTGAACCCGTACCTGGCCATGGAGTCCGTCGAACAGCTCATCGCTGCCGGCGACGTGGTGGGCGTGACCCCGCAGGACGGCGTCTACAACCTCATCAAGGGCCTCGGCAAGGGTGTCCTGAAGATCATGTCCAAGATGGGCATCTCCACCGTGGCGTCCTACACCGGCGCCCAGACGTTCGAAGCGCTGGGCCTGGGCCAGGAGCTCGTGGATGAATTCTTCGCCGGCACGCACTCCCAGCTGGGCGGTGTGGGCCTGGACGTCATCGCGGCCGAGGTTTCCGCGCGGCACCAGATGGCGTACCCCGAGGGTGGCATCGAGCAGCCGCACCGGCCCCTGTTGGGCGGCGGCGAGTACCAGTGGCGCCGCGACGGCGAGCCCCACCTCTTCAACCCGGAGACGGTATTCCGGCTGCAGCACGCCACCCGTGAGCGCCGCTACGACATCTTCAAGGCCTACACCAAGGGCGTGGATGACCAGTCCGAGAACCTGATGACCCTGCGCGGTCTGCTCAAGTTCAAGGAGGGCGTCCGCCCGGCCGTTCCGCTCGAGGAAGTCGAGCCGGTTTCCAGCATCGTCAAGCGCTTCTCCACGGGTGCCATGAGCTACGGCTCCATCTCCAAGGAAGCCCACGAGACCCTCGCAATCGCCATGAACCGGCTGGGCGGCAAGTCCAACACCGGTGAAGGCGGCGAGGACGTCGACCGCCTGCTGGATCCGGAGCGCCGCTCCGCCGTCAAGCAGATTGCCTCGGGCCGCTTCGGCGTCACGAGCCTGTACCTGACTAACGCGGACGACATCCAGATCAAGATGGCCCAGGGCGCCAAGCCCGGCGAAGGCGGCCAGCTGATGGCGCAGAAGGTGTACCCCTGGGTTGCCCGGACGCGCCACTCGACGCCCGGCGTCGGGCTCATCTCCCCGCCCCCGCACCACGACATCTACTCGATCGAGGACCTCGCGCAGCTCATCTACGATGCCAAGCGCGCGAACCCCTCCGCCCGGGTGCACGTCAAGCTCGTCTCTGAGGTAGGCATCGGCACAGTTGCCGCCGGCGTGACCAAGGCCAAGGCCGACGTCGTGCTTGTTTCCGGGCACGACGGCGGTACCGGCGCCTCGCCGCTGAACTCGCTCAAGCACGCCGGTGTGCCGTGGGAACTGGGTCTCGCGGAGACCCAGCAGACCCTCATGCTCAACGGCCTGCGCGACCGCGTGGTGGTGCAGGTGGACGGCCAGCTCAAGACCGGCCGCGACGTCGTCATTGCCGCGCTGCTCGGCGGCGAGGAATTCGGCTTCGCCACGGCACCGCTGGTGGTTGAAGGCTGCATCATGATGCGCGTCTGCCACCTGGACACCTGCCCCGTGGGCGTCGCCACGCAGAACCCCGAGCTGCGCGCCCGCTTCAGCGGCAAGCCGGAGTTCGTGGTCAACTTCTTCGAGTTCCTGGCCGAGGAGGTCCGCGAGATCCTCGGGGAGCTCGGTTTCCGCAGCATTGAGGAAGCGATCGGCCACGCCGAAATGCTGGACACCCAGGAGGCCATCAGCCACTGGAAGGCCGAAGGCCTGGACCTGGATCCGATCCTGCACGGCCTCGAGTTCGACGACGACGCCCCGCTGCGGAACCTGACCGGCCAAAACCACGAGCTGGACAAGCACTTCGACCAGCGGCTCATCACCATGGCCGCCGAGGCGCTGACCGACCGTGCCCCGGTAAAGATCACGGTTGACGTCATCAACACCGACCGCTCGGTGGGCACCATGCTGGGCCACGTCGTGACCAAGACGTTCGGCACGGACGTGCTGGCCACGGACACCATCGACATCACGCTGAACGGCACCGCCGGCCAGTCGCTGGGTGCCTTCCTGCCTGCCGGCATCACGCTGCGCCTGTACGGCGACTCCAACGACTACGTCGGCAAGGGCCTCTCCGGTGGCCGGATCATCGTCCGCCCGGACCGCTCCAACGTGTTCCAGGCCGAGCGCAACGTCGTAGCAGGAAACGTGATCGGCTACGGCGCGACGAGCGGCGAGCTGTTCCTGCGCGGCCAGGTGGGCGAACGCTTCCTGGTCCGCAACTCGGGCGCCACCGCGGTTGTTGAAGGCATCGGCGACCACGGCTGTGAGTACATGACCGGTGGCCAGACGCTGATCATCGGCCGCACGGGCCGCAACTTCGGCGCGGGCATGTCCGGCGGTACGGCCTACGTGCTGGACCTGGACACCGCCCGGGTCAACAAGGAAGCACTGCAGTCCGGCGAACTCCAGCTCCTTGAGCTGGACGCCGAGGACCGCGACATCGTCCACGGCCTGCTGGTCAAGCACGTGGAGGAAACCGAATCCCAGCTGGCTGCGCGTCTGCTCGACAACTTCGACGACACCGCTGCCCGCATTACCAAGGTGCTGCCGCGCGACTACGCCGCAGTGCTGCAAACCCGTCTCGACGCCATCGAAGAGGGCCTTGACCCCGACGGCGAAGAAGTTTGGTCTCGAATCCTGGAGGTGACCGGTGGCTGATCCACGCGGATTTCTGAAAGTACGTCAGCGTGAAACCCAGCCGCGCCGTCCCGTTCCCGTCCGCATCATGGACTGGAAGGAAGTCTACGAGGCCCAGGAAAAGGGTGTCCTGAAGAGCCAGGCCGGCCGCTGCATGGACTGCGGCGTGCCGTTCTGCCACCAGGGCTGCCCGCTGGGGAACCTGATTCCCGAGTGGAACGACCTCATGTGGCGGGACAAGGGTGAGGAAGCGATTGAGCGGCTGCACGCCACCAACAACTTCCCCGAATGGACCGGCCGGCTCTGCCCCGCCCCGTGCGAGGCGTCCTGCGTGCTGGGCATCAACCAGCCCGCCGTGACCATCAAGCAGGTCGAGGTGTCCATCATCGATGAGGCCTTCGACAACGGCTGGGTCAACCCGCTGCCGCCGCACCGCCTCACTGGCAAGACGGTCGCCGTCGTCGGTTCCGGCCCTGCCGGCCTGGCGGCTGCGCAGCAGCTGACCCGCGTGGGCCACACCGTTGCCGTCTACGAACGCGACGACAAGATCGGCGGCCTGCTGCGGTACGGCATCCCCGACTTCAAGATGGAAAAAGAGCAGGTGGACCGCCGGCTCGAGCAGATGAAGGCCGAAGGCACCCGCTTCCGCACCGGCGTCGCCGTCGGTACGGACGTCACCTGGGAGCAGCTGCGCCGCCGTTACGACGCCGTGGTCATCGCCACCGGCGCCACCGTGCCGCGTGACCTGCCCATCCCGGGCCGCGACCTCGACGGCGTGCACTTCGCCATGGATTACCTGGTCCCCTCCAACCGCATGGTGGCAGGGGAGTCCCCGGAGAACCACATCGACGCCCGCGGCAAGCACGTCGTCATCCTCGGTGGCGGTGACACCGGTGCGGACTGCATCGGCACGGCGCACCGCCACCAGGCGGCCTCGGTGACCACCCTGGCCATCGGCAAGCAGCCGCCGCTGGAGCGCGCCGGTCACCAGCCGTGGCCGACGTTCCCCACCCTCTTCGAGGTGGCCAGCGCCCACGAGGAAGGCGGTGAGCGCACGTACCTCGCCTCCACCGTTGAGTTCGTGGGCGAGGACGGCAAGCTGACCGGCGTCAAGGTTGCAGAGACCGAGTTCGTGGACGGCAAGCGGTTCCCCAAGGCCGGCACCGAACGGATCATTCCTGCCGACCTGGTGTTCCTGTCCCTGGGCTTCACCGGAGCGGAGCCGGCCGGCATCACCGAGCAGGTGCACGCCGAGTTCGATGGCCGCGGCAACGTGGCCCGCGACGGCTACTACATGACCAACACGGAGGGTGTCTTCGTGGCAGGCGACGCCGGCCGCGGGCAGTCGCTGATCGTGTGGGCCATCGCCGAAGGCCGTGCCGCCGCTGCGGCAGTGGACAAGTACCTGATGGGAAGCACCATCCTTCCTGCCCCCGTGGCTCCGACGGACCGCGCCATAGCCGTCCTGTAGCGAGTCGTCCTATAGCGCCAAAGGCGGGGATGGAATTCATCTCCGCGACAACTTAACCAATGCAAGTGACAAATAGGGTAGGTATATGAGACGCGCAAAGATTGTGGCCACCTTCGGACCGGCCATTGCCAGCTACGAAAACACCCTCGCGGTGCTGGAAGCCGGCGTTGATGTAGCCCGCATGAACATGAGCCACGGTGACTACTCCGTGCATGACAACACCTATGAAAACGTCCGCAAGGCCGCGTCCGATCTGGGCAAGGCCGTCGCCATCATGGCCGACCTGCAGGGGCCCAAGATCCGCCTGGGCCGCTTTGTCGATGGTCCCCACGAGCTGGCCGTGGGGGACATCTTCACGATCACCACTGAAGACGTACCCGGCACCAAGGACATCTGCTCCACCACGCTCAAGAGCCTCACCGAGGACGTCAACGCTGGTGACGCCCTGCTGATCGACGACGGCAAGGTGGCGCTGCGCGCCATCGAGGTGGACGACGTCAAGGTTGTCGCCAAGGTGACCGTGGGCGGCTTCGTGTCCAACAACAAGGGCATCAACCTCCCGGGCGTTGCCGTCAACGTCCCGGCACTGAGCGAAAAGGACGAGGACGACCTGCGCTGGGCCATCCGCCGCGGCGTCGACCTCGTCGCCCTGTCGTTCGTCCGTGACGCTTCGGACATCAAGCGCGTCCACGAGATCATGGACGAAGAAGGCCGCCGAGTTCCGGTGATTGCCAAGATCGAGAAGCCGCAGGCCGTGGACCAGCTCCACGAAATCATCGACGCGTTCGACGCGATCATGGTGGCCCGTGGCGACCTCGGCGTGGAGCTTCCGCTGGAGGAAGTGCCGATCGTGCAGAAGCGCGCCATCGAACTGGCGCGCCGCTGGGCCAAGCCGGTCATCGTGGCCACCCAGGTGCTGGAGTCCATGATCGACAACCCGCGCCCCACCCGCGCAGAGGCCTCCGACTGCGCCAACGCAGTGCTCGACGGCGCCGACGCAGTCATGCTCTCCGGCGAGACCAGCGTGGGCAAGTACCCGATCGAGACGGTCAAGACCATGGCCCGGATCATCGAGTCCACCGAGGAGCACGGCCTGGAGCGCGTCCCCCCGCTGGGCACCAAACCCAAGACCCGCGGTGGCGCCATCACCCGTGCCGCCGTCGAAATCGCCGACCAGCTGGACGCCAAGTACATCTGTACGTTCACGCAGTCCGGTGACTCGGCACGCCGCCTGTCCCGCCTCCGCCCGATCAAGCCGGTTTTCGCGTTCACTCCGGTGGAACAAGTGTGGAATCAGCTGGCACTGACGTGGGGAATCCAGCCGCAGCTGGTTGCCATGGTGGGCCACACGGATGAGATGACCGCACAGGTTGACCGCAGCCTGCTGGACATGGGACTGGTGGACGACGGCGACCTCGTGGTCATCGCTGCCGGTTCCCCTCCGGGAAAGGCCGGCTCCACCAACTCGCTGAAGGTCCACAAGGTGGGCGACCTCGCCGACACGCCACGCGTGGGCGAGGCCACCGAGAAGAAGGAAAAGCTCGGCCCGTGGCCGGAAAAGAAGAAGAAGAACAAGGCTGCAGCAGCTCCCGCTGAGTAGCCGGCACTGAAGGGAGGATCTCCGCCTGGTGGACGCATTCACAGGTGGCGGGGATCCTCTCTTTTGGTTTCTCGGGTTGTCGGGGGACATGGATGGACCGCGGCGTTCGGGGAACCGCGGCGCGGGTAAACACGAGGTCCCCGGCTTCCGGGGAAACGGAAGGACCCCGGCACGGTGTGCCGGGGTCCTTCGCTTTGGTGCCGCTTCTTGGCTAGTTGACCTGGTTGATGATGGTCTCGGCCACTTCGCGCATGCTGAGGCGGCGGTCCATCGAGGTCTTCTGGATCCAGCGGAAGGCTTCCGGCTCCGTCAGGCCCATCTTGGTGGTCAGCAGGCTCTTGGCGCGTTCCACGAGCTTGCGGGTGGCGAACTGCTCCTGCAGGTCGGTGACCTCGGCTTCAAGGGCCTTGATCTCCTCGTGGCGGGACAGCGCGATCTCGAGGGCGGGGATGAGGTCGGCGGGCGTGAAGGGCTTCACCACGTAGGCCATGGCGCCGGCGTCGCGGGCGCGCTCCACGAGTTCCTTCTGGCTGAAGGCGGTCAGCAGCACCACGGGGGCGATGCGTGCCTTGACGATCTTCTCGGCCGCGGAGATGCCGTCCATGACGGGCATCTTCACGTCCATGAGGACCAGGTCCGGCTTGAGCTCCTCGGCCAGCTGCACGGCCTTCTCACCGTTGTCGGCCTCGCCGATGACGTCGTAGCCTTCGCCTCGCAGGATTTCGATGATGTCCAGGCGGATGAGGGTTTCATCTTCGGCCACAACTACGCGGCGCGCCGGCTGGGACGTTTTGTTTGACTCCGTCGGTTCTGACACGGGATCTCCTTGAAAAGGTACGGCGGGACTATGACTATCTTAGTTGGGCCCCGCGCTTGTACTTGGATCGGCATGGCTTGTTGCGACGGCGCTGGCGCGATTCTGGGTTTTAGCCTATCTGCATGTAGAGTAAATCCGCGCACTGGTAGTGGCTGCGTTGCTCACACTTCGCTGTGAGCCTACGATTGTTACTCCGTGTACTCCGCGCCCGAGTGGCGGAATTGGCAGACGCGCCGCACTCAAAATGCGGTATCGAAAGGTGTGTGGGTTCGAGTCCCATCTCGGGCACGTGTTTTCCCTGTTCAGGGGCTTTTTAGCCTCTGAGTGTGGACAAATTGTGTTGTGAAGGGCCCCTTAGGGGGCCTTTTTCATTGGTGGCCGGTGGTGTCGCGGCCTGGCTCCTTCGTTCCCGGGTCGGCGGTCTTGGCGCTTGTTACCTGTTCATGGGCGTAACTGGCCGGGGCAACATGACCTGAGAAAATTTCCGGTGGGGTTTCTTTTCTTGGTCGTTGGGCGTTCACTTGGCTTCTCCTTCTGGGTTCGTGTTGGCTGTTCTGCTTGTTCATGGTCGGTCCGGGGGAGTGCGACATGACTTGTGTCGGGTTGTTCGGGAATCGGTTCCGGCGGACTCCCGCGGATGCTCTGGGGCCCATTACCGTGGCCGACTGACGGCCGGCATTGCCGTGCATTTGGCTCATGAAGCTCAAGCCACCTTTCATCCCGGTGTCTCTGGTTTTCGCGTCGTTGCCTGTTCATGGGTACCTTCCGCGTCTACTGCATGATGAAGTGAAGGTTTTTTGGGCGCGACGTCCGGAAGTGAGGTATCCGCCTGGCTGGACTTTCATATTCCTTCATGGCCAACCTGCTGAATGACAACATGACGGAAGGGTGATGCACCGACACAATCTCAGCGACCCAAACCCACACCTAGGTCCCGCCGTCGGCCGGCTGCCGGAACGAGCCAGAAAAGTCAGCTTGAAATCTAGGACCTTCGCAAGAGCGCGTCAGCATTAAGGAGTAGGGACCGAAAACTGACGGCTTGCGTGGCCGCCTGACATCAGGTTGGGGTGTAGTCATGCCTTTCGGGGGGTGGGATAGGAGTAGGAGACCTGTTTGCCGATCCCTCCGGTTGCCCCTTGCAAAAGCCGTCCAGCAGCCGCGTCAGGTGTCGTCCCGCGGCGTCGCAAAGGTCCGAAGGTGGTCAACGGCGGCGTACAGCGAGTCTCGCATCGGTGCGATGTCACCCGCTATCTGAGCGAGGAGCGCGCCTCCCTGGTAGGCGGATATGAACATGTGGGCGAGCCGGGCGGGGTCGGCCGACGCGTCGATGCGGCCGAGCCGCTGCATCCGCTCGAGTCCTTCCCGAAAGATGTCTCGCCACTCCTCGAAAACGCGTGCGAGCTCGTCATGGACGTCCAGATCGGTTTTGACGATCTCGCTCGCGAGGGCACCGAGGCTGCAGCCGTCCTCGAACGGGCGACCGGAGAGGACATAGAAATCCGCCCAGTCCTGAAAAGCGCCGATGGTGTCGAAACCCGCGAAGCGTTCGCTGCGGTGGAATTGGAGGATGATGCTGGCCTGCCAGTCGATGACGCCGAGGACGAGGCTCTCCTTGTTCGGGAAGTAATGGGTGAGCTGTGAACCGCTGACGCCGGCGGCGCTGCGGAGCAGCTTGTTGTTCGTCGTGTGGACGCCCTTCGTGTAGATCAGGTCGGCGGCGTGGCGCAAGATGCGTGTACGTGTCGACTGGCCCTTCTGGGTGAGTTTCTGCGGCGCCTCAGAGTTCGTGCTGATCTCCATGCCACAACCGTAGCAAAATAATGGGCTTGACAACCCATTCTAAGTGGTATTCACTCCTATTGTGGACGAAATAGTCCAAAACCGATACGTGGAGGTTCCCGCACAATGTCCCGATGGATCGCCCCTGCCCTCGAAGACGTTCCCTCCACGGCGAGGAGCATCCTCGACGGAGTCCGAAAGCACTTCGGCTTTGCGCCGGACATGTTCAACGTCCTGGCGGCCAACCCCGCCGTGCTCGAGATCGTGATGTCCCTACAGAGCAGCGTCAGCCGTCTCCTCGACGCGAAGACCCGGCACACGATTGCCCTGGCTGTCTCACGGTCCAATGACTGCGACTACTGCCAGGCCCTGCACACTTATACATCGTCAGAGCTCGGGGGCATGGCGGGTGATGACATCGAGCTCGCGCTCACTGGTAGCTCCACCGATCCCCGCCGCGCCGCCGTGGCTCGTTTCGTGCAGCGGGTGATCGAGACCCGCGGACAGGTCGCTGATGCCGACCTCGCAGCCGTACGTGGCGCCGCATACAGCGACGCGGAGATCCTTGCGATCGTCACCACCGCGGTAGTGTCCCTTCTCACCAACTACCTCAACAACGTCAACCAGACAGTCATAGACATCCCCGCTATCACGACGAAGACGCCTTGAGATGTCAAGTTCTGAGATTTACGAGAGGTTCATGGCCCTGCACACCCGAGAGGGTGGCCTCGTGATGCCGAACGCGTGGGATGGCCTCTCGGCGCAGCTCTTCGCCGATTCGGGCTTCGAGGCGATCGCCACGTCCTCCTTTGCCCTTGCAGCATCGCTCGGCCGGTTGGACGGGCGACACCAGGTCAGCCGCGCCGAGCATCTCGAGCATGCAGGCTTGCTCGCTCGCCTGACGGGCTTGCCTGTCAACGGCGACTTCGAGGACGGCTATGGGGATACCCTCGAGGACGTTGCGGCCACGGTGAACGCTGCGGTCGAGAACGGGCTGGCAGGCATCGGGATCGAGGACACGTCCGGCGATCCCGACCGGCCCATCCGCTACTTCGACGAGGCCGTCACCCGGGTGCGCGCAGCCACCACGGCGGCGAAGGGCCGGATCGTGGTCACCGGGCGCACGGACAACTACCTGCAGGGGCGACCCGATCTGGACGACACAATCCGCCGCCTCACAGCCTTCGCCGAGGTCGGGGCCGACGTCGTCCACGCGCCATTCCCGCCCGACCTCGATTCACTGGTCGCGATCGTTGCGGCGGTTGCACCAACTCCAGTCAACGTTCTTATCTCGCCAGCGGATGCTGTGCGGTCCGTCGCCGAGTTGCGCACGGCGGGCGTCAGCCGGATCAGCCTTGGACCGGCTCTGTACGCTCACGCGATGGGCGCGCTTGACGATGCGGTCGGTGCGCTCCTCCGCGGTGACCTCGCGACCGCGACAACAGGTATGGACTTCGAGCGCATGGGCACCCTCCTCAGCCGCCGCCTGCGCTGATCCTCACCGGGTTTGGACTGACTCCGAACACCGATTCTTCATTCCACCTCGATCACTCTCATCACGAAAGTAGACCACACATGGATCTCGACAGAATCATGAACAAGCACCTGAGCCGCTACTTCGACGGCAGCAAGACCATCCCTGAGGAGAAGATTCAAAAGCTCCTGAAATTCCTCCGGTCGGCGCCCACGTCGACGAACATCCAGCCCAACTACTTCTACGTTCTGTCCACACGAGAGGGCAAGGAGAAGCTGGCCGCCAACCTCGGCGAACGTTTCGCCGACAACGGGGAGAAGATCCTCAACGCCTCGCACACGATCATCATGACCACGCGGGCGGACGTGCCCGAGCATCACCTCGAATCGGTGTTCGCGAAAGAGCGGGTTGACGGCCGCTTCCCGGACCTCGCCAAGCAGGAGCGATGGGAATACATGACCCGCGACTTCGTGAATCTGCGCAACTACACCTACAAGGACACGCACCACTGGATGGAGAAGCAGACCTACATGGTGATGGGTCTGACGATGATGGCAGCCGCTGAGCTCGGCGTCGAAGCCATGCCACTTGAAGGCTTCGACCCGGTCACCGTCGACAAAGCCTTCAACATCCGCGAGACCGGACACACCACGACCGTGCTACTGGCGCTGGGTTACCCCGACGAGGCGAAGCAGTACAAAACCCCGGTCTCACGTTTCGAGCCTGAGCGTCTGTTCACCTTCGCCTGAACCACCCCGGCCAGGCCATGACGAACCTATCGACGACACAGCAGCAGAGGAGCTAAACAATCATGGAGGGACAGGAGCTGCAGACCATAGCGAACGGGCACGCGCGGGCTGCCGGAGGTGACGGTCGAGCACCGTGTCAGCCCGAACTGGGAAAGGCACAAGGTGGGCGGCAAGGTCTTCATGCTCATGACCGACATGCCGGGTCACCCGGTCGTGGTCGTCAAGGCCGACCCAGAAGAGGCTGTGGTGCTACGTGAGCAGTACGCGGAGATCACGGCCGGCTACCACATGGACAAGAAGCACTGGATCACTGCAGCGGGCGGACCGGGCCTCGATAGTGACCTGGTGATGGAGCTCGTCACCGACTCCTACCAGCTCGTGGTCGACAAACTGCCGAGATCCGCGCGCCCCATGAACCGGGCGCATAAAACGACAACATGAACTGACATTCGTCAATGCAGAAGGAGAAATCATGATTGGACTTGGTGTTCGAGCCGCGGATGACGGACTCGAGATCCTCGATCTTCCTCACCCCCGTCAGCCGAAGGCGGGCGAGCTCATCCTGGACGTGGTCGCCGCAGGCATCGGTCCCATGGGATGCTCTACTCCATACAGGCGGATGGAACGTGAATCTCGTACCGCCGGCAGCGCTGGGCGTCGAAGCCGTGGGCCGTGTCGCCGAGACCGGCCCAGACGAGACAGAGTTCCGCACGGGCGACCTCGTGGTCGTACACGAGGCACCTCTTCCGGGCGGCAGCGGCACTTGGGCGGAACAAGTCCTTGTCCGGTCCGCGCACGTCGCACGACTGCCTGAGAACCTGGCTCCGGCGTTAGCGGCAGCATTGCCGGTTGCAGGGCTCACCGCCCAGCAGACTCTCGACGAGCTCCAGGTCGACGCCTCCACCCGCCTGCTCGTAGTCGGAGCTTCCGGCCCAACCGCTTCACTCGCGGTTCAACTGGCACATCTCCGGGGCGCTGAGGTCGTGGCCGGCGCGGGACCCGCTCACGCCGATCAGCTTCGCGCACTCGGCGCCAGTGATGTCATCGATACCCACGTCGAAGGGTGGGCGGACAAGACCGCTCGCCGATTCGACGCCGTCCTTATCGCCGCAACGGGCACCGCTGAAGACGCGATGAGGCTTCTTGTCGACGGAGGCAGGCTCTGTTCCATCACATCCGACGCCCCCCACTCAGTTCCCGGAATCACCACCTCGAACCTGTACGTGCAGCCTGACGGGCAGGCACTCGACGAGCTCGCTGCACTCGCTGCCGCGGGCGAGCTGAGACTAGAGGTCCAGGCGACGCCCGTCAAGGACGGCATCCCGATCGCGAATCGGGTCGCGGAAGGCCGCTCAGGCGGGATAAAGCACGTCCTCGAATTCTGAGGTTCATCCCCCACCGCGAGCCCCCAATTCCCACTGATCGCACTGGTGTGCGTTGTCGAGGATGATCTGCTCAACCTCACTCGCCCTTCATCCCCATAGAACCATGTCAATTACCCCGCGGAAGCCGGGCGGTCTGCCACCGGTCGCACGGGTCATGAGCATGCCGAGCATTTGACTTTGAAGTACGGACGTTGGCGTCGGGTTAGTGCGAGATTCCGTTTCATTGACAATGGCTCATGATGTCCTCAGATCCCACCCTGACAGTCGGAGGAGAAGGAAAGGAGGGTGGAGTAGCCCGAGAATCGTCGAAATAGTCCAAAGAGCCCGAAGAAATCCGCTTGGGGCCGGGGGCGGCGATGTCACATGCTGTGATTGGCGGGCGCCTGAGAATAAGCCGGAGCTCCGCCCACAGACTGAATCCTCCCTTGTCAGGCGCCCTGACGTCAGCTTGGGCTGGTAACTCAGCCTCAAAGGCGGATTCATCGACCCGCGTATCCAACATCCGTGCCTCATCCATACCGAAAGTTGCTTCTGTGACAGGTTGTCAGCGATGGTCGAAAAGTGAGCCATTTCGCGGGCTGAAAAGTGAGCCACCATGACGCTGGTTATTCTGCCGTATTTTCCGGTCTTGTCGAGGGC
>NZ_JBNHFL010000015.1:0-121109 GCF_059090205.1 Arthrobacter sp. CMU6
CCGCGATCGGCTACACCGGCCCCATCAGCATCGAATGGGAAGACGCCGGCATGGACCGCCTCCACGGCGCCCCCGAAGCCCTCGCCGCCCTGAAGAAATTCGACTTCCCCGCCTCCCAAACCAGCTTCGACGCCGCCTTCAGCAGCAAGGACTAAGCTCACTTCCACTGGAGTTTTTGTCCAGATATCGCGCGCAAGAGTGTCCTTTGGGGCCGATATCTGCAAAAAAACTCCACAGACCAAAGGAACCGCACCGACGGGAGGAACGCCAATGATCCGCACACTCCGGGCCGGCAAGCGGTGTGAGGTCTGTACTGCCACCGACACGACAAAGGACTAACGTGACCAACCACCCCAATGGCGCCTCCGACGGAAACATCCGCTGGGGAATTCTCGGAACGGGATTCATCGCGGATCTCCAAACGCAGGACCTGGCCGGAAATGGCTTCACGGTGCAGGCCGTCGGTTCCCGCAACGCGGAATCGAGCAGCGCGTTCAGTGAAAAGTTCGGCATTCCCACCGCGCATGCAAGCTACGAAGCACTGGTTGCGGACCCGGACGTCGACGTTGTCTACGTTGCCTCACCGCACACGTTCCACCATGCCCACGCGCTGCTCGCCCTGAACGCCGGAAAGCACGTGCTGGTGGAGAAGCCGTTCACCATCAACGCCCGGGAAGCGCAGGAAATCTTTGCGCTGGCAGAGGTGAAGGGGCTCGTGGCACTGGAGGCCATGTGGAGCCGCTTCCTCCCCCACATCGCCCGCATCCGGGAGATCGTCGCTGAGGGCTCACTCGGGCAGATCCGGAAGGTCACGGCCAGCCACAACCAGAACCTTCCCAAGGATCCCGCGCACCGGCTCAACGATCCTGCCCTGGGCGGCGGTGCCCTTCTGGACCTTGGCGTCTACCCCGTTTCCTTTGTCTTTGACGTCCTGGGCACACCGGACACCATTCGGGCCAGCGCCTCCATGACCGCCACGGGCGTGGACCGGCAGACGGCGGCGATCTTCGAATATCCGGACGGACAGCAGGCAATCGTGGACTGCTCCCTGGACGCCGCTTCGAACAACCGCGCCGCCATCATCGGGACCGAGGGATGGATCGACGTCGAACCCACCTGGTACAACCCCACGCCCTTCACGCGGTTCGACAATGCGGGCAATGTCCTGGAGACGTTCGACCAGCCGGTCGACGGCAGGGGAATGCAGTACCAGGCGGCCGAGATGGAACGCCTCATCAGGGCCGGCCTCACTGCGGGCACTGTTCTTCCCCCGCGTGAGAGCGTGGCCGTCATGGCCGCGATGGACGAGATCCGGCGCCAGATCGGCCTCAGGTACGACGCCGACGCCAGCCAGGAACCGCAATGACTGAAACCGTCCCCGCTAACTGCTTTGGCGGGGCTCCCGGGTGTGTCCGCCCACAATCTGTTCATAGAGCGCCAGGTGGTCCGCCACCATGCGGGCCGAGCTGAAGCGCTGCTCCACCGAGGCGCGGCAGGCCTCCCGGCTGAGGCCTGCGGCCTGGGCTGCGAATCCAGCGAGCTGGTCGACGCTGCCCAGGTAGCCCGTGACGCCATGCTCCACTATTTCCGGTGCAGCACCGGCAGGGGTCCCCACGACGGGCGTTCCGGTGGCCAGGGCCTCGATCATCACGAGACCGAATGGCTCCGGCCACTGGATCGGATTCAGGAACGCGAGCGCGCCGCCCATCAGTTTGTATTTCTCGGCGTCGGTCAGCGGTCCCATGAACTCCACGCCGGGCCCCATCGCCGGCTTGACGACCTCGTCGAAATAGCCCTGCTCCTCCGGACCCTGGATCCTGGCGCTGATGCGCAGCGGTATGACGGCGGCGCGTGCAATGTGGATTGCTTCGAGGACGCCTTTGTCCGGAGAGAGCCGTCCGAGGAAACAGAGGTAACCGCCATTTCCCTGGCCCACCGGAACGGATGCCACATCCATGCCATGGTGGATCACCTTCGCCACCGGTACTTCCGGCGATCGGCTGACCTGGTCATGGGAAATGGCGATGATGCCGGTGGTCTTTCCGATTGCGCTGTACAGGTCCACGGCCTGCGGGGCCAGCCGGATGTGGATGGTGGTGACTACCGGAACACCGGCCGGCCGGTGGGCATACAAGGGTCCGCTCATGGTGTGGTCGTGGATGATGTCCACGCCTGCCAGGCCGTCGTAGGCCCTGATGATGTGGCTCAGCTCCGACAATGCGGAACCCATCTCCGCCGGTTGCGAGGGACGCATCCGGGGAGCAAGGGGAACGGGGCAGGTGCTGTCGGACGGCGCTGCCAGCAGGACGTCATGCCCGGCCGCGGCGAACCCGCGCGCAAGGCTGTCCACCACCCGTTCGGTGCCGCCATACCCGGGCGGCGGAACCGGGATCCATGGTGCCGATATCAGTCCAATGCGCATGTTGCCTCCCACAAATTCACGGCCGGACCGCCGGGAGTTAGTCCAAACACTATGGCCGGGCCTGCCCGCAGACAAGGGACGCGGACAAACAGGGGCCAGCCGGCGTGACCAACGCAACTGCCTGCGCAGGAATGCCCTGGAGGGCCCGGGAGTTGTGGCAGGCATGAAGATTGAGATCTGGTCAGACGTCGCATGCCCCTGGTGCTACATCGGCAAGCGCCGGTTCGAGGCCGCCCTCGCCGAGTTCCCGCACCGCGACCAGGTGGAGGTGCAGTGGCGCAGCTACCAGCTGGACCCGACCCTGCCCGAACACTACGAGGGCACCGAACTGGACTACCTCAGCACGCGCAAGGGCCTCGCCCCCGCCCAGGTGACGCAGATGTTCGACCAGGTAGCAGCACAAGCCAAAGGTGAGGGCCTCAACTACCGGTTTGACGCCGTCGTGGTTGCCAACAGCTTTACGGCCCACAGGCTGATCCACCTCGCTGCCGCGCATGGCCAGCAGGATGCGGCCAAGGAGCGGCTGCTCAGCGACCACTTCGAGCACGGCAAGGACATCGGCAGCGCCGAGTACCTCGCGTCGGTTGGCGCGGATCTTGGGCTCGACGCAGGCGACGTTGCCGAGCTGTTGAGCACGGACAAGTACGCCGACGACGTCCGCCGTGACTTCGCCGAAGCACGCGCACTGGGCATCAGCGGCGTTCCCTTCTTCGTGATCGACCGCAAGTACGGGCTATCCGGGGCCCAGCCTGCGGCGAGCTTCACCATGGCCCTCGAACAGGCCTGGCAGGAGTCGCACCCGCTGGTTATGGCTGGGGAGGGCACAGCCGAGGCGTGCGGCCCGGACGGCTGCCCGGTCTGAGTTCGAGCAGCTGAGTCTCGAACGTTTGAGCCTCCGACAGCCGAGTTTTCTGTGCACGTATCGTCCCTTGGAGGGCGTTTTGAGGCCGTTATCGGACAAAAACTCGGCGGGTTTGGTGACAGATCGCGGTAAGGTGTCCCTATGCCACGGATTTCGGCCCCCAGCAACGCTGCGCAGCGCGCCGAAACCCAGCGCCGCATCCTGAACGCGTTCGGTGAGCTCCTCTTCTCCCACGGGCTGCCTGGGCTCACCATGACGGATGTCGCCCGGCACGCGGGGATCGGCCGCACGGCTGTCTACAACTACTACGCGGACATCGAAGAGCTCCTGATCGCCTACGCACTCGTGGAGACGGAGCGATTCATGACGGGGCTGCGCGAGTCGCTGTCCCGGCTGGACAACCCGGTGGACCAGCTGGCCCTGTATGTGCGGGCCCAGGTGGAGGATCTCAGCCGTCGCCACCTGCCGCCGGGTCCGGCCATGGGTGCCGTCCTGTCACCGGCCTCGTTCGCCAAGCTGGCCGACCACGTGGGCGGGCTCAGTGACATGCTGCAGGACATTCTTCGCCAAGGCATGGACCAGGGCTACCTCCCGGCGGCCGATCCCCTGCAGCAGGCGCAACTGATCCACGGCACCCTCTCCTCCAGCGCCGCCCGCGGCGGCGATGCCACCGAAGACCTGGAGGAAAGGATCTCCCGAACCGTCCGCTTCATTCAGTTGGGCGCCGGGGCAAGGTTCGACGACGGCGGCCGCCCGGTCCGCCTGCAGCCGCCGGCCGCCGCGGCCGGTTAAGGATGAGCCCGGGCAGCCGGCCGCAGAACTCAGCCAGCGCTGAAGATCAGGGCTTGGCGCCCTGGGTCGGCATGACAGGCCACTGCGAGTCGTCGGCGACGCGCCGGCTTTCACGGGGGCAGCTCAGCTGGCCCGGCGTCTGGTCAACAAGCTGCGGCTTGATGAGGCCGCGGTAGTCGCTGGTCAGGATCACATCCACGCTGGCGTCCTTCCGCCCGTCCTGAAAGTAATCGGAGCCCGGCAGGTTCCGCTGGACGGTGAAGGCCGCTGACTGCCCGGCAGCACCGGAGACGATTGCCGCCACACCGCGGTACCCGGTCTGCGTGTTGGCCACGTTGCCAACAACAAATTTTCTGGCCTTGAATTCATTGGCTGCCGCCTTGGCCAGGCCGCTGCGGCTCGTGGCGTTGAGGACGTTCACCTTCACCTTGGCGGGCGGCGTGTAGTCGAAGGTGGCGGCAGGGCAGACGGAGGAGTTCTCCTGGGCCTGGATGGCGTACGGAAACTTGATCTGCCCGCTCATCACCCCCATTGCCCCCATGACTCCTGCGACAATGAGGCCCAGCAGCAGCACCAGCACCACACCGTGCAGGATCCGGCGCCGCAGCCGGCCGGGGTTCTTCGCGTGTTCGTCGTGCTCGACGAATGTGGCCCTGAGCTCGGGGCCGGTAATGACGCGGTGACCGTGGAGAACGGTCAGGTCTTTGGGTTTTCTAGCCATCGATCACAAGCACCCTTGCATGTATGGCGGTGCGCTGGTGGAGTGCCGTCCTTACCGCCCGGTGCAGACCATCCTCAAGATAGAGGGTGCCCTGGTACTGCACCACGTGGGGAAACAGGTCGCCAAAAAAAGTGGAGTCCTCGGCAAGGAGCGCTTCAAGGTCCAGGGTCCGCTTGGTGGTCACAAGTTCATCCAGCCGCACGGGACGGGGCGGAAGCGCCGCCCAGTCTTTGGGGGTACTGAAACCATGGTCGGGGTAAGGGCGTCCCTCGCCCACAGCTTTGAATATCACCCTGCAAGCGTATGCAACTGGCCGGTTCTAGGGAATGTGGAATCAGCGCGCCGCGGGAGGTTGTGGCCAAACAGTAACTATCTTTCACATGCTGGCCGCCACCCGCCGTCGGGCGGATCAGCCGGTACCGGGCTGACAGAATGGAGCCATGACTGCACCTTCAGCGAACCCCGCCACCGGGTTCGGCGACCACACTCCCTCGGCACCCGCCCTGGCCCTTCTCCTGGACGTCGACGGCCCGGTCGCCAGCCCGGTGACCAGGGATGTGAAACCGGAAATCATTGCCGACCTGCTGGCACTGGCGGAGGCCGGAATACCGGTCATCTTCAACACAGGGCGCTCGGATGCGTTCATCCGCGAGCAGGTCATGACGCCCATGATCGCAGCCGGAATGCCGGGCGGAACGCTGATCCACGCCATTTGCGAAAAGGGCGCTGTGTGGTTCAGCTACACGGCTGCGGGCCCGGGACCCATCCACGTGGACCACGAGCTTGCCGTGCCGGCGGCCTACGGCGACGATATCCGGCGCATGGTGGCGGAGGACTACGCGTCCCACATGTTCTTCGATGAAACCAAGCGCGCCATGGTGTCCGTGGAGCAGCATATCGATGTGCCGAACAGTGAGTACCTCGCCGAGCAGAAGCTGTTTGATGCCGAGGCCCTGCAGCTCATGGAGCGCCACGGTTTCGGCGTCGTACGGCTGGAGCACCACGCCCCGAATTCCGACGACGAGATCGACTACCGCGTGGACCCCACCATCATTTCAACGGACATTGAGTCGGTCCGGCTGGGCAAGGACCTCGGCGCAAGCCGCGCGGTGGAGTTCCTGGCGGCCCAGGGAATCACGCCGCAGGCGTGGCGCACGGTCGGCGATTCCCGCACGGACTACGCCATGGCCGACTGGCTGCACCACAACGACCACCCGGTGAAACACGTCGATGTCCGCCCCGCGGACGGCGTCCCGGCCAAGCCCTACGACGTACTCACCGCCGTCGACCTGGGTCTGGCGGAAACGGTTATCCACGACGACGCCGGGGCGGCGTTCCTGTCCAGCTGGCGTCAGGCGCTGCTCGGCTAATCCCGCTGCCGCGGCCCGGAGGGCGGGCCACCGCCCTGTCTCCTGCCCGACTTGTTTTACCGGCAGGACTATCATGCAAGTAAGACTTCACCCCTAGCAGCTTGGGAGAAACACCATTACCGACGTGACGGTTCAGGACGACATCTACTACGGTGGTCAGGCTTCCGAGGACGTACCCGCACTCGCGGAAGTAACGTCGCCGGCGGCTGTGGCGCGCCTCAAGCACCGCCCCGACGTCATTCGCCGGTCGGGCCGGTATGCGGTGATCAACGAAACACGGACTCCGTACCAGGCCATGGTGGAGGACCTGCTTTTCCTGCGGAATGTACTGGACGGGGCCGGGCTGGATTACCTGCTGGTCCGGGGCAACAACGACCGTCCGGTGATCGCGCTCGACTGGAAGGACCGCAAGAAGCTGCGGTCCGCGCTCGTCGACGCCTGCCGCAACGAGCCGTTCTACTCCATGACCGTGGACGCGAAGAAGAAGACGTCCGTCCTGGTGGCCGACGGCGAACTCTCCGTCAACCGGCAGGCACGCATCTTCCGGCTGTACCGCCCGCGGGTTGAGCCCAACGGCGGCTTCGAGTTTGGTGCCTCCGCCGGCGTCCAGGTGGAGCTGTGGAGCTTCCTGGACAACGAAGTAATCCTCCCCATCGAGAACTCCCTGACCCGCCGCACCATGATGACGCACGACGCCGTCCGCGGAACGGTTGAGCGTTATGGCCACACCTGGCCCACCATCGAGAACATGTTCGCTGACCACGCAAGCGACATCAGCTTTGATATCGACATGGTCTTCTCCTGGGTGGACGGCACCTCACCGGAGTACATCGCCGCCCGCCGCGCCCGGATGGCGGGAGCCGTCCTGGGTGAGGGCGACGACCACGAGGCGCGCTACCGGCAAATCAATGAGCTCAAGTACGCGCTCCGGTCGGTGTACATGTTCGCACCGTGGGTCCGCCGCATCTTCATCGCCACGGACTCGCCCGCGCCGGAATGGCTGGCCGACCACCCGTCCGTGACCATTGTCCGGAGCGAGGAGTTCTTCGCCGACCCGTCGGTGCTGCCCACGCACAACTCGCAGGCCGTGGAGTGCCAGCTGCACCACATCGAGGGCCTCTCCGAGCACTTCCTCTACTCCAACGACGACATGTTCTTCGGGCGGCCCGTGGGCCCGGACATGTTCTTCACTCCCGGTGGCATCACCAAGTTCATCGAGGCGGAGACCCGCATCGGCCTCGGCGACAACGACGCCGAACGCAGCGGCTTCGAAAACGCGGCGCGGGTCAACCGGAAGCTGCTCTGGAACCGCTTCGGCCGGATCACCACCCGCCACCTGGAGCACTCGGCGGCGCCGCTGCGGCGCAGCCTCGTGGCCCAGATGGAGCAGGAGTTTCCCGCGGAGTTCGCGAAGACTGCCGCCAGCACGTTCCGGGCTGCGGACAACATCTCCGTCACGAATTCCTTCTACCACTACTACGCTTTGCTGACCGGCCGGGCCGTGACCCAGACGGCTGCCAAGGTGCGCTACGTGGACACCACGCTCCGGTCGGGACTGAAGTACCTGCCCAAGCTGCTGACCAAGCGCAACATGGACTTCTTCTGCCTCAATGACGGCAGTTTCCCGGAGGTTCCGGCCGAGGAACGCGCGGAGCTGGTGACGGACTTCCTGGAGAAGTACTTCCCGATCAAGGCGCCCTGGGAAAAGTAGGCGCCAAACCGCAGAAAACCCCGCCGGAGCTGAACGGGTCAGATCCGGCGGGGTTTCGTATGCCTACTGGCGCTACTTCCGTGCGAGCATCGGGCGCTTGGCCCCTTCGGGGATGCGGATTCCGGCTGCTGCCAGCCGGCGTTCGGTCTCCTCGGGGCTGACGTATTCGCCCACGGTCGGAGTGGCGCCCAGCGGCACCACTGAATGCACCACCGTGTGCTCGTACACGTGCACCAGGTTGAAGGCCTGCCCGCCGTCCCGGCCGCGCGTGCCGCCCACGGGAACATTCAGGTCCTGGGTGTAGCACGTCGCCGAGGCCACGGACACGGGGATGCCGGCGAAGCTCGCCGTCGTGGAGTAATGCAGGTGCCCGGCGAGGATGCTGCGGACATCCGAGTTCCGGACCACCGCCGCCAGGGACGCCTGGTCGCGGAGCTCCACCAGCACGGACAGGTCCAGCACCGACGGAACCGGCGGATGGTGCAGGGCCAGAATCGTACCGTCCGGTGCGGGGGTCTCCAGCTGGCCGGCAAGCCAGTCCAGCTGGTTGTCACTGAGTTCACCGTGGTGGTAGCCCGGCACGGACGTGTCCATGGTGATGACCCGCAGCCCGTTGACGTAGTAGCTGTGGTCGACGGGATCGTCGTTGCCCGGCTGATCGAACAGTCCGGCCCGGAAGTTGGCGCGGTTGTCGTGGTTGCCCATGGCCCAGATGACCTGGGCGCCGAGATCCCGGCAGGCGGGCGCCACGATCGCGCGGAGCTTGGCGTACGCCTCGGGATCACCCTTGTCTGCCAGGTCGCCGGTGAAGATCACGGCTTCCGGGCGTGCGCCGGAGGCCTGAACCTCATCGAAGAGCTGGATCAGGCGGGCTTCGCTGTCAACTGCGCCGTAGAGGGGGTCCGGACCTCCCAACAGGTGGGGGTCACTCAGGTGGAGTAGAAAATGGCGTGGCCGGGGGTGCTCGGCCTCGATGAGCTCCATTGCTGCCTTCGTGGTAGTTAGGAAGCGGGTGCCTCCTGTGTCCCTCTCAGTACGCTCCATCCAACCAGATAAAAGGCGAACTGGGGGGAAACGGGAGTTGGCATGTTGAAAAAAATTACAACACCGCCGTCGCTTCCGGGCTACCTTCCTCGCTTTCGTTTCCTCGCACGGTCATTACCGATGACCGCTTCATTTAATTTGCCGCGCAATGTTTGCTTGCCGCATTCCGCCGGTTCGTGACGGACAGTGGGCATGGGCCCCGCAGCTCCGCGTAATGAAGGGGAACACCCCCGACGGTTCCGGGCGGAATGCTCTTCCGGAAAGTGCCAGGCCTACCGTGCCTGGGGCCGCTGAAAAGGAGGACGACGGCGTGCTGCCGAGCCGGGCAGGCCAACCGCCCAGCAAATCCGGTACAGCACGTACATCCGCCGTCGGCGGACGCATCCGCTACCGGCAATGAATCACCCGTTGGGCAACTGAAACCCGGGCGTGTTCCGTCGGGTGTCGGCGGAATCGTTTGGAGGGAAGTCACATCGTGCTCTCTCGCCGGGTGCATAGCTGTCACTAGTGACAACGGCTTTGGCCTCCGTTGCATTCCCTGGACCTCCTCACCTTGTGGCTTCCCCCGGTAAGCGAACAGCCCGACGTCGGCTGCCCGCCACCGTTTACGGCACCGCCGTGGGCTCCGCCGTCGGAACAGCTTCTGCAGCGGCCGTCGCCGCTGCCGCGGCAGCATCCTCGGTTGGCGCGGCACTCGGCGTGGTCACGGTTGCCGGTTCCGATGTGGGAACTGGCGCCGGTGCCGGCCCGCCCGGAACCGTGGTTACGGGTGCCGCCAGCGTGGGAACCGGATCCGGGGCAGGTGCCGGAGCGGGCTCAACGGGGGCAACTTCCGTCGGGGCAGGGGTGGAACTCGTGATCGGTGCGGAGGGCGCTACCGGCTCGCTGGGCGCCGGGGGCGCGGGGTCGGCCGGGACCGGGTCAACCGGAGCCGGGACCGCCGGTTCCGTGGGCGTCGGATCAGCCGGAGCCGGGTCCGCCGGGGTTGGTGTGGGGGTCGGCGTCGGCGTGGGGGTAGGCGTCGGCGTCGGTGTGGGGGTCGGTGTCGGCGTTGGCGTCGGCTTTGGCTTGGCCGTCGCAGGAGGCTTTGGCGCCGTCGGCTTGGGGCTTGCCGTAACTGTCGGAGTTGCCGCCGGGCGGGTGGTCGCTGGACCCGACGAGGTGGGAGCGGAGGTCGACGAGTTGGCCATCAGGGGGGTTCCCACCGAGGCTGACGGGCGGCTGCCGGGGTTGGCCACTGCGGCGGCGGTGACCGGCGTCAGGCCGTCGTCCGTATTGCCGGGTCCGCTGTTGCCTGGGATGTTGGGGATGGCCCACCCGGACGCGGTGGCCGAACCGCTTTCGAAGCTGGTGAACACGGCGGGCTTCAGCGCGTCGGTCTGCCGGATGGGCAGGAGGGTCCACTTCGTCGGGTCCTCGTGTTGACCGTTCTTGATTACCTCGAAGTGCAGGTGGCAGCCGGTGGAGGATCCGGTGGTGCCCACCTCGGCGATGATCTCCCCCACCCGCACCTGGTCGCCCTTTTCGACGGCGATGCCCTGCAGGTGGTTGTAGGTGGTGATCAGGCCGTTGCCGTGGTCAATTTCAACCCTGTTGCCGCCGCCCCAAGGGTGCCATCCTGCGGCCCGGACCACGCCGGCGTCAGCTGCGTAGACGCGGGTGCCGCAGGCGGCGGAGAAGTCCTGGCCCCAGTGGAATTCTCCCGCTTCGCCGGTGATCGGGCTGCGCCGCAGGCCGAACGAGGAAGACGGCGTGAGGACTTCGAGGGGCGCCATGAGGAAGCCGGCCGCCGGCCGCTTCAGCGCAGTGGAGGCCACGCCGGGAGATTTGGCGGTGCCCGCCCTGGTTGTCTTGACCGGGGAGTTCGACACTGTACGTCCGGCGGGCGCCTTCGCCGGTGCGGCGATGCCGGACCCGCTGATCGCGTAGCCGGGCGGGGTGGTGTCCGGATCAAGAAGCTCCGGCCCCACGACTCCCGAGGGAGGGGCGATTGGGACGGCAGCTCCCACGGGCTGCTGGATCGAGGCCGCGGGCCCCTGGAATCCGAAGGCAAAGACGGAGAAACCGACAATCACCGCCGCGGATAGGCTCCGCAAGGCGATCCGGCCAGGGCCGGTCACCCTCGGTGCATGCTGGGGTCCCCCATGATTTGCCACAGAATTCTCCTGGTCAGTACCCGCCAAACTCCTGTCTCGACGAGCGTGTCCTCCATTGTGGCCACAGCCCAAAGCACGGCGAAACCCCTAAAACTGGGGGGCCACACGGTATGAATCCATAGGCTTAACCGGCCGCCTTGGCCGCGCGAGAATGAAATATGGAGACTTTCGTGAGGGAATGGCAGGCGGAGCTGAAACGCACACTGACCGGCAGCCCGGATGCGCTTCCGGGCTGGGCCCGGAAATTTGCCCAGGGAGATGACGCCGGGTACTTCCTCCCCGGCTCTGCGGTCTGGGCCGTCCACGCCGGCATGCCCACCATCATCGGCGGCATCCGGGCCCTCCTGATGCAGACCCTCCACCCCGGCGTCCTCGCCGGGGTCCACGACCATTCAAATTTCCGGGAGGACACGCTGGGCCGGTTGGCCCGGACCACGGCGTGGATCCACGCCCTCACTTACGGGTCAACGGCCGAAGCCCACGCGGCAACCGCGAGGGTAGTCCGGCTGCACGAGTCCGTCATCGGCAAGTACGTCGACGGCGGCGGCACCGTCAGGGAGTACTCCGCCAACGATCCTGAACTTCTCGGCTGGGTGCACATCACGTTCACGGACTCGTTTCTGCGCACACATGAGCTGTGGGCCGGCACCATTCCGGGCGGTCCGGACGCCTACGTGCGCGAATGGGCGCAGGCGGGCAGGCTCATGGGCGTCGAGTTCCCGCCGGAGAGCAGAGCCGCGCTCGACCGGGAACTCGCAAAGTGGCTTGCCTCCGGGATTCTTCGCCGCGACGACCGGGTTGCCGAAACGGTCGCCTTCATCCGGGATCCGCCCCTTGACCCCCTGCTGAAGCCGGGTTATCGAGTACTGTTCGAGGCGGCCGTCCTGAGTCTGGAGCCTGAATACCGCCGGCTGCTTGGATTGAGGACTGCCCGGCTGGGTCCCCTGCCGCTGCCCGTGTGGCCGGCTGCCTGGGCGACTCTCGCCGTCGTCCGTTTTGCTTTGGGCAGGGCAAGCCCCAGTGAGCTCGCTGCCCGCCAACGGCTCCGGAGACTGGGCGTGGCCTAGCCCACGTCCTACGCGGGAAACAGAAAACCCGGTCCTGACGAAGTCAGAACCGGGTTTTCCGATGGCGGAGAATGGGGGATTTGAACCCCCGAGGGCGTTAACCCAACACGCGTTCCAGGCGTGCGCCATAGGCCGCTAGGCGAATTCTCCAGCTGCTCTTGAACCAAAAGCAGATACTAGAATACCTGAACTTTCCGGCATCTCCCAATCGGCCGAAAATGGTGCCATGTCCCAGCTGCATGCGCTCGTGGTTTACGTTCCCGAATCCCATGCCGGGGCGGTGCTCACCGCCCTTGGAGATGCCGGCGCGGGCAGGCTGGGTGACTACTCACACTGCTCCTTCACGTCGCCTGGCACAGGGCGGTTTACCCCCTTGCCCGGAGCCCGGCCCTACATCGGCGCCGCCGGCGAGCCGGAAGAAGTTTCCGAGATTCGGATCGAGTGCATCGTGGAAGAGGACGTGCTCGACACCGTCGTGCAGGAACTGCGTCGGGCCCACCCTTACGAGGAGCCGGCGTTCATGAGCTGGCCCGTGAACGGGCACCGCTAAGCCGACGGCGGTGCCCGCCACTGCGCCACCGGAGCCGATTCGGGCCAGGCCCAAAGTTCGGGTAAAGTATCTGACGGCCCCTCATGTGGCGTCATCCTGTTGAACTCCCCCAGGACCGGAAGGTAGCAAGGGTAGATGGGCTCTGGCGGGTGCATGAGGGGTCTCTTATTTAATGTCAGTCCCTATAGGTAGGTTTTTCCTGTGACTGTTACAACTGCCCTTTACCGCAGGTACCGCCCGGACTCGTTCGCGGACGTTATCGGGCAGGAACACGTCACGGAGCCGCTGATGACGGCGCTGCGCAAGAACCGCGTGAACCACGCCTACCTTTTCTCCGGCCCGCGCGGCTGCGGCAAGACCACCTCTGCGCGCATCCTGGCGCGTTGCCTTAACTGCGCGAAGGGCCCCACGGACACCCCGTGCGGCGTCTGCCCCAGCTGCATCGAACTCGCCCGCGGCGGTGCAGGCTCCCTGGATGTCATCGAGATCGACGCCGCCAGCCACGGCGGCGTGGACGACGCCCGCGACCTCCGGGAACGCGCCACGTACGCTCCGGTTCGGGACCGCTACAAGATCTTCATCATTGACGAGGCCCACATGGTCACCTCGGCTGGCTTCAACGCCCTGCTGAAAATCGTCGAAGAACCGCCGGAACACATCAAGTTCATCTTCGCCACCACCGAGCCGGACAAGGTCATCGGGACCATCCGGTCGCGCACGCACCACTACCCGTTCCGGCTAGTTCCGCCGGAGCCGCTGATGGCCTATCTCGAGCAGCTCTGCCAGCAGGAGAACGTCCCGGTGGCCCTCGGTGTGCTGTCGCTGGTGATCCGCGCAGGCGCGGGGTCCGTGCGGGATTCGCTGTCCGTGCTGGACCAGCTCATGGCAGGCGCCGGGCCCAACGGCCTCGATTACGAACTCGCCGTCGCACTCCTCGGTTACACACACGCCTCGCTCCTGGACGACGTCGTCGAGGCAATCGCCGCCTCCGATTCCGCCACCGTCTTCCGTGCCGTGGACCGCGTCATCCAAACGGGGCACGATCCCCGCCGCTTCGTGGAGGACCTCCTGGAGCGTTTCCGCGACCTCATCATCGTGCAGGCCATGCCGGAAAGCGCCCAGGCCATCCTCCGCGGCATGCCGGCCGACCAGATCGCCCGGATGCAGAGCCAGGCACACAATCTCGGCGCAGCCGAGCTGTCACGCGCGGCCGACGTCACCAACACCGCACTGACGGAAATGACGGGTGCCACGTCGCCGCGGCTTCACTTGGAACTGCTCTGCGCCCGCATCCTGCTGCCCAGCTCCGAGCAGACCGAGCGCGGCATCGCCGCCAGGATCGACCGCGTGGAGCGGCGCCTGAACTACAGCGGGTCCGACGCGGGTGCCCCCGCCGCCGCGTCGGTTGCGGCGGCCGTGCCCGCGCCTGCGGCTCCTGCTCCGTCTGCTGCGCCTGCTCCGTCTGCTGCTCCTGCTCCCGTTGTACCTCTTCCGTCTGCTGCTCCCGCCTTGAACGTCCCGGCAGTTTCGGCGCCTGTTCCCGCCGCCCCTGCGGCGCAGGGCGCGCCGCAGGTGGGCCCGCCATCCATCCACGACGCACCGGGACGGGAATCACAAGCGGCACACGGCACCCCCGAACGGGAAGCCCTGGCCGCGCCACGCATCACCACTGGTGACTGGCCCATGGATGACGCCGCTGCACGCGGCCCCCGCCCGGCCCCAGACTCAGACGGCGGCCAGGGCCGCGGGTCTGTCCACCAGCATCCCGCGGCTTCGCAGGCACCCGGGTCCACCCCGCGACCTGAACAGGCTCCGCACCAACAGCCCCAAGGCCCCGGGCCGGTGGCGCAACCGGCTGCCCCTGCTGCCGCTGCCCCCCCGCCCCACGCCCAGCCCTCTTCGAGCACAGCTCCCACCGGTGCCGCCCCTACCGGTGGGCACGCCGACGTGGAGGTACTCCGGCGCGCCTGGCCCGAGGTCCTGCAGACTTTGGCAAGGATCAAGCGGAGCACGTGGGCGCTCGTGGAGCCCAATGCCCAGGTCGGCCAGTTCGACGGCCAGGTCCTGACGCTCGTCTTCACCACCTCCGGGCTGGCCGGTGCCTTCGGCAGGGCAGACCACTCCGAGAATCTGCGCCAGGCCATCCACAAAACGATCGGCATCGACTGCCAGATCACCGCCGTGGCAGGCGCCGGCAGCTCAGCGAGCTCTGAGCCAAACCCAAAAGCGCCTACTAGCCGGGATATTCCGGCTGCCACCACTGACGCGGATTGGGGCCTGCCCCCCACCCCGGGTGACTCCGGAGAGCCGGAGCCTGCCCCTGCCCGCCCTGCGGCAACAGGTCCGGTTCCGGCGTCGCCAGGCTCATCCACCGTGTCCGGGGCCGGGCATGCCTCTCCTTCATCGCCTCCTTCGTCGCCGGGAGCTCCAGCAGTTTCCGCACCGCAATGGTCCGGACCAACCATCACGGCGTCCCGTTCGGACACCCCAGCTCCCGCGGGCGTCGTAAGCGCTGCTGGCGCATCAGCCGCTGCCGCACCCGCTGCCCCTGGCGCATCAGCCGCTGCCGGACCGGCCACTGCCGCACCCGCCGCCCCTGCTAGGGACTATTCCTATCCGGATGACGACTGGGGGCCTCCGCTGGACGAGGACGCGCCTCCGCTGGAAGAAGAGCCTCCCATGGACTGGGAGCCGTCGCGCCAGTGGCAGGGCAGCCCTGCGCCATCGTCGGCGCCCGAGATCAAGGCGCCGCAGGTAGCCCAGGCCGTCGCGTCCGCACCGTCGGCCGCGCAAACCCGTTCAAAAAATGCTGCTCCGGCACAGGTGGAGCAACAGCCTGCTCAAGACACCTCGGCTGATCCGTGGTCCCGCGCTGTCGAGCAGGCACCTGGCGTGTGGGCTCTCGCGTCAGAAAGCAACGTGGGCAAATATGCGGGAGCGGCTGACAACGGCCATGACGAGGAGCCAACCGGCGCGGCTACCCCCGTGTACGCACCGGCCGCCGCCCAGCCGCCCCACCCTGGCGGTCCCGCCGCCGAAGGCCAGCCGTCTGCTGCGCCGGGTGGGAGCACCGCAGGTGAAGGCGCCCCGAGTGTGGTCGCCCCAGCCGAGGCCCCGCCGGAGTTTGCCGAGCGCAAGGTCCCGGAGTTCGAGCCTGCCTACGCCATGGCATCCGCCCCGTCGGCTGCCAGCCACGAGTACGGAGCACCCACTCCAACCCAGGGTGTCCGCCCACCCGCCGTGACTACTGCCACCGATGCCGCCCCTGTCCGGGTTCCCGTGTTCGCATCAGGCCCCGGACTTGTGCAGGCCGGCCCCGCATCAGGCCCCGGACCTGTGCAGGCCGGCCCCGCAGTCCAGGCCGGCCCCGCAGTTGCTGCTGCCCGCACCGCTGCACCGGCGCCGGAGACTCCCGCCAGGGGCAAGCTGAGCCTCTACCAGAGGCTCTCCAACAGCCCGGAGGCCGAGGCAGGCCGGGCCAAGGCGCCAGCGCGGAGCATCGAGGAACCGGCAAAGTACGTGCAGGACATCCCCAGCGCGGACGACGAAACCATCGAGGAGTCCGGCGTCTTTGGCCGTGCCGCCGTCGAGCGTATTCTGGGCGGAAAGCTCATCGAAGAACGGTCGCTGGACGGCAGCCCCCTGATGCCCCGGTATTAGGCAGCGGCAGCCGGCCCTGAACAGCCTCCCGCCCGAAGCGAGGACCCGCCGGCCGGGTGGCCCCGGGCAGGGCAGGTTACCCCGCAACGTCCCGGTGCCCCGTCTGGCGGCACCGGCCAACTTTCAACCAAGCAATCGAGGAAAAAGTGTACGAGGGTGCAGTTCAGGAGCTGATCGACGAGCTCGGACGCCTTCCCGGTGTGGGACCGAAGTCTGCGCAGCGCCTGGCTTTCCACATCCTGGAGGCAGACCCGCAGGACATGAAGCGGCTGGTGGAGGCCATCACCACAGTCAAGGAGCGGGTCAAGTTCTGCACCGCCTGCGGCAACGTGACCGAGCAGGAACTGTGCAACATTTGCCGCGATCCGAGGCGTGACCCCTCCGTCATCTGCGTGGTGGAGGAGTCCAAGGACGTGCTGGCCGTGGAGCGCACCCGTTCGTTCAGGGGCCGCTACCATGTGCTCGGCGGTGCCATTAACCCGATCGCCGGCGTCGGCCCGGAACAGCTTCGGATCCGCGAACTCCTCAACCGGCTCAGTGATGGCGCCGTCCAAGAGATCATCATCGCCACGGACCCGAACCTGGAGGGCGAGGCCACCGCCACCTACCTCGCGCGGATGCTGCAGTCGATCGGGATCGCCGTCACACGGCTCGCTTCAGGGCTGCCCGTCGGCGGGGACCTCGAATACGCTGACGAAGTCACCCTTGGCAGGGCCTTCGAGGGCCGCCGGAACGCCCTCAGCTGACTGCAAGGGTCACAATTCCACAGCGGGCGGACCACAGCGATAAACTGGGTATGCCGCCGCGCCATAAGGCCGTCTGGCCTCCAGAACTCCAATTTGATCCAGTGAGGGTGCACGCATGAGTATGCCCAGTACCGATGTGAAAACCGAACCGCAGCCGCAAGAGCTGCCCGCAGTTGCTGCTGTCACTACGCAGCTCATTGTGCAGAAGTTCGGCGGCTCCTCGGTGGCTGACGCTGACGGCATCAAGCGCGTGGCCAGGCGCGTGGTCGACGCCCAGAAGGCCGGCAACGAAGTCGTCGTCGTGGTCTCCGCGATGGGTGACACCACCGATGAACTCCTTGACCTTGCCGCGCAGGTCACCGATTCTGCGCCCGCCCGCGAGATGGACATGCTCCTCTCCGCCGGAGAGCGCATCTCCATGGCCCTGCTGGCCATGGCCATCAACAAGTTCGGCGCGTCCGCGCAATCCTTCACGGGTTCCCAGGCCGGCATGATCACAGACGGAATCCACGGCAAAGCCCGGATCATCGACGTCGACCCGCACCGCATCCGCACTGCCCTGGACAAGGGGCACATTGCCATCGTCGCCGGCTTCCAGGGTATGAGCCGCTCCACCAACGAGATCACCACCCTCGGCCGCGGTGGTTCGGACACCACGGCCGTGGCCCTCGCCGCCGCCCTCGAGGCCGACGTCTGCGAGATCTATACAGATGTTGACGGCATCTACACCGCGGACCCCCGCGTTGTGCCGTCCGCCCAAAAAATCGACCGCATTTCCAGCGAGGAGATGCTGGAACTGGCTGCCTCCGGCGCTAAGATTCTTCACCTGAGGTGCGTTGAATACGCTCGGCGGTTCGGCGTACCGCTGCATGTCCGTTCCTCGTTCAGCCAGCACGAAGGCACCTGGGTCCTGCCCGGCGCCGATGACAAGATCACGACTCAAGAGGGAGTTGCCTTGGAGCAGCCAATCATCTCCGGTGTTGCACACGACCGCTCGGAAGCAAAGGTCACCGTTGTAGGTGTTCCGGACATCCCGGGCAAGGCAGCCGCGATCTTCCAGGTCATCGCGGACGCGCACTCAAACATCGACATGATCGTCCAGAACGTCTCCACGCACGGCACCGGCAGGACCGACATCTCCTTCACCCTGCCCATCGTCGAGGGCGCCGACGCCCTTGCCGCCCTCCGTGCTGCGCAGGCCGAGATCGGCTTCGAAAGCATCGAGTACAACGAGCAGATCGGCAAGCTGTCGCTGATCGGCGCCGGCATGCGCTCGCACCCGGGCGTTTCCGCCACGTTCTTTAAGGCACTGTCCGCCGCGGGCATCAACATCAACATGATCTCCACGTCGGAAATCCGCATTTCCGTCGTGACCCATGCTGACCTGCTCGATGACGCCGTCCGCGCCATCCACAAGGCATTCGACCTGGACAGCGAAGCCGTTGCCACCGTCTACGGCGGCACCGGCCGCTAAGGTGCCCGCCACAGCGCGCTGTCACGGCCGGCGCTGACATAACCCGTGGAGAAAGGAGCCCGGTGCGTTCACGCACCGGGCTTCTTCACTTCAATAGAGGCGTTATGACTTGTTCAGGTCGCTCTTGCGGACAGCATAGTGGTGCCCCTCCGAGTCGGTCTCGACTTCGAACTGGGCCAGATCATCTTCGGAAGCATGCTCATAATCGTCATGCAGGTGAACCACCGGCGCAGCTGAATCGCCTACGGCGGCAGGGCCGAATACGAACCGGAGCCTGTCCGTCAGGTTCATGAAGCCAGTGAGCACATGTGCCACAAGTCCCACCCCCTTCCCTGCTCGAAGGCGGAGGGCGTCTGCCCTTCGATTGCCAGTGCCCTTATTTTACGCCGGGGCCCCGAAAAAGAACCTGCAGGCGGCTGCTAGCGCAGGGACTTGTCGTCGGGGTTGCGGGGCACCACGTACGTGCTGCCGTCCGGGCGCCGGACGGTTTCCCACTGCTGCGTCTCGGCTTCACGCTGGGCGAGCAGTTTGCGGTTCTCCTCGGTCATGTCGTGAACCAGCGAACTCCTGTTGGCAGGGCCAAAAACCGCCCTGAGCTTGCCGGTTGCCCGCATGAACCGCTGTGCGCCGTTCTCTTTTGCCAAGGTACCCACTCCATTTCGGAACTGCTGCCACTGTCAATGATACACGAACCATTAGTGCGCTAATTATCCGGGGGCCCGTAGCTCCCCCGGCATTAGGCCGGGGAACCACGACGCCGGGACTCGCCACACTCGGTGAGTCCCGGCGTCGTCCGTCCTGGAAACAGCTTCACCTATGGCACCGGCCGCACCGCCACTGGTGAGCGGACGGTGTTGTCGCCTGACGTCCACGTCAGGGATCCGGTGGAGTACGCGTTCAGCGGAGCCCCTGCGGTAGTGAACGTGATGGTGAACCTGGCGCTTTCACCCTCGGCCAGCGTCACTTCTGCCGGGCTGACAGTGGCGGTGATGCCCGGAAGGGAGATCGCTGCCCGGTACGTTCCTGCCGTTACTGCCGTGACCGACCGCGTGACCGTCTGGCTGCCGGACATGGCGCCCAGCGCCACGGAGGGGAGGTTGACATCCTTGGCTGCGATGGGGGCGACGCCAAGGTCAATTCCCTGTCCCTGGAGGAATCCCATCCAGTCACTGATGCCGGCGTCGTAGACGAGCCCCGGGGCGTCGAACCGGGCCGGATCAACGTGGCCGGCGCCCTGGGCAAAGACGTCATGCACGTCGGTGCCGGCAGCGTTGACCAGGTCGTAGGCGGTGGTCATGATGGCGGATTTCACGGCCGCCGGGGACCACTGCGGGTTCTTGCCGAGCAGCAGCGCACCCGAGCCGGCGATGTGCGGCGACGCCATGGACGTGCCGGACAGGAAACCGAAGCTCTCGCCGTTGAAGCCGACCGGTGAAACGGCGGCGAGCACTGCCACACCCGGAGCCGTAACGTCCGGCTTGAGCAGGTCACCGTTGGATGCAAGGGTGGGGCCGCGGGAGGAGAATTCAGCAATCTGCGGCACGGGCGGTGGTTCGGCCCCGGTGGTGTCGGTCGCCCTGAGGCTTGCCGTCATGCCGGGGGTCGCCGCCACCACGTCCTTGATCTTCGGGTCACCCACATGCACCGTGGGCACGCTGTGCAGGTCGGCGTCGAGCGAGCCGGGCGTCAGGTTGACCAGGACCATGCCCACGCCGCCGGCACGCTTAACCTCGGCGCTCTTGTCAACGCGTGGCACAACCCCGCGGTCGCAGACCACGATCTTGTCTGCAGTCTTGGCCGGGTCCAGCGAGTTCGGCGCGCAGAGCGCCGCATCGGCTGCCGGGGCGGCTGCCGCCTTCACGTCCACGGCCAGCACGATCGGCTTGGAGTCCACCTCGCTGCCCATGACGCTGGCACCGGCGAACTTGCTTCCGTCCGACAGTTCCGCGGTCCCGCGGAGCGTGTTGTCGAAAGTCGAGGCTGCCACGCTGGTGATCCAGGGTCCGGCATGGTTGACAGTCGAGGCGGTCGGGCCGGAATTGCCGGCGGAGGCAGACACGAAGATCCCTGCGGCCGCCGCGTTCAGGAAGGCGAGGGACACCGCATCGACGGTGGAGTTGTTGTTTCCCGAGATGGAGAAGTTCAGCACGTCCACGCCGTCGAGGACGGCATCCTGGATGGCGTTGAGGATGTCTGATTCGACGCACCCGGTGGCCTCCGGAACGGCGCCTTCCCAGCAGACCTTGTACACGGCAATCTTGGCGGCCGGTGCAACGCCCGAGCTCTTGCCGAAGTCGCGCCCGCCTGCCGTCTGGGTGACGTCGGCGTTTCCGGCTGCGGTGCTGCTGGTGTGGGATCCGTGGCCGTTAACGTCCAGCGGCGAGAACTTCTCGCTCGGGGACCGGAATTCCGGCGGAACCGCTGCCTTGTAGGCCTTGTCGTAGAACCTGGCACCGATGACTTTGCTGTTGCATTCCGTGCCGTCGAACCCGTCGCCGGCCACGCAGTCGCCCACGAAGGTGCCGCCGTTGGCCTTGCGCATGGCGATCACGTTGCCCTGCAGGCGGAACGGCACGCCGACGTCCGGCGTGCCGGACAGCGGATCGACGGTCTCGCCGGCGAAGAACGGATTATCGGGAGTGTAGCCGGTGTCCAGCACTCCGACCACGATGCCCTTGCCCGCCTCATCCACACCACCGAACTGCTGGTCCCACACGCCGTCGCCGCCGGGCAGTCCCAGGAAGTCCGTGCTCGAGTAGTCCGGCTTGCGGATGCTGTCCGGGACCACGGCCAGGACGTCGGTGTCACCGGCGAGCGCCTTCGCCTGGGCTGCGGAGAGAACCGCGCTGAAGCCGTTGAGTGCCAGCGTGTAGCTCCTGTTGATGGTCACGCCCGTGGCGGCTGCCGCCTGCCGCTGCTTGGCCTTGAGGTGCGCATCGTACTTGCGCGAGTTGGGGCCGGAGGGGTTCAGCTTCTTCCCCTTCGGCACCGCCGTTCCGGGGATGCCCGGGACGCCGCCGGAGTATGTGGCCAGCGGTTTGTCCTTGAGCATCACGATGTAGTGGCCATCGTCGAGCGGGGATGCCGCCGGTTGAAGCGAGGCCGGCTGCACCGATGCAGGTGCAGGAGCCGCCGCCGTTGGACCGGCGAGGCCCTGGCCAATGACCAGGGCAAGGGCCGCGGCGAAAACGGCCGGCAGCCTTCTGCTATGTCCGGGGCGGGTAGTGGATTGCTGAGGGATCATGGGGGATGCCTTCCTTGGTTCAGGACCTGTAGACCTTCGGTCCCACGAACTGGACGCTCTGCCCCCCCATGGGCGTCATCACTATTTGGTTATGCCGCGCACCCGTTGATGTCAGAAAGATACCGCGGACGCCCCCAAGAATCGATACCCTTCCGTTAGCAATTGCCGGGTACCGTTATCCGCCTGTACCGGACGGCCCGGGGCCCCGACGGTAGAATGGGAAAAACTTGAGGAGACCCGGCATGCGCAAGCAACTGATTTCTGTGCTGCTCGCCCTCGCAGCGGTGGGCGGTCTCGCGGCCTGCACCCCGGACACCGGAACCGGCCAGCCTTCAGCCACCCCCGGGACCACCACCGGATCGCCGGGAACCTCATCACCCGGCACCGAGACCCCAGATACCGTTACCCCAGGTACCGAGACTCCGGGTACTGAAACCCCGGGCACGGGCACTCCCGGTACCCCGGCTCCCGGGGCCACGCCGCCCGACGCCGAAACGACAGTCCCAGCGCCCGCACCCCCTGCCGCTTCTCCGCTGCCGTCCGGTCCCGGCGCCGGCGACGCCGAGCTGTCCATCACGGTCAAAGCGTCGAAGGACGGCAAGGCCGCCAACTACACGCTGGTCTGCAAGGACGGCTCGCCGATGGCCGAAAGCCAGCACCCCAACGCCGCCGCTGCCTGCACGGCTCTGAAGAACAACGCAGCCATCGTGAACGCCGCCACTCCGCCGAAGGGCATCTCCTGCACGCAGCAGTACGGCGGGCCGCAGGTGGCCAGCGTGACCGGTGAAGTCAATGGCACCCCCGTGGAGACCTCCTTCGCCCTGAAGGACGGTTGCCAGATCGGTGCCTGGAACGCCGCCAAGGACATCCTCGGTGCAGCGGGCGGGGCGCTTTAGGACTGTGGCAGGCACTTCCTTGACGATCCCTGCTGCCCAGGTCCTCTCCCCCGCCGACTGGAGGGAACGGGAAGCCGCTCACGTGCGCAGGGTGCGCCGTTACGCTGATCCCTACCTTGCCCGCCGCTCCGCCGGGCGGAAGCATCCTGTGGAGGACTTCCTCTTCACGTACTACACCCAAAAGCCGGGCCAGCTGCTGCGCTGGCATCCCGGGGACGGCGTGGTTCTCTCCGGGACGGACGCCGCCGCCCGCAAGAATTGGAAATACTACAAAAAGCTCGACGGCGGTGAGCTGGCCAGCGCGGGCCTCCCGCCCGGCAGCACCGCGGTGGTGTTCGACCGGGAGGCGTTCCTGGTCGAACGGCGCGACGCCCTCCTGTTTGCCCGGATCATCCTCGCCGGAACTGCCGCGCGGCCGGCACAGTTCGGCTGCTTCGGCCTGCATGAGTGGGCCATGGTCTACCGGCAGGACAAGTTCGAGCTGCGCCACGAGTACCTCAAGCTGCGGCTCGGTGGCGCGGGCACGGACAAGGTGGTTGAGGATAACAGGATCCGTTGCTCCCACTTCGACGCGTTCCGGTTCTACACACCCGACGCTGTGCCCCTGAACGAGTTATCACCCAGCCGGGAGAACCAGCGGACCATGGAGCAGCCGGGGTGCCTGCACGCCAACATGGACCTGTACAAGTGGGCGTACAAGCTTTCGCCGGCACTGCCGAGCGAACTCGTGATGGACTGCTTCGAGCTGTCGTGGCGGGTGCGGGCCATGGACATGCAGGCCTCCCCCTATGACCTCACGGAATGGGGCTACCCGGCCATTCCGATTGAGACCCCCGACGGCAAGGCTGCTTACGTCGAGCAGCAGCGGGCCTTCTCGGCCGAAGCCCAGGAGCTGCGCGGCTGGCTGCTTTCCGCCCTCGCTCCGCTCTTCGACAGCCTCGGAACGGAGCCGGAGTGATGGGCGACATGCCGGCATCCCCGGGCCCCGGCAGCGGCGTGCCTCCGGCCACGGACCTTGAACTGACCGTTGCCCTCACCCACACCCCGGGCGGCCCCGAACACGTCTACATCCTCGTCAGCCGTTCCGGCCAGCTGGTGGAATCAACGCTGCCGGATCCGGCGGCGGCGATTGCCGCCGTCGGCCGCTTCGGCGAACGGATCTTCTTCCCCGAGCCCGGCCCGCCCAAGCTGTGCACCCAGCAGTACGGCGGTCCCCAGGTTGCCGTGGTCACCGGCACCTTCAACGGCCGCGCCGTAAATTCCCGGTTCTCCCTGACTGACGGCTGCGAAATTGCCCGCTGGCGGGCACTGTCCCCGCTGCTGGGTGGAGTGGCCGGGTCCACGGGCGCGATCTGATCCCGGGCACCCTTGTCCGCCGAGGGAGTTTTTGTGCACATATCGCGACTTGCGGGGCATTCAGCGGCCATTACCCGGACAAAAACTCCAACCTAGGCAGCGAACTTCGAGCGAACGCACGGCGAAGGCCGGCGGGACCTTGGCATGTTGCGCCACGCCCGCCGGCCTTCGCTGTGGGGCCCTTTCGGGAACCCGGTTCCGGGACCTTCCTAGATGGAGTTATCCGGTGACCGCGTCAGGTCCTCGTTCTGGACCTTCCCCTGTTCCTTCTTTTTCTTCGGATCTTCCGAAGAAGGTGCGACCGCGACGGCGCCGCCCTCCGCTACTACTACGTTCACAAACGTCGGGGAACTGGCCCCGTCGAAGGTGACCCGCCCGATGTAGGAGCCAGGAGCCAAGTTCTTCCAGGTAAGGGCGAGCTTCCCGGACAGCCCGTTCGCGAGGCGGACCGGATCGGGCGTCACGGTGGCGTTGCCCTCATTTGCCCCCAGGACGGCAGCATCCACGGAGGCCTTGGTTGCCTGTTGGCCGGGGCTGTCGTAGAGGTTTACGAACATCCGGTAGGTACCGGCAGCAGGGTTGGGAATCGAGACGGACTCGCTCGCCGAGGCCGTGGCGGCGACAATCCCCTGGCCGTCCGGGGTGATGACCACCATGTCGAAGTCGGCGTTCTCGTCCGCGGAAATCACGGAGAGCTTGGCCAGCGGCACGCCGGACGGAACTTCCACGGTCTTGACGAAGTTCGAGGCGTCCGCCTCGTACCGGAACGGCCCGGGGACCAGCTCGATGGCCGAGGAGTCGGCCTTCGACAGGCCGTCTAGCGTCACGTTCGTGGGCGAGTTCGAACCCGAGACGATGCCGATGTTCCCGGAACCGTTGGCCCCTTGGGAGGTGAACGAGATGTTCTTGGGAGCCACCACCGACTGCGGCCGGGCCGCAACGGGTGACGTCACGGTCTTGTTGGCACCCTGCCACATCAGTGAACCGGCGGCGAACTCACCCAGTTTGGCGCTCTGGTTTTCAAAGGCCACCTTGAACGTGCGCTTCTCGCCGGGTGCGGCGAAGGACAGGACCGACGGGGTGACCGTCACCTTCACTCCCGGCACGCTGGCCTTGGCGCTGTACACGCCGGGCGTCAGCGCCGTCACCGTGCGGGTGACCTCGATCCTGCCGGCCAGGTTTCCAAGCGAGAAGGACGGGACGTTCATGTCGCGGGGCCGGGTGCTGCCGAGGCCGGGAATGCCCAGGTCCACGCCGGTTCCCTGGATGAACCGCAGGTAGTCATCGGTTCCGGCGTCGTACACGAGCCCCGGATCCAGCACGCGGGCGGGATCGACCTGCCCGGCACCGGTGGCCAGGACGTCTGTGTTCTTGCTGCCGTCTGCGAGCTTGACGTCGCCGGCGGTGGTCATCATGGCCGACTTCACCGCGGCCGGGGACCAGACGGGGTTCTTGCCCAGGATGAGGGCACCGAATCCGGCCACGTGGGGCGACGCCATCGATGTACCGGACATGAAACCGAATTCGTCGCCGCCGGCGCCGATCGGCGATACTCCGGCCAGGACACCCACGCCCGGTGCGGCGACATCGGGCTTCAGCAGGTCGGAGTCGGTGGCGAGGAGCGGTCCGCGGGAGGAGAAGCCGGCGATCTGGGGTTGCGCCTCGGCGGGCAGTCCCGTGGTGTCCTTGTTGATCAGGGAGACCGTGATGGCCGGGTTCGCCGCCACCTTGGCCTTGATGGTGGCCGTGGCTGGCGGATTCACGTGCACGGTGGGGACGGAGTGCTTGTCGGCGTCGAGCGATGATGCTGTCAGGTTGACGAGGATCATGCCCACACCGCCGCCCCGCGCAACCTCGGCGCTCTTGGCCACCCGGTCATACACGCCGCGGTCGCAGACCACCACCTTGCCGGCGACCTTGGCCGGATCCAGTGAGCCCGGGGCGCACAGTGCAGGGTCGGCGGCCTGCCCGGATGCTGCATCAGCGGCGAGCACAACACCTGCGCCGGCAACTTCCCGGTTCATGATGCTGGCGCCGCGGAACTTGCTGCCGTCGGAGAACGCGACAGTGCCCTGCAGTTCCTGGGAGAAACTGCTGGCCGCAACGGTGGTGACCCACGGCTCGCCGTGGTTCACGGTGCTGGCTTCCGGGCCGGAGTTACCCGCGGAGGTGGCCACGAAGATGCCGGCTGAGGCGGCGGACAGGAACGCCATGGATACCGGGTCCGTGGTGGTGGAGGTGGTGCCCGAGATCGAGTAGTTCAGGACGTCCACGCCGTCGAGCACGGCCTGGTTGATGGCGTCCACGGCGGACGAGGTGTAGCAGCCGCCGGTGTTGGGGTCATTGTCCTCCCAGCAGATCTTGTAGATCGAAAGCTTGGCCGCCGGTGCGATGCCGCCGGTCAGGCCGAAGCTGCGGCCGTCAACGAAGGTCTCAACGTCGGCGTTACCGGCGGCGGTGCTGGCCGTGTGCGTTCCGTGGCTTCCCACATCCACAGGCGAAATCAGTTCCTCAGGAGCCCGATCCGGCTTGGCCACGGAGTCCTCGAAGGCGTCGGAGAAGTACCTGGCACTGAGGACCTTGGAGTTGCAGGCCGTTCCGTTGAACTTTTCGCCCTTCTGGCACTCGCCCTCGAAGGTGCTGCCATCCGCCTTCAGCATCGCAATGTTGCCGCCTGCAGTGCGGTAGGGAACGCCAACCTGCGGATTGCCCCTGAGCGGCGCAACGTCTTTGCCGGCGAAGAACTGGCTGCCGGGCGTGTAGCCGGAGTCGATGACGCCCACCACAACGCCCTTGCCGGCGCCCGCCTTGCCGCCGAACTGCTTGTTCCACGTGCCGTTGGTGCCGCTGAGCTTGAGGAAGTCCGTGGTGGAGTAGTGCGGGGCCTGTTGGGTGTCCGGCGCCACGGCAAGGACCCCGGGGTCCTTTGCCAGGTTCAAGGCCTGGTCGGCGGTGAGCGTGGCGCTGAAGCCGTTCAGTGCCGCCGTGTAGCTGCGGCGGATCTGAACCTTTTCCTTTTCGGCCAGGGCGGCCTGCTTCGCCTCAAGGTGTGCCTGGTACTTGCGAACCTCTGCCCGGCCGGCGTCGAGTTTGCGGCCGGACCGCGGCTTTGTGGCCTGCAGGCCGGGCGTGCCGCCTTCATAGGTGGCGGCGGGCTTCTCGGTCAGGACCACGATGTAGCGGCCGGCCGAGTAGTCGTTGGGGTCGACGTTCTTTTGCTGCGCGGCCGGAGCCGCACCCTGCGACGGCGCCGCGGTTGCGGGCAGCGCGCCGACTGACGAAAGGAGCAAAGGCAAGCCGACAACCAGTGCCGCTGCTTTCCGGGCCCCCCGGCTTCGGAAGAAGCTTTTTCCTGCTGATTTCACGAGTGGTTTGAACCTTTCATAAGGAACAGCCCCGGCTGCATTGCCGGGCGCAGGCGGCAACGACACGTGAAGATGACAGGTCCTGTCGATCCCAGCAATCGTCGACCGATCCCCACAGTACCTACTGAGAGCCGCATATGACATAGGGCACAAACCGGAATTTACTTTTTTGTCACGGTCTTCGACATTCCCATCACAAAGCAGCGGCGGGCACCCGAAAGGGCACCCGCCGCCGGGGAATTCAAGGTTCGCTGGCGCGGCTAAGTGGAGTTACTGCCGCGGAGTGCGGACCACCTCGCTGATCCACTGCCGCGTCTTCTCGTCCACGGGACCGGCCACCCGGTCCTGTCCGGCGGCACCCCGGCCAACACGGTTCTGCCGGGCCGCACGGTCGGCTTTGATCTTCTGGAACACCATCCTGCCGAGGCCGGCGAACACGGCGACGGCCATCACCGGCAACAGGACGGATTTCGGTTTCTCAGCCATTCCGCAATCCTACTGAGCGTGCCCTCGGCGGGCCAGAGCCGGCGTCGTTCTTCCGTTCCTACGGCGTCTGCCGGACGTCCGCCGGACGTCCGTCGCCCCGGATACGAAAGTGGTGCGCCGTGGCCGGTAGAATAGGCATGCAAGCTCGCGGAGCGCCCGTCCACACCATGCCATTTGAATGCCCTGCCATTTGAACCGGCCAGGCAACCGAAGGAATGGCGTGAGACGGCACCACTCCGCTGCGCCCTTACCCAATGCACATGCACAGGAGTTGCCGGATGCCCCGGATCGTTGTCGACGTCATGCCCAAGCCCGAGATTCTGGACCCGCAGGGGAAGGCCATCGTGGGAGCACTCCCCCGCCTGGGCTTCACCAGCTTTAGCTCTGTACGCCAGGGCAAGCGTTTCGAACTGACCGTTGACGGCGAGGTGACCGAGGAGATCCTGGCCCAGGCCCGCGATGCTGCCGAAACCCTGCTGTCCAACCCCGTGATCGAGGACGTCGTCAACGTCGAGGTCGTCGAGGCCTGAGATGACTGAACTTCCCCTGATCGGCGAGGCAGTCGCCGTCGCCTCCGAGCCGCGCCTCGCGGGTGCGCGGATCGGCGTCGTCACTTTCCCCGGAACCCTGGATGACCGGGACGCTTCCCGTGCTGTCCGGCTCGCGGGCGGCACGCCCGTGGAGCTCTGGCACGGAGACTCCGAACTGGGCGACGTCGACGCCGTCATCCTGCCGGGCGGATTCTCCTACGGCGATTACCTCCGCGCCGGCGCCATCGCACGCTTCGCCCCGCTGATGTCGAAGATCATCGACGCCGCCAACTCGGACGCCAAGCTGCCGGTCCTCGGCATCTGCAACGGCTTCCAGCTGCTGACCGAGTCGCACCTGCTGCCCGGCTCGATGATCAAGAACGACCACCTGAAGTTCATCTGCCGCGACCAGGTGTTGCGGGTCGAGAACAACAGCACCTACTGGACCGGGGACTACGCCCCGGGCCAGGAAATCACCGTGCCGCTGAAGAACCAGGACGGCCAGTACATCGCGGACGAGAAGACCCTTGACGCCCTGGAGGCCGAGGGCCGCGTGGTGTTCCGCTACGTGGGCTTCAACCCGAACGGTTCGCGCCGCGACATCGCCGGCATCTCGAACGCCGCCGGCAACGTGGTGGGCCTCATGCCGCACCCGGAGCACGCCGTGGAGGTGGGCTTCGGCCCCGAGTCCCTGGACGGTATCGGCGGGTCCGACACCGAAGGCCTCGGTCTCTTCACCTCGGTACTGAACAAGATTGTGGGAGCGAACTAATGACCGAGATTTCGACAAGCTCGATCACCGAGACCAAGAAGTTCAACATCGACACCGTCGAGAACGCGGCCAAGACGCCGGACACCGAGCTTCCCTGGGCCGAGCTGGGCCTGAAGCGCAACGAATTCGACGAGATCGTCAAGGTCCTGGGCCGCCGCCCGACCGGCGCGGAACTCGCCATGTACTCCGTGATGTGGAGCGAGCACTGCTCCTACAAGTCCTCGAAGAACCACCTGCGCCAGTTCGGCGAGAAGGTGACCGACGAGATGAAGAAGGACATGCTGGTGGGCATCGGCGAGAACGCCGGCGTCACCAACCTGGGCGACGGCTGGGCCGTGACCTTCAAGATTGAGTCCCACAACTCCCCGTCGTTCGTGGAGCCGTACCAGGGTGCCGCCACCGGCATCGGCGGCATCGTCCGCGACATCATCTCCATGGGCGCCCGCCCGGTTGCCGTGATGGATCCGCTGCGCTTCGGCGCCATCGACCACCCGGACACCGCCCGCGTCATGCACGGCGCGGTCGCCGGCATCGGCGGCTACGGCAACTCGCTGGGCCTGCCGAACATCGGCGGCGAGATGGTCTTCGACTCCGTCTACCAGGGCAACCCGCTGGTCAACGCCCTGGCCGTGGGCGTGATGCGCCACGAGGACATCCGCCTGGCCAACGCCTCCGGCAAGGGCAACAAGGTGGTGCTGTTCGGTGCCCGCACCGGCGGCGACGGCATCGGCGGCGCCTCCGTGCTCGCTTCCGAGTCCTTCGACGACACCAAGCCGTCCAAGCGGCCTGCCGTCCAGGTGGGCGACCCGTTCGCCGAGAAGGTCCTGATCGAGTGCTGCCTTGAACTGTTCAAGGGCTCGCTGGTGGAAGGCATCCAGGACCTCGGCGCCGCAGGCATCTCCTGCGCCACGTCCGAGCTCGCCTCCAACGGCGACGGCGGCATGAACGTCGAACTGACCTCTGTCCTGCTGCGCGATCCCACCCTGACTCCGGGCGAGATCCTGATGTCCGAGTCCCAGGAACGCATGATGGCCGTGGTGACGCCGGAGAACGTCGAGGCCTTCGAAGCCGTCATGGACAAGTGGGCCGTGGAGTACGCCTGGCTGGGTGAGGTGACCGACAGCGGCCGCCTGATCATCACGTGGGAAGGCGAAGTCATTGTCGACGTCGACCCACGCACCGTGGCCCACGACGGCCCGGTCTACGACCGCCCGTTCGCCCGCCCGGAGTGGCAGGACGCGCTCCAGGCCGATAAGTTCACTGGTTCCGTGCAGGACGCCGGCCGCCCCTCCGCACCCGCGGAACTGGCCGCAGCCGTCACCGAGCTCGTTGCCTCGCCGAACATGTGCGACAAGTCCTGGATCACCAACCAGTACGACCGGTACGTCGGCGGCAACACCGCCATGGCATTCCCGGATGACGCAGGCGTGGTCCGCGTGGACGAGGAATCCGGCCTGGGGGTTGCCCTGGCCACCGACGCCAACGGCCGCTACACCTACCTGGACCCGTACCACGGCGCCCAGCTGGCACTGGCCGAGGCCTACCGCAACGTGGCCACCTCGGGCGCCGTGCCGATGGCCGTCAGCGACTGCCTGAACTTCGGCTCCCCCGAGGACCCGGACGTCATGTGGCAGCTGGCCGAGGCCATCCGCGGCCTCTCCGACGCCTGCATGGTGCTCGGCATCCCGGTGACCGGCGGCAACGTCTCGCTGTACAACCAGACCGGCACCACGCCGATCCACCCCTCCCCCGTGGTGGCAGTGCTGGGCAAGCTCGACGACGTCGCCCGCCGCACGCCGTCGGGCTGGCGGGAAGACGGCGCAGCCATCTACCTGCTGGGAACCACGGCTGCCGAACTGGACGGCTCCGAATGGTCCAACCTGCGCGGCCACCTCGGCGGCCTGCCTCCCAAGGTTGACCTCGAGGCCGAACGCGCGCTGGGCGAGATCCTGATCAACGCGTCCCGCGACGGCATGGTGGACTCGGCCCACGACCTCTCCGAGGGCGGCCTCGCCGCGGCCCTCGTGGAATCGTCGCTGCGCTACGGCGTGGGTGCCCGGATCGCGCTGCAGGATGTCCTGGACCGCGACGGCATTGACCTCTTCACGGCGCTGTTCTCCGAGACCCAGGGCCGCGCCGTCGTTAGCGTTCCGCGCTCCGAGGAAGTCCGCTTCAAGGACATGTGCACCGCCCGCGGCTTCGAGCACCTGCGCATCGGCGTGGTGGACGCAGCCAGCGGACAGCTGGAGATCAACGGCGTGGACCCCCTCTCGCTGGACGCCCTCCGCGAAGCCCACGAGGCCACCCTGCCGAAGTACTTCGGCTAATCCCCACCGCCGCCCTCCCGGTGATCGAGCCTGTCGAGATCTGACCCGTAAGGTTTCGACAGGCCCACCCACCGAGTCCGAACGGACACTTAAGCACCCATCCCCGGGGCTTAAGTGTCCGTTCGCGCTTAAACGCCTGTTAGTCCTCGCTGTGGATTTCCCGCTGCCGGGCGCTCAGCAGCTCCAGTTCGGGGCGGAAGGCCACGAAGCGTTCGACGGCGGTGAGCACCTCCACGAGGTGCGCGCGGTCGGCGGCGACCAGGCCGGCGCCGATCCTCGTGCGGCGGTACTGCTCGTGGTCCCCCACCTCGGCCACGGAAACCTCATAGCGCCGTTTGACCTCGGCCAGGAGCGGCCGCACGACGGACCGCTTTTCCTTGAGGCTGTGCACGTCGCCAAGGAGGATGTCGAACTCGATCCAGCCGATCCACATGACATTAATGCTAGCGATGGGGCCTAGATGGTGAGTTCACCCATGGTGTCCCAGCCTTCGCCATCGAATTGTCGGCTGATGATGCGCGGGGTCTCGGCGAGGGCCTGAGGCATGTCCGCCATGGCCTTCTTGAAGTGGGCGCTGTTGACGTGCTCGCTGGCGGCATCGTCCTTGAACGCTTCGACGAGGACGAACTCGTTGGGGTCGTCCACGCTGCGGGACCAGTCGAACCACAGGTTGCCCGGCTCCTGGCGGGTGGCCTCGGTGAAGTCGGCCACGAGGCCGAGCCACTTGTCGGACCAGTCCGGCTTGATCTTGAACTTGACGACGATGAAAATCACGGGGTTCCTTCCGTTCTTGGGTAGTCGGCTCGAACGAGCCAAATCTTCAGGTGGGCCGCCAGTGGGCGGTCAATCAGTGGGCGGCCAGCGCCTGTTCGCACTCCGCGATGGCCTCGCGGGCGTACTGCTGCTGGGCCGGGGTTCCGACGCGTTCGGCCCACTGCTCAGCCAGCTGGAACTCCACGAGCGCCTCAGTGAGCCGGCCCGCAGCATGCAGCGTCCAGCCCAGGTTGTTGTGCAGGGCCACCATCCAGCGCTTGGTGCGCTCGTCGTGGACGGTGGAGGCGTACTCCAGCGCACTGCGGGTCCAGAGCTCCGCATGGGCGGAGTCGGCGATGGCCAGCATGTGCAGCGCGTCCACCGCAAGGAATTCCTCGCCAAGATGGTCACCGAGCTCGGCTGCCTGCTCAAACAGGGGCACCGCCATGGCCGCGTGACCGCTCGAGTTCAGGACCCGCCCGCGCTCCAGCAGGATCCGGACACCTACCGTCGGCTCGTCCCCGTCAATCGCGTCGAGCAGCGCGTCAGCCTCTTCGAAGCGGCCCTGGAGCCCGATGGCCCGCCCCAGCTGCGTGGCGAGCTCGGCCCGCTCGTCGGCGTCGTACCGCGGGTCGGCCAGCGCATCCCGGAAGCGCTGCTCGGACAGCTTCGGATCCTCGAAGTTCCACAAAAGGTCAAGGCTCTTTTGGTCCAGCATGTACCTCTCCTGATCAGCTTTCACCTGCGGCGAGTTGGCGAGCACCTTCAATGTATCGGGAAGTCATGAGCCGCTGCGCGCGGCGGGCGAGCGCGCCGCCAGCAGCGTAGAACCAGTTGGACGGCCGGCTGAACGCCGTGATGCTGAGGTAGACCCGGCCCTGGGCATCAATTTCAGCCTCGAACGACTCCTCACCTCGCACCGGGTGGCCCGGCAGGGAGCCGTAGCCAAAGCCGGCGGACTGCGGTCCGCCGCCCGGAACAGGGCGGTGCACCCACACCACTTCACAGGGAACGTTGAGGCGGAAGGGCCCGACGCCGAATCCGCTCACCACGCGGGTGCCGGGAACGACGACGCCGGACTCGGTCCGGATCCGCAGGCCGGACCGCCGCTGCAGTTCCCAGGCAAGGATCCCCCGGGCCACCTGGAGGTAGACCTCAGACCCCTCGCCGAGATAGGTGCGGGACGCCACGCGGCGGTAGCCCGCCGGCGACCCGCCGTGCTCGGTGGCCCCGGTGTCCGGATAGTTGAGGACACCCCGGGCCAGGCGCTTCTCACCCATGGCCCGCCTGCCTGGCCCAGCCAAGCTGCTCCCGCTGTTTCCGGCTCAGCGAGGCAACCACAAGGTCGTAGGAGTCCTCCACCATGTCCCGGACCATGTCATCGGGCAGGGCCCCGTCCAGGCGGACCCCGTTCCAGTGCGTCTTGTTCATGTGCCACGCGCCGGTGATCTCCGGATGCACGGCCCGGAGCTGTTCGGCCAGGGCAGGCTCGCACTTGAGGCTCACCGACCAGTCGTCAGGATCCATGGCGGACGCCGCGAACATTTTGGCTTCCTGCTTTGCCCCGCCGGACACGGCCGCCCTGACCTTGAACACAGACGTTTCGGGGCCGAACGGAAAGTCCTCGAAGGTGCCCGGAAACGACAGGCAGATTTTTCTCAGTTCGGCTGGGTCCATGCTGCGAGCCTACAAACCCTTTCCGGGCGGTGCTAGTCTGCGAACATGGCAGCTGCCCGGGAGACCATACCTGTACTGGATCTCGGCTCCGCACGCCGGGCCGACGGTTCCTTCAACCCGGAGTTCATTGAGGAGCTCCGTGACGCCACCCACCGCGTCGGTTTCTTCCAGGTCATCGGCTACGGCGGCGCCCCCGGCCAGGCCAAGGAGCTGCTGGCCACGATCAGGCGCTTTTTCGACCTGCCCCTCGAAGAACGCATGAAGCTGGACAACCGGCTGTCACCGCATTTCCGTGGCTACACCCGGATGGGCACGGAGGTCACGCAGGGAAGGGCGGACGCGCGCGAGCAGATCGACTACTCACCCGACCGGGAGCCGGTGAACGACTATCCCCCAGAGCAGCCGTACTGGCTCCTCCAGGGCCACAACCTCTGGCCGGATGAGTCGATGCCGGAGCTAAGGCAGGCGGCCATGGCCTGGGCGGAGCTCATGTCCACGGTGGGCGCGGAGCTCATGCGGGCCATCGCCGTGTCCCTGCACCAGCCGGAGAACTATTTTGATGAACCGTTCAGGGATACCCCGGCTTGGATGGGCAAGCTGGTCCATTACGTCGGCGGCGTGGTGGAGGCCGCGGGCGACCAGGGAGTGGGCTCCCACGCGGACTACGGATTTGTGACCCTCCTCCTCCAGGATGAGGTGGGCGGGCTTGAAGTGCTGCCGCCGGGCGCGAGCGAATGGGCACCCGTGGAGCCCATCCCTGAAGCGCTGGTAGTGAACCTCGGCGAAATGCTGGAAGTGGCCACCGAAGGCTACCTGGCTGCCACCATCCACCGGGTCAAGGCCCCGCCACCCGGAGTGGACCGTTACTCCGTCCCCTTCTTCTGGTCACCCCGGCTCGACGCGATGATCGATCCGGTGCCCCTCCCGGCAGAACTGAAGGCGCAGGCGCGCGGCATCTCGGACGACCCCTCCAACCCGATGCTCGCCTCGTTCGGCCTGAACATGCTCAAGGGCCGGATGCGTGCCCACCCGGATGTCACCGAACGCCATTACCCGGAGCTGATGAGGCACTGAACCGCAGCCGTGAACCGGCTAAATGCCTACGCGCCAGCCTTCGCGGGCGGGGCACGAGTTCACCACGACCTCCAGCCCGGCGGCCTTTGCGCGTTGGACGGCGGCGTCGTCGAACACGCCCAGCTGCAGCCACACCGCCTTGGCGCCGACAGCGATGGCCTGGTCGATGACGGCCCCCACCTTCTGCGAATTGACGAAGCAGTCCACGACGTCGATCGGGTGCTTTGCCGCCGGGATCTCGGCGAGGCTCCGGTAGCCCTTCTCCCCGTGAACGTCGTCCCCCGGCAGGTTTACGGGGATGATCTCCATGCCCATGCGGTCCCGGACAAACAGCGAAACGTCGTAGGCCGAGCGCCATTCATTCCGGGTCAGGCCGACAATGGCCCAGGTGCCCTTCGTTCGCATGAGCCGGTCAATAACCGCCGGATCGTTTTCGTGAGCCATGCCTCAACTCTACTCCTGCGGTGATTTGGCAGCATTTCCCGAATATCAGAATGCCATCCCAGCAAGATGGCAGCGATGAACGAATATTACAGCCGAAAAGACGCCGATTTTGAGAAATCGTGCATCTCCGCTCTAGTAGGTAATGACCATCCCGAGCGGCCGAGAGACCTGGATCGATGAAGCCGCAGCAACCCCGGGTGACGTGAGACGACCATTCCCACGCCACTGTTCTTCCGTTCCGGCGGAGACCCAGGGGTGCTACTGCCAGGACCGATGGAGTGCTGCAATGACCCCAGAGAATACTTCTGCCCTGCCCACCCTTGCCCGGATTACGTCCGAGGCAACCCCACAATCCACTTCGGACGCGACGGCGGTCGAAGCAGGGCTGCGTGACGCGCCCGGCTCCTCTTCCGGCTCTTCGGGATGGTCCTCGACCGAGCCAACGGACGGCGCAGTGCACGGCGTCCCCACCGACGGGCCGGCGCGTCACAGCGGCACCACCTCCATTGTCGACCCCGGCAATGTGGCCTTCTGGGAGGATCAGGCCCTCCGGCTGGACTGGGCCGAGCGCCCCGGCAGCCACAAACCCTGGCACACGGCGCACAGCTGGCTGCCCACCGACGCCGAAGCCGGCCGCGGACCCGAGATCAAGTGGTTCGACGGCGGCAAGCTGAACGTCGCGTATAACTGCGTGGACCGCCACGTCGCCGCCGGACGCGGCGACAAGGTGGCGCTCTTCTTCGAGGGCGAACCGGGCGACCGCCGCACCATCACCTATGCCGAGCTGCAGCGTGAGGTGTCCAAGGCCGCCAATGCGCTGCTGTCCCTCGGCATCACCAAGGGCGACCGCGTGGTCATCTACCTGCCCGTGATCCCGGAAACGGTCGTCATCACCCTCGCGGTGGCGCGGATCGGAGCCGTTCACTCCCTCGTGTTCGGCGGTTTCTCCGCCGAGGCCCTACGGTTCCGGGTCGAGGACACGGGCGCCAAGCTGCTGGTGACCACCGATGGCCAGTTCCGCCGCGGCGTTGCGGTCCCGGTCAAGGACAACGCTGATGCCGCCGTCGCCGGAGACAACGCCATCGAACGCATCCTGGTCATTAACCGCACCACCGCCCCCGGAGACCTCGCCACGGTCCCCATGACCGCGGGCCGCGACGTCTGGTGGCACGACGTCGTCGGACCGGCCTCCGATGTCCACGAGCCCGAGGCGTTCGACGCCGAGACTCCCCTCTTCATCATGTACACCTCCGGGACCACCGGTAAGCCCAAGGGCCTGGTGCACACCTCGGGCGGTTACCTGACCCAGGCATCGTGGAGCTTCGAGCATCTGTTCAGCAATCCTGATCCTGCCCTTCGGGACCGGGACGTGCACTGGTGCACCGCCGACCTCGCCTGGGTCACCGCGCATACCTACGAGATCTACGGCCCGCTTTCCAACGGCGCCACCCAGGTGATCTTCGAGGGCACGCCCAACACGCCGCATCCGGGCCGCCACTTCGAGATCATCGAACGCTACGGCGTCACTCAGTACTACACGGCGCCCACCCTGGTCCGCTCGCTGATGGGCTGGTTCCCGGACGGCGTGCCGGACAGCTACGATTTCTCCTCCATCCGCCTGCTGGGCACCGTGGGCGAGGCCGTGAACCCGGAGGCGTGGCGCTGGCTCCGCAACAACCTCGGCGCAGGCAACGCCCCCATGGTGGACACCTGGTGGCAGTCCGAAACCGGGGCCACCATCATGTCCCCCGCACCCACCGACACCGAGTTCAAGCCGGGCTGCGCCGCCCGCCCCCTGCCGGGCGTCAGCACCCGCGTGGTGGACGAGGCAGGGAACCGCACCAGGGCCGGCGAGCAGGGCTTCATCGTTGTGGACCAGCCCGGCCCGGCAATCGCCCGCACCGTCTGGGGCAACCCGCGCCGCTACTTCGACTCCTACTGGAGCCAGTACGCGGAGCACGGCTGGTTCCTCGCGGGCGACGGCGCCAAGTATGACCACGACGGCGACATCTGGATCCTGGGGCGCGTGGACGACACACTTAACGTCTCAGGGCACCTGCTCTCCACGATCGAAATCGAGTCCGCCCTGGTCACGCACCCCGACGTCGTGGAGGCCGGCGTGTGTCCGGTGGCCGACCCCAAAACCGGCCACGCCGTCGTCGCGTTTGTCGTCCTTAAGGGAGAGGTTTCGGCGGTTTCGACAGGCACAACCACCGAAGCCCTCCGCAGGCACGTCGCGACGGCGATCGGGCCGATAGCGAAGCCGCGGGACGTCGTCATCGTCCCCGACGTACCCAAGACCCGCAGCGGCAAGATCATGCGCCGCCTGCTAACCCAGCTCTTTGAAGGAACCGCGCTGGGCGATACCACCTCACTCCAGAACGAACCGGCCATTGCCGTCATCCAGGATGCGCTGCGCCGCCGCGCCACCGCCGTCCCCGGAAACCCCAACTCCGGGCAGAAGTAAAGGAACGATCATGAACGACATCAGCAACGTAGCCCGTCTTTCCGAACCGCTGAAGTTTGCCTACTGGGTGCCGAACGTGTCCGGCGGCCTGGTGGTCTCGACCATCGAGCAGCGCACCGGCTGGGACTTCGACTACAACAAGAAGCTGGCCCGCATCGCGGAGGAATCCGGTTTCGAGTACGCCCTGACCCAGACCCGCTACGCCGCATCCTACGGGGCCGACAAGCAGCACGAGGCGACGTCCTTCAGCCTTGCCCTGCTCGCCGCCACCGAACGCCTCAAGGTGATCGCCGCCGTCCACCCGGGCATGTGGCACCCCGGTGTGCTGGCAAAGTACATCATCACCGCCGACCACATTTCCAACGGCCGCGCCGCCGTCAACATCGTCTCCGGCTGGCTCAAGAACGAGTTCACCAACTTCGGGCTCGAATGGCTGGAACACGACGAGCGCTACGTCCGCACCGAGGAGTTCATCAGGGTGCTGCGCGGGCTGTGGACCGAGAAGGCGTACAGCCAGTCCGGCAAGTACTACAACATCACCGACTTCACCCTGAACCCCGCCCCCGTGGACGTTCCGGGCCGCGCGCACCCGGAGATCTTCTTCGGCGGCAACTCGACGGCGGCCCAGGCCACCGCGGGCCGGGTTGCGGACTGGTACTTCTCCAACGGCAAGGACCTGGAAGGCTTCAAGGAGAACATCGCAGGCGTGGTTGCTGCGGCTGGCGAAACCCAGCGCGGCGCCGAGGGTCAGCTGGCTTCTCCCCGGTTTGGCCTCAACGGCTTCGTGATCGCCCGGGACTCGGAAAAGGAAGCCCGCGACACCCTCCGCGAGATCGTGGAGAAGGCGCACAAGCCGGCCGTCCAGGGGTTCCGCGACGCCGTGCAGGAAGCTGGCCCGTCCACCAAGGACGGCAAGGGCATGTGGGCTGATTCCACGTTCGAGGACCTCGTCCAGTACAACGACGGTTTCAAGACCCAACTGATCGGCACTCCCGAGCAGATCGCCGAGCGGATCGTCGAGTACAAGAAGATCGGCGTGAACCTCTTCCTGACCGGCTACCTGCACTTCCAGGAGGAAATTGCCGCCTTCGGCCGCGACGTCCTGCCGATCGTCCGTGAACTCGAGGCAGATCTTGCCCGCAGGAACGGCACCGAGCTGGAACTCCCCGCCGGGCTGGTGACTGTCTAGTGGCTGACCGCAAGTTTGGTTTCCGCACCCGCGCCCTGCACGCCGGCGGCACGCCCGACGCCGAGCACGGCGCCCGTGCGGTGCCCATCTACCAGACCACGTCCTTCGTGTTCAAGGACACCCAGGACGCGGCCAACCTGTTCGCGCTGCAGAAGTACGGCAACATCTACTCCCGCATCGGCAACCCGACCGTGGCGGCATTCGAGGAGCGCATCGCCTCGCTCGAGGGCGGCATCGGAGCTGTTGCGACATCGTCGGGCATGGCCGCGGAGTTCATCACCTTCGCCGCGCTCACCCAGTCCGGTGACCACATCGTGGCGGCCTCCCAGCTGTATGGCGGCACGGTCACCCAGCTCGACGTGACCCTGCGCCGCTTCGGCGTGGACACCACGTTCGTTCCTGGCACCGACCCGGCCGACTATGCGGCGGCCGTCCGGGAAAACACCAAGGCGATCTTCGTCGAGGTAGTGGCCAACCCGTCGTCGGAGGTCCAGGACCTTGAGGGGCTGGCACAGGTGGCGCACGACGCCGGCATCCCCCTCGTCGTCGACGCCACCCTGAGCACGCCGTACCTCGTGCGGCCGATCGAGCACGGCGCGGACATTGTGATCCACTCCGCCACGAAGTTCCTCGGCGGCCACGGCACCACCCTGGGCGGCGTCATCGTGGAGAGCGGCCGGTTCAACTGGGGCAACGGCAAGTTCCCCACGATGACCGAGGCGGTAGCCTCCTACGGCAACGTCTCCTGGTGGGGCAACTTCGGCGAGTACGGCTTCCTCACCAAGCTGCGCTGCGAGCAGCTGCGCGACATCGGCCCCGCGCTCTCGCCGCAGTCCGCGTTCCAGCTGCTGCAGGGCGTGGAGACCCTCCCCCAGCGCCTGGACGGGCACCTGCGAAACGCGCAGGCCGTGGCCGAATGGCTGGAGGCCGACCCCCGCGTGGCCTACGTGAACTTCTCCGGCCTGCCGTCCCACCCGCACTTCGAGCGGGCGCAAAAGTACCTGCCCCTGGGTCCGGGATCGGTTTTCTCCTTCGGCGTGAAGGGCGGCCGCTCGGCGGGGCAGAAGTTCATTGAAGCCCTGCAGCTGGCCTCGCACCTGGCCAACGTGGGCGACTCCCGCACCCTGGTGATCCACCCCGGGTCCACCACCCACCAGCAGCTCAGCCCGGAGCAGCTGGTATCCGCCGGCGTCCCGGAGGACCTGGTCCGCATCTCGGTTGGCCTGGAAGACCTCGAGGACATCCTGTGGGACCTGGACCAGGCCCTGGACGCTGCCTCAGCCCCGGAAGCCGGGCTTGCCGACGAACCGGCCGACGCCTGCACGATCGGAGCACTGTCATGAGCACGCAAGATCGCACCTGGACCGGACCTTCTGCGCCGGAACGCCTGAGCCTGCTCCGCGAGGCGAAGTCCATCGCCATTGTGGGCGCCTCGGACAAGCCGTCGCGCGCCAGCTACTTCGTGGCCACCTACCTGCAGTCCTCCACCCGCTACCAGGTTTACTTCGTGAACCCGGTAGTGAAGGAAATCCTTGGCCAACCGACGTACGCCTCACTCGCCGATCTTCCCGAAAGCCCGGACATCGTGGATGTGTTCCGCAAGCACGATGACCTCCCGGGTGTCCTGGACGAGGCCATCGCTGCCGGCGCCAAGACCCTATGGCTGCAGTTGGGCTCATGGCACGAGGACGTGGCAAAAGCGGCGGAAGCCGCCGGGCTCGACGTCGTGATGGACCGGTGCGTCAAGATCGAGCACGCCCGCTTCCATGGCGGGCTGCACCTTGCCGGCTTCGACACGGGGGTTATCTCCTCGAAGCGGCAGGTCCTGGCGTAGGCAGGTCCTGGCCTGGCACCAGCCGGCCGCACCGAAGGCATAAGAAATGCCGGGCTGGAATTTGATGGGGGACAACTTCCAGACCGGCACTCTCACTTGGGTAATCGACGGGGACCCCGGAAGGGTTACGCCGATTCCAAAACTTTTTCAAGAAATTATTTCCGCACCCCGTCAGGCGTCCGGCGCCCCACCTTCCAGCCGGTCCTAAGGCGTGCCCGGGACCGGTTTGGTCGGGACGGTCGGCATGCCGCCGGGCAGTGTGGGCACCGCCGGCAGCGGCTTGGCCGGAAGCTTGGGGGCCACACCCGTTCCGGGGACCGCGGGCACCTGGCTGGGCCTGGCGGGCGCCGGAGCCTGACTCCTCGCCGCTCCGTGGGAAGCCGAGGAACCGTGGGCTGCGGATGAGTTCGACGAACCATTCGAGGACGCCGGACCAGTCGGGGCCGGCGTCGCGGGTTCCGACGGCGCGGCGGTCTTGCCAGTGACCGACGGTTCGGCTGCAGCAAACGTCGGGGCCGGGCCGGCCGGAATGCCGGCGGGCGATGCGGGCACCGGCGCCGGCGCGGTTGTCTCGCTGGCGGGCTGGAAGATCCGCACCACGGTGTGGCTTACGCTGTTGCGGAAGTCCTCGCTGGAGGCTGCGACAGCGCCGGCTCCGAGGCCCATGGCGCCGACCACTGCGGCGCCCACCACGATGCCCATCCGGCGTTGCCGGTTGCGGCGGTGAACTTCGAGGCTGGCGACGTTGGATTCACGCCGCATGGGTGCGCCTGGGATGGCCTCGCCCTGGGCCCCGCCCTGGTCCGGTGCGGCCGAAGCGGCTGCCCCGTTGGCGAGCAGCGCCACGAGATCGGCGCGGGGCCGGGGTGCTGGGTCTTGGGCGAGCCCGCGCAGTTCTTCGAGGGACCTGCGGAGATCGGCGTCGTCTTCGAGCCCGGAATCCAGGAGGATCGCCTGGATCTCTCCTTCTTCGCGGCCTGCCGGCGTGACACTCATGATGCTGCGTGGTCCTTTTCCTTGACGAGTTCGCGAAGGGCGATGAGCCCGCGGCGCTGGAGTTGTTTGATGGCCCCGGGAGTCCTGTCCATGATGCCGGCCACCTGTTCAACCGAAAGGTCTGCAACGATCCGCAGGACCAGCACTTCGCGCTGGTCGTCGTTGAGCATGGACAGTGCGGAGGTCGCTCCGCCCAGCGAACCGAGGACCTCATCCTCGGCGGAATCCGAGCGCCGCTCGTCCAGAAGCGGATCGAATTCGGTGAGCTGCGGTGTTCGCGCGGACCGACGCCGGTAGTCCACGAGCCGGGCGTGCGCCACGGAGAAGATGAACGTCCGCAGCCCGGAGTGGCCGCCCCTGACATTGCTGAGCTTGGGCAGGACATCCACGAAGACATCCTGCGTGAGGGCTTCGGCGTCGTCCACGCCGCGGGCCCGGAAATAGCCCAGGACGGCGGGGGAAATGACGCTGTAGACGGCGCTGAAGCCGGAGGGGTCGCCAGAAAGGGCTGCTGACAATTCGTCATCGGTCAGCTGAGCTGCCAAGGAGCTGTCCTTCCCTTTACTGCAGGTGTGCGGCGGTAGTAAGCCTAGCCGCCGCACACCTCACGCCCCTATTCGGGGAACGCCCTGTTTCGTCTGCTGTGGACTACTTGCCGGTCGGCAGGTCCGCAGCAGCGTCGGCCTTGACGTCAGCGTCTGCAGCGACGGACGGCGCGGCCGGCTTGGCGACGTGGTCGGTTACGTCCGGCACAGCCGGAGTGGCGGGAACGGCCGGGGTGGCCGGAACACCGCCGCCGCCGGGAACAGCCGGAGTGGCGGGGATTGCTGCGTTCACGTTGGCCCCGGCAGCCTTGTCCCCGGCGGAGACGTTGGCGTTGGCAGCGGCGTTGTCCTTGTCAACTTCCAGTGCGGCGTCGGCTGCGTCCGCAGCTTCGCCGGCAGCCTTGGCCTTGGCCGCCGGGACGGCGGGAACCGTCGGGGTGGCCGGGGTGGCGGGAACTGCAGGCACTGCCGGGACCTCGGGGGTCGCAGGAACGGCCGGCGTGGCGGGCGTAGCGGGGGTCACCTGTGCATGCTGCGAGCTGGACACCTGGGCGGCGTTGGCCAGTCCGATGCTGGAGAAACCTCCAACAGCGAGGATGGCGGCTCCGACAGCAATCTTGGTGGTCTTGCTAACACTCTTCATAAGAAAAAAGTCCTTTGGTTGATTGAAGGCCGGGCCGGAGGCCGATGGGGGACAACCCCCGGCCCGGCGCTTACATATACGTAATCGCCGGGACGGGCGGGCAGGTTACGCGGTCCCGGAAACTTTTTTCAGACGGGCGTGCTCCAGAGCCAAAAGAAAGGAACAACGACGACGGCGGCCGGCCACCGTGAGGTGACCCGCCGCCGTCGGGAACTGCTTGGGCTGTGGTTGCCGGACGCTTCCGGTGTCAGTCGTTGATCAGGTCGTTGACCACGATGGTCTGGTCGCGGTCCGGTCCCACGCCGATCGCCGAGAAGCGGGTGCCGGACAGCTTCTCGAGCGCCAGCACGTAGTTGCGGGCGTTCTCGGGCAGGTCAGCCAGCGTGCGGGCGCCGGTGATGTCCTCGGTCCAGCCTTCGAAGTACTCGAAGATGGGCTTGGCGTGGTGGAACTCGGTCTGGGTCATAGGCATCTCGTCGTGCCGGACGCCGTCGACGTCGTAGGCCACGCACACCGGGATCTGTTCGATGCCGGTGAGGACGTCAAGCTTCGTGACGAAGTAGTCGGTGAAGCCGTTCACGCGGGAGGCGTGGCGGGCCAGGACGGCGTCGTACCAGCCACAGCGGCGCGGGCGCCCGGTGTTGACGCCGAACTCGCCGCCGGTCTTCTGCAGGTACATGCCCATCTCGTCGAAGAGCTCCGTGGGGAACGGGCCTGCGCCCACACGCGTGGTGTACGCCTTGATGATGCCGATGGACCGCGAGATGCGGGTGGGGCCGATGCCCGAACCCACGGAGGCACCGCCGGCGGTGGGGTTAGAGGAGGTCACGAACGGGTAGGTGCCGTGGTCTACGTCCAGGAACGTGGCCTGGCCGCCCTCCATGAGCACCACCTTGCCCTCGTCAAGGGCCGTGTTCAGCACCAGGGTGCTGTCGATGACCAGGGGGCGCAGCCGCTCGGCGAAGGAGAGGAAGTAGCTGACCACTTCCTCCACCTCGATGCTGCGGCGGTTGTAGATCTTGACCAGAAGCTCGTTCTTCTGGCGCAGCGAGCCTTCCACCTTCTGGCGCAGGATCGATTCATCGAAGACGTCCTGGACGCGGATCCCCAGGCGGGCAACCTTGTCCATGTAGGTGGGCCCGATGCCGCGGCCGGTGGTGCCGATGGCGCGGCTGCCAAGGAAGCGCTCGGTGACCTTGTCCAGCACCTGGTGGTACGGGGCCACGAGGTGGGCGTTGGCGGAAACGCGCAGCTTGGAGGTGTCCGCGCCGCGGGCTTCGAGGCCGTCGATCTCCTGGAAAAGCGCCTCGAGGTTGACGACGCAGCCGTTGCCGATGATGGGGACGGCGTTGGGGCTGAGGATGCCGGCCGGAAGGAGCTTGAGCTCATACTTCTCACCGCCCACGACGACGGTGTGCCCGGCATTGTTGCCGCCGTTCGGCTTCACTACGTAGTCGACGCGGCCGCCAAGCAGGTCGGTGGCCTTACCTTTTCCTTCGTCGCCCCACTGGGCTCCGACGATCACGATTGCTGGCATGGGATCCTCCCCCATTCGTTCGGGCCTAGCCCGGCTGGATCACCGAGGTGCTTCAACCGGAGGTCGGCGCCGTTCATGAGAATGCCCCGAATTCGTCGCCCGCACCCGCGGCGCTGACCGGGGAAGGGACGCAAGAGTTCCGGGGCTCTTACCACCCAAGTTTAGCGGATGGCTGACAAATGTATGGCTTTTGGTATTTCGCCCTGCGGCAGATTCCGGCGACACATTCCTCCGGTGATTTGCCACTGGCTCCGCCCGGGGACTTAAGTGAGAGTGAACCATCCCGAGCGGCTGAGAGACCTGGATCGCTGCCTTGTCACTGAGCAGCGACCACATCCGCGTCACCCACGCCGGGTCCCTGCCCCGCACCCCGGAGCTCATCGCCGCCAACGCCGCCAAGGAAGCCGACGGCATCACGCCGGAGTTCCTGGACCTGCTGCAGACCTCGGTGGTGGACATTGTCCAACGCCAAAAGGACCTGGGCATCGACATCCCCAACGACGGTGAATACGGGCACGCCATGTCCAACAGCGTGGATTACGGCGCCTGGTGGAACTACTCGTTCGCCCGCCTCGGCGGCCTCGAGCCCACCGACGTGGACCGCTGGGCCGATGCCGGGGTGCACCGTTCCACGCCGGGCAACATCGTCCTGACTTCTTTCCCTGACCGCAGGGACCGGCAGAAGTTCAATGACGCCTACTACGATCCCTCCTCCGGCATCCTCGCCCACCGCAAGAGCGTGGCACAGCCCAAGATCGCCGGCCCGCTGACTTACACCGGGCAGGACCTCGTGGCCTCGGATGTCACCAACCTCAAGACCGGCCTGCAGGCAGCCGGCCTCACCGAGGGATTCGTGGCGTCGCTGTCCCCCGGCTCCTGCGCACGGGTGGCGAACGAGTACTACAAGACGGAAGAGGAACTGGTCTACGCCTGCGCCGACGCCATGCGCGAAGAATACAAGGCGATCATCGACGCCGGACTGACCGTCCAGCTCGATGACCCGTCGCTGGCGGAGAGCTGGGACCAGATCAATCCGGAGCCCAGCCTGGAGGACTACCTCAACTTCATCCAGCTCCGGGTCGAGGCCACCAACTGGGCCCTCCGCGACCTGCCCCAGGACCAGATCCGGCTGCATGTCTGCTGGGGATCCTGGCACGGCCCGCACACCACCGATATCCCGTTTGCCGACATCATCAGCTCCGTCCTGCAGGTCAACGCGGGCGGCTACTCGTTCGAGGCAGCCAACGTCCGGCACGAGCACGAATGGCGTGTGTGGGAAGACACGAAGCTGCCCGAGGGCAAGGTCATCATTCCGGGTGTTGCCTCGCATGCCACGAACGTCGTGGAGCATCCGGAACTTGTGGCGGACCGGATCGAACGCTTCGCCAGGCTTGTGGGACGCGAGAACGTGATCGCCTCCACCGACTGCGGCCTCGGCGGCCGTGTCCACCCGCAGATCGCCGTCGCGAAACTTGGGGCCCTCGGGGAGGGCGCACGCCTCGCCACCAAACGGCTCTGGAAGTGATTTAGCCCTCACTTATGTCCCTGCAGGCCCCCGCCTGCAGGGCTCTGTCATGGAGGCGCGCAGGGCGGGGTCTCACGGTTTCGGACGCCTTGCTAAACTGGGGAGGATCGGTCAAGCACCGGTCCACATCTCATTTCACACCACGCCGCACTCGGCATGCCTGCGGCGTGCCGGCCTGCGGCGCGGCGGCGCGACCCACATGCAGGAGACAAAGCACCATATGACAGCCCTGGCTACCGAATCCTTCCATGAACAGCTTCTGATGCGCCGATACGAGCCCAACGTGGCCGCTGTCAATGAGCTCTGCGATACCCTGCAGAGCGCCAAACCGGGCACCCAGGTGCCGTACGTCGACCCCGCGCACGATGTCGACGAATGCCGCATCATCAGCCTCTTCTCCAACATCGGCACGGCATCGCCCACAGGCTTCATCATGCCCGGCGACGATGATGCCGCCACGCGCATGCTGGGCCTCCAATGGAAGCTGGGCCTGCGGCCGGAGTACATCATGCCCTGGAACGTGCACCCGTGGCACACGCCGGGCGAGCCTAACGGGAAGTTCACACCCGACCAGATCCAGGCCGGCCTCAAGCCGCTGCTGAAGGTCCTGGCCCTGGTGCCGCGCGCCTCGGTCATCGTTGCCCACGGCACCGAAGCCAACCGCCTCGCCGGCCTGCTGCTCAAGACCGAAGTTCCGCTGCTGTGGCGGCGCGGACTGAAGACCTACAAGGTCCGTTCGCTGAGCGGCCGCTCCTTCGCCGGATCCCCCGAGCGGCAGAAGCAGTACCTCGACGAGATGCAGGTTGCCTACGCCGACGCCATGGCCCGCACCGGACTGCGGAAGTCCAGCTAACAGAGACGCACCGGGTTTCGACAAGCTCAACCAACGACGGCGGGCGCCCACCTTTTGGTGAGCGCCCGCCGTCGTATTTAACTCAGTTGTATTACTTGCCTTCGATGGCTGCCTTCGCTGCAGGGTCCGAGTCGTTGAGGAACTTCTCGATGCGCTCGGGCTCCTCCGCCTCGTTGATGGCGGCGGAGGCGCGACCCAGCGAATAGAGCGCCCGCAGGAAGCCGCGGTTGGGTTCGTGCTCCCACGGGATGGGCCCCACACCCCGCCAGCCGTTGCGGCGCAGCGAGTCGAGTCCACGGTGGTAGCCGACCCGGGCGTAGGCGTAGGAATCGATGGTGCGGCCTTCCGCCCATGCCTCCTCGGCCAGCACGGCCCACAACAGCGACGATGTGGGGTGCTTCTCCACGAGGTCCAAGGCCTCCTGGCCCGCGTCCAGCTGTGCATAGACCTCGGTCTCGGCAGGCAGGAGGGTGGGCTCAGGACCCATCAGGTTCTTGCGGAACTCGTCGGACATGACTAGAAGGTCTTGCCGGCGGAGCCGAGCTGCTGGGTGGCTTCCACCACGCGGGCGGCGAGGCCGGCTTCGGCGGAGGCGCCCCAGACGCGGGGGTCGTAGGTCTTCTTGTTGCCCACTTCGCCGTCGACCTTGAGCACGCCGTCGTAGTTCTTGAACATGTGGTCGGCCACCGGACGCGTGTACGCGTACTGGGTGTCGGTGTCGATGTTCATCTTGATGGTGCCGTAGGAAACGGCGTCGGCGATCTCCTGGTCGGAAGAGCCGGAGCCGCCGTGGAACACGAGGTCGAACGGGTTGTCCTTGCCGATCTTCGCGCCGACCTGGGCCTGGATGTCCTTCAGGATCTCCGGGCGCAGCTTCACCCCGCCCGGCTTGTACACGCCGTGCACGTTGCCGAAGGTCAGGGCCGTGATGTAGCGGCCGTTCTCGCCGGCGCCCAGGGCGTCGATGGTGGCCAGCGCGTCTTCCACCGTGGTGTAGAGCTTTTCGTTGATTTCGTGCTCGACGCCGTCTTCCTCGCCGCCGACGGTGCCGATCTCGACCTCGAGGATCATCTTGGCCGCGGCGGTGCGCGCCAGCAGTTCACGGGCGATGCGCAGGTTCTCCTGCAGCGTCTCGGCGGAGCCGTCCCACATGTGGGAGTTGAAGAGCGGGTTGCGGCCGGCCTTGACCTCGGCCTCGGAGGCTGCCAGCAGCGGCAGCACGAAACCGTCCAGCTTGTCCTTGGGGCAGTGGTCCGTGTGCAGCGCGATGTTCACGTTGTAGTTCTTGGCCACCTCGCGGGCGAACGCCGCGAAACCCAGGGAACCGGCAACCATGTCCTTCGTCGAGGCACCGGACCAGTAAGCGGCACCACCGGTGGAGACCTGCACAATGCCGTCAGACTCGGCCTCCGCGAAACCGCGCAGCGCCGCGTTCAGCGTCTGCGAGGACGTCACGTTGACCGCCGGGAACGCGAAGCCGCCCGCCTTTGCGCGGTCGATCATCTCGGAGTAGATCTCTGGGGTTGCAATGGGCATGCTGACTCCTAAAGTGAATTTCGTCTGCGGGTTGGGTTGACCCTGGAGTGAACCTCGTCGGCTACGAACCATCCTAGCCATTTCTTTGCACCGGCCGTGGTTCGCGTCACCCGGCCGGGTAACACTTTGCACTGCAGGTTTTCCCCTACTACTCCCCCGTTCGGCGGAGCAGTCGCTTCCTCTGCTCCGGATCGGCGGCTGCAGCACATGCCGCTGCCGCTAGTCCGAACGATCCGTCGAGCACCGCTTTGTCGGCACCCGCGGAAGCACCGAACGCAGCAAACTCCGCGGTGTGATGGGCTGCACCGCGCACGTCATAGCCGACCATGGGATGAATGCTCGGCACGAGCTGCGAGACATTTCCCATGTCCGTGGAGGCCACAGGCTCGGCGCTGAACGCAACATACCTGCCCCTGGCCGTCATCGCTGCCCGGTAGGCCTCTGACAGGAAAGCGTCCTGACGCAGTTCTGCGTAGTCGTTGCCCGTGGGTGTGACCTGAAGGGTGCTGCCGCTCGCATGGGCACCGGCCTCAAGGCAGCGCCTCACCTTCTCCTGGATCAGACGGAGGTTTTCGATGCTGTTGGCCCGCATTTCCGTGCGGGCCCGGGCACGTTCCGGAATGACGTTGACTGCACTCCCGCCTTCCGTCACGATCAAAGACACGATCGCCCCCGCCGGCAGTTGCTGCCGTGCCAAGGCGATGGCCGTCTGCGCGACTACGAGCGCATCGAGGGCATTGACACCCTCCGAGGGAGCCGCGGCGGCGTGGGCGGGTCGACCCTCGAACAGCACGTCCCACATGCACATGGCCAGGGACGAACCACCCACCACGTCCGCTGCCGCAGCGTGCGCCATCATGGCCAGGGATACGTCGTCGAAAAAGCCCGCGTCAATCAGGTCCACTTTGCCCCCGGTAGTCTCTTCGGCGGGCGTTCCGAGCACTTTGACGGTGAGGCCGAGTTCGTCGGCCACGGCCGCCAGCGCCAGCGCTGCCCCCACGGCGCTGGCCGCGTTAACGTTGTGCCCGCACGCATGACCGATTGCCGGCAACGCGTCGTACTCAGTGCAGACTGCAACCACAAGCTCGCCAGATCCGAATCGCGCGCTGAACGCCGTAGGCTGTGCAGGCTGGGCCTCATCGAAGCTGAACCCGGCCGTCCGCAGTATCCGGCTCACCCGCTTGGCGGCACGGAACTCATGTCCGCCTAGTTCCGGATCCGCATGGATGGCGTGGCTCAGATCCAGAATCTCCGGTTTCCAGCGTTCCACAGCGGCCTCGAGTCTCGTTTTAATATCGCCCCGGGTGACGGGCACGACGGCGGCGCCTCCCCTGTTGCTGTCAAGTCCAATGATCATGCCGCCACTCCGGCCGGCTGGCGCTTGGCGTAGCCTGCACTCACGGCGGCCGCAATCAAAGCCGCCATAGCCAGGGCGCCCCAGATGGACAGCAGCCCCGCCACTGTGATGTGCCCGGCCTCCGCCGAGGCTGAGGAGATGAGCTTAACCACCGCAGCCCCCACCGCGATGCCGACGGACAATGCCAGCTCATTGAGTCCGGCCGCCGTCGAGGTCTCGTCCACGGGGACACCTTCGACGGACAGCGCCCGGGTCCCCGCCTGGTACATCCCCAGGCTCAGGTTGAACATGGCGAAGCCGACGCAGTAGCCCGGGAGCGATCCGTGGCCGACCGCCATCATCAGGAAGCCGCCCGCCAGCAGGACGCCCGCGAAGACGAGGGTGGCGCGTTCGCCGAACCTCCTAAGTGCTTTGGCCGTGAGCAAGGAGGAGACCAGGGAAAGAACCGAGGCCAGCGCGAGGACAATCGCGATCAAAAGCGGGCTCAAGCCGAATCCGTAGCCGGTCTTGTCCGGGTTGGAGTGCAGGAAAATGCCGTTGGTACCGAAGTAGCTGATGGACGCGAAGCCAAAGAAGAAGGTGGCAAGCGAGATGGCGCGGATTCGGGGATTTACCAGCATCCGCAGGTCCATGAACCTGCGGCCCTCGGGGGCGCTGAAGTCCCGCTTGGCCCAGTAAGCCAGCAGGGCAACCCCTGCCACGCCGGTCGCCACCGTCCGGACATCGAGCCAGCCCCACTCAGGTGCCATCGAGAGTGCCACAACAAACCCAATCAGCCCGAGTGAGCACGCCAGCAGCGGAGCCAGGGCGATGCCCTCACGCGTCGGAGTCCCGGCGTCGGGCAGTACGAACGAGCAGATGAAGGCGACAACCGCGAACGGTACCGCCACCCAGAAGCCGAGCGTCGGATCGGTGACGCCGATGATGCCGGCGAGAAGCCCGCCAGCTCCCACCGTGATCATGAGCATGCCGATCATGACGCTGACACCGGTGCGTGTGTGGGCTGGGCTGCTGACCCGCATGATTCCCATCATGAGCGGGATGAAGCCCACAACGCAGGTGAGCATGACGACACCCACCGTCACCGTCCACAGCGACGGCCAGAGCGCCATTTGAAGCACGCCGACCGCCACAACACCCGTGGACCAGCGCAGCACCAGCCGGTATCCAAAGCTGTCGCCGAGCCTCGAAATAATCGGGGTGAGGACGGCGAAGCTGACGTTGGAGACGAGGAAGATGCCGTTGATGGCGGGATCGTCTATCCCGAAGACGGGTCCCAGCGCCGGCAGGATGGGATTAAGGTACCCCTGGGTTACCCCACTGAGCGATTCAATGAGGGCCATTGCCAGGATCATTCCCGCAATAGTCCTGCGCGTGGTGATCCCGGTCGGGGGAGGTGCTGTCTTGCTTGCCATGTGATTCCTTGTGGTCCGAAGCGGATTTGCCGGCGGTGATGCGAGTCACAACGTTAGGACCGTCGTTTACACTGGCTTGGAAATTGTTCGAAACTCTCCTGAGGCAGCAACTATTGAACGAATCGGCCATGATTTCGGAGCTTGACCTGGAAATCGTGAATGCCTTGCAGATCAATCCACGCGCCGAATGGAGCCGGGTGGCGGACGCCTTGGGCCTGTCCGGTCCCACGGTGGCAAGGCGCTGGAACGCCCTTGCGGAGCAGGGCCAGGCATGGATCACACCGGCCCCCGGACAGCGCTACCTCAGTGCCGGCTGGTCCGCGTTCATCCATCTGTCGTCTTTGCCCAGCGAAAGTGAGGCGCTCATCGAGCGGCTGTGCGCCGAGCCGGCGTTCGGCACCGTCTCGCTGGTCACCGGCTCGCACGACCTCTTTGTGGACTGCTTTGCGTCCAGCCATGCCGAACTCATGGACATAGTCACCGGTTCCTTCCCGGGGCTGCCCGGCGTCACACATCGCGAGGTTGTTTTCGTCACCAAGCTGTACCGTCAGGCATCCGAATGGCGCAGCGGGACGCTGGAACCTGCACGTGCCCGGAAGGTGACAGCGGACCCCCTGCCTGGGCAGCCTGCGTATGCTCCGGACCGGCTGGATGCGGCGCTGCTGGAAGAACTCGCCAAGGACGGGCGGGCGAGCTGGGCCGAACTGGGTGCCGCATGCGGAGTCTCGCCCCAAACCGCACGACGACGGGTGGAGCGGTTCCTCGCCACAGGTTACATAGCGCTGCGCTGCGATACGTCGACGGCGGCCCAACAGGGGCTGCGGGAAGTCACCTTGGTCCTGAACGTCCCCGCGCAGTACGTTGACGACACCGGCCATTACTTCGCGGCGCTCAGCAACTGCCGCCTCAGCGCCCAGGTTCTGGGGGCGCAGAACCTGCTGGTCACCCTGTGGGTGCGTGACTACCTGCAAGTCCAGGCCTACGAGCGCGAATTGGCCGATCGGGCTCCGGGAAGTGCGGTCATCTCCCGGCAGGCTGTGGTCCGGACATTCAAGCGCATGGGACATGTCCTGGATGAATCAGGGTGCAGCCGCAGCGTGGTGCCGCTGCCGCTGTGGACGGAAGGCCCGTAGCCCGGTGTCCGGTATGCCGGACAACCGCGGGCGTATTCTGGGAAGGTGAGTAGCTCACCGCTGCGCCCCAAAGCCCCTGCCGCTGTCCAGGTACTCGCCGTTCTTAGGTACGTCGCGGAACAGGCCGGCCCGGTGGCCGCCTCGGTCATCGCCCGAGACGTGGGAGTGCCGCGGTCAACGACGTATCAGTTGATCGCAGCCCTGGTTGATGACGGGTTTCTGGTCCATCTTCCGGAGGAACAAAAATTTGCACTGGGTGTCACGGCACATGAACTCGGAACCGGCTATTCACGGCAGGCCCCTCTCCAGCGCATCGCCCGTCACCCGCTGGCGCGGTTGGTGGCGCGAACCCGCCGTACTGCCCACCTTGCGGTAATGCACGGCCGTGACGTCGTTTACGTCATCGAAGAACGCGCTCCGCGCCAGCGCCCTCTGGTGACGGACACCGGTGTCCGGCTTCCGGCACATCTGACGGCCAGCGGCAGGGCGATGATGGCGCAGATGGATCCTGCCCAGGTCGCCGCCTTGTTTCCGGGCCCGGAGGCGTTCACGGTCCGCAATGACAACGGGCCGCAGTCCTTGCCGGCTCTCCAGGATTTGCTGTCGCGGGCACGGTCCCTGGGCTACGCGTGGGAACAGGATGAGATCACTGTTGGCTACTCTTCCGTTGCTGTTGCGGTCCTGGACCGGGAGCGCTATCCCGTGGCTAGCGTGACATTGACTGTCCCCAACCGGGTGTTTCCTGCTGGTGCTGCGCGCCGCGCCAAGGATGCCGAAACGCAGGAGCAACGGGCGATGCGGATTGAAGACGTGGCCCGTGAGTGGGTTCCGGAGGTGAACCGTTGTGCCCGCGAGATATCGCGCAGGCTGGGTATCCGCAGCGGGGTGCCCCTAACCGGATGAGTGCCCCGGCCACGTTTGGACAGGACACTCATCCGGCATTAACACTTTGTGTCAGGCTCTGCGCATTATGGCCAGCCCGGGCTCCCTAGACGGCTGGGCTGGCGGGTGCGGAATTCGCCACCGGCGTCAGTGCTTCTTGACCCGTTTCAGCCGGGTAAATCATGTGGGACGGCGCGTTGGAGTTCCTCTTGGCCAGCGGGTAGTACACCACGGCTGTGACGACCAGCCCCACGAGCCAGGAGATGTCAGCACCGCCGAGCAGCTTTGTCATGGGCCCGGTGTAGAGGGCCTGGGCCAGGAACGGAATCTGTACGATGATGCCCACTGCGTAAGTGATCAGGGCGGACTTGTTCCAGCGCCCGTAGCGCCCGTTCAGGTCGTACAGGGCCGGGATATCCACCTTTTCTTTGGAGATCAGGTAGTAGTCGACCAGGTTGATGGAGCTCCAGGGGATGAACACCATGAGCAGCAACAGCACGAAGTTCTTGAAGTTGGCGATAAAGTCCGGCGACGCCAGGACGGCGATAAGCACGGACAGCCCGATGAAGCCGACGACGTACGCGAACCGCGTCCAGGTGGCTACACCCGTTTTGCGGGTGAACGCGGTCACCGAGGTCAGCATGGTCATGTACCCGCCGTAGGCGTTCAGGGTGTTGACCGTGAGCTTTCCGATCACGATGACCAGGTAGATGACCACAGCGACGAGGCCACCGCCGCTCATGTGTCCGAGGAAGGCGACCTGGCCGTCCAGGAACCTCTCCCCCTTGGGCAAAGCAAGGGCGGCGAAGAGAGCTCCGAGGGTCATGGACCATTGGGAACCGAGCACGGTGCCGAAGTAGGACGCCTGGAACGTCTTGCGGGCTGGGGTGCCGGAGGGGAGGTAACGGGAGTAGTCGGCCACATAGGGCCCGTAGGTCAGTTGCCATCCTGCGCTGAGGGAGATGGCGAGCAAGAAAGTGGGAAATTCGAAGCTCCCTGCCCCCAGGAGGGCTCCCACATCCTGGCTGATGAGCAGCCTGATGCCGAGGTAGGTGAAGCCGAGGACTCCGACGATCGTGGCGATGCGGCCCATCATGTGAATGTATTTGTAGCCCAGCGTCGCGACGAGGATGGTCAGTGCCCCGAAGAGGACCATTCCTACGGCCGGTGTGCCGGTGTGCAGGATCTGGTCCACGGCCTGGCCAGCCAGGACGGTGCCTGTGGCGGCGAACCCAAGGTACATGATGACCACCAGCACCAGCGGGATAACGGCACCAAGGATGCCGAACTGTGCCCGGCTGGAAATCATCTGCGGAAGCCCAAGTTTGGGGCCTTGGGCCGCGTGCAGCGCCATGACAGCCCCGCCCAGAAGGTTGCCGATCAGCAGGCCGATGATCGCCCACAGGGCATCGGCCCCGAACAACACGGCGAGGGCGCCGTCGACGATGGCGGTGATCTGCATGTTCGCTCCGAACCACAGGGTGAACTGTTGTGCCGGGGAACCGTGGCGTTCGTTTTCCGGGACAAAGTCGATGGAGCGGCGCTCAACGCGCGGTCCTGATCCCGTTTTTGTTGTGGCCTGCATGCTGTTCCTCACTTTGACGACCGGATCGAGGTCCCCCAACCTTTGAATCAATCTGAGCACGGGCTGTGAGCGGGATCACCCGAAAGCCGCCACGTTGCGTCCGGGGTTTCGGACAATGCGAGGAAAACTGTGATTCAGGCTGATCAGACGTGCTGGCCGAACACGTGGCGTCGTACCCAGGCGTGCATGGCGATTGCCGCGGCCGACCCCGCGTTGATGGAGCGGGTGGACCCGAACTGCTCGATAGACAGTGTCGCCTCCGCCGCCGCATGGACCTCCGGCGTCAGCCCAGGACCTTCCTGGCCAAAGACCAGCACGCACTTCTGCGGCAGCTCGTAGGTCTCCAGCGGCACGGAATCGGGGAAGATGTCGATCCCGATGATGGCCAGCCCCTCCCCCTGTGCCCATGCCACGAAGTCCTCCACGGTGGGGTGGTGGCGGACGTGCTGGTAGCGGTCGGTGACCATCGCCCCGCGGCGGTTCCACCGCCGTCGTCCGATGATGTGGACTTCCTTAGCCAGGAACGCGTTGGCGGTGCGCACCACGGTGCCGATGTTGAGGTCGTGCTGCCAGTTCTCGATCGCGATGTGGAAGTCGTGCCGCTTGGCGTCCAGGTCCGCGACGATCGCCTCGTGCTTCCAGTACCGGTACTTGTCCACGACATTGCGCCGGTCGCCGTCGGCCAGCAGGTCGGGGTCCCAGTGGTTGCCCTCCGGCCATTCACCTTCCCAGGGCCCGACGCCGACCTCCGGCTTTGGTTCCTGAGTTTCGTTCTGGTCTGATTGGGCTTCGGGTGTCCCGGGCGTTTGCGTCACCCCTCAACACTAGACTGGGCTCCGAACGCAAACATCTCGGTGAAGGAATGACATGGCAGAAGCGGACAAGGTAAAGACATCGGCGGCCGTCTACCGCAGTGGCCAGGAAATTGAGTGCTGGCTCACCGACATGGACGGGGTCCTGGTGCATGAGAACCAGGCCGTACCGGGCGCTGCGGAACTGATCCAGCGCTGGGTGGACACGTCACGGCGCTTCCTGGTCCTGACCAACAACTCGATCTTCACGCCGCGCGACCTCGCCGCCCGGCTGCGGGCCTCCGGCCTGGAAATCCCGGAGGAGAACATCTGGACGTCGGCCCTTGCCACCGCCCAGTTCCTGAAGGACCAGGTGCGGGGCTCGGATTCCGGCAACCGCGCGTACACCATCGGTGAAGCAGGGCTGACGACGGCGCTCCACGAAGCAGGCTTCATCCTCACCGACCAGAACCCCGACTTCGTGGTGCTAGGTGAAACCCGCACGTATTCCTTCGAGGCGATCACCATGGCGATCCGGCTGATCCTTGCCGGGGCACGCTTCATCGCCACGAACCCGGACGCCACCGGGCCGTCCAAGGAGGGCCCGATGCCCGCCACCGGCGCCATCGCTGCTCTCATCACCAAGGCCACGGGGCGGGAACCGTACATTGTGGGCAAGCCGAACCCCATGATGTTCCGCTCGGCCATGAACCAGATCGATGCGCACTCGGAGACCACCGCGATGATCGGCGACCGCATGGACACCGACATCATCGCGGGCATGGAGGCCGGGCTGCACACCGTACTGGTGCTCAGCGGCATCACGCAGCGCGAGGAAATTGCTTCTTACCCGTTCCGCCCGAACCAGGTGCTGGACTCCGTGGCGGACCTCAAGAACCAGATCTAGAACGGTGTCATCTTCCCGCCGCCTCCGGGCAGCGGGAAGATCTCGTTCTCCAGGTCCTCGAGGATGGGCCGGTACACAAACGGGTTCCAGCCCGGGCTGGCGTGTGCCGGCAGCGCCCCGTCGGTCTGCCGGTCGGCCGAGACCATGTTGGCTGCGAAGGTGTGCGCCCAGGAATCACGGGCCGTCCGGTAATTGACGGTCTGGTCCCGCGGATTCCCGATGTATGCCATGCGGGTATCCCCGATCTGCCCCGCGAAGCGTGTGGCGTCGAAGTGGTAGATGTAGGCGGATTCCGTCTGGATCAGTACGCTCGAGGGGGCGATCGGGGAGAGCTGTTCCAGTGTCTGGTCGAGGATCTGCCGCCACGTGCGCTCGTCCTTGTGGACCACCCGCTCCCCCAGTTCGTAGCCCCCTCGCAGTACGGACGGGATCCGGAAGCCGCTTTCGTAGAGGAACACCACGCCGTCGAACCAGCTCTGGTCCAGGACGTCGAACTTGCTGTAGGGGCTGCAGTCGAGCACGATCAGCTCAACCTTGACGCCGTGCAGCTCCAGCAGCCGGGCCGCCACCTGCGTCGCCACCATGCCGCCGAAGCTGTGGCCGTAGAAGTAGAGCGTGGTCAGGTTGTGCGCCCGGACGTGCTCGATCACCGCGATGACCAGCTGGTCGATGTCCAGTCCGAGGTTCGAATACCCGGCCGCCGCGAGCTGGCCGCGCAGCCTCAGGCTGCCGCGCAGCGAGTTGAGGATCCACTGGGCCTCTTCCCAGCTGGTCTTGTAGCCGGGGAACAGGATCCAGCTGGCGTTTGGGAAGTAGCTCTGCGCGAAGTCGTCCTCCACCACGAGGATCTTGTGGACCTGCCGCTCCTCCTGCACGCGCTTGGTGAACAGCATGTCCGCGGCAAGGACGGTGGACGCGCCTGCTCCGGAGAGAAAGGTCCGGCGGGAAAAGCGTTTCAGGTCTGCGGCGCGCCGAAGCAGCCGGGCAGCCTCCGCGCCCGGCGCCCTCTGCTGGCCCGTCTGGCCGGCGGCCCCTTCATATGGCACTGGACTACCCTAGGCACACTCCGTCCGGGCAGCACAAGCGGGGCCAGGTCTCTGGCCCAAAGTCTTGGTCCCCAAAAAACAGGGCGGACGACGGCGGGACCTCCCGACGTCGTCCGCCCACAGCGTCCGGGCTAGCCGATCAGCTCAGGCCGAGCTCGTCCTTGCTGAAGGCGTAGAGGTAAGGCACGCCGGCCTCGGCTTCGATCTTTTCCTTGGCGCCCGTGTCGCGGTCCACGATGACGGCCACAGCGACGACGTTGCCGCCGGCGTTCCGCACGCCCTCGACGGCGGTCAGGGCGGAGCCGCCGGTGGTGGAGGTGTCCTCGAGCACCAGGACCTTGCGGCCCTCAACGGAGGGACCTTCCACCTGGCGGCCCATGCCGTAGGACTTCTGCGCCTTGCGGACAACGAAAGCATCGATGGCCCGGCCGGCGTCGGCAGCGGCGTGCATGACGGCGGTGCCCACCGGGTCGGCCCCCATCGTCAGGCCGCCGGCGCACTCAAAGTCGATGCCGGCGTCGTCAATCAGGGACAGCATGACCTGGCCCACGAGTTTGGAGGCCTCGTGGTGAAGGGTGATGCGGCGCAGGTCGATGTAGTAGTCGGCCTCGGCTCCGCTGGACAGAATGACCTTGCCGCGGACAACCGCGAGCTCCTTGATCAGTTCCAGAAGTCGGGCACGGGCAGCGGCAGCGTCAAGCGAGGGAGTCATGGGTTCCAGTTTAGTGGCTGGCCGGTCTGTGACGGACCGTCTAGGCAGCGGGCCGGGGGGCCTCCCGGCGGGCAAACGCCGGGGCGTGCTCAGGCCTGGGGCCGATGGCGATGAGGCGCGGCAGGATGCGCCGCATGGCCGGGAAGTGCCGCCCCACGAACTGCACGAAGGGAGGCGGCCCGGACCGCTTTCCACTGAACAGGGGGACGAACACGGCCCGGTGCATGCCCCGCTGGGCCGTCTGGATGATGACCGTGGGCGGCATCCGGCGCCGCTGCACCGCTGCAAGATCCTTCACCGAGACATTGCGGCGCAGCAGCGCCGGAGCCAGCCGGCCCGCTGCTGCGACGGCGTCCTGGACGGCAAGGTTGATGCCGACGCCTCCGGCCGGGGACATCGCATGAGCGGCGTCGCCGATGCACAGCAGCCCGTCCACGTACCAGCGCCGCAGCCTGTCCAGCCGGACGTCCAGCCAGTGGAGGTCCTCCAGCGAGCGGATGGCGTCCAGGCGGTCGGCCAGGTCCGGGCGCAGCGCCGCGATCCGTTCGCGGAACCGCTCCACCCCCTCGCTGCGGATGCGCTGCCCTGCGCCCTTCGGGGCGAAGTAGCCCATCTGGTAGTACGTGTCCCGGAACAGGGCAATCACGGCGTCGCGTTCCCCGAAGGCGGGAACGATGCCGGCCACCTCACCCTGCTCGGACGCGAAGCGCGGCAGCTTGAACCACCACGTGTCGAAGGGCACCGGGTACTCCCTGGACTTGAGCCCCGCGGCCTGGCGTAGCACCGAATGCCGGCCGTCGGTGGCCACCACGAGGTCGGCCCGGAGGGCACCCTCTGCGCCCTCCCTGGTCCGGTAGCGCACGCCGGCAACCCGGCCGCCGTCGTACATCAGCGACGTCGCTGTGTGCTCCATCAGCAGCGTGAACGAGGGCTCTTCCGCTGCGGTCCGGGCCAGGAAGTTCAGAAAGTCCCACTGCGGCATCATGGCAATGTAGTTGTACGGCGGCTTCAGGCCGGAAAAATCGCCGAGCGTGATCACGCCGCCGCCGCGGACGGGGAAGGCGACATTGCGCAGCCTGCTTTGCGGCAGCTCCCGGAACTCGGCGCCGAGCCCGAGCTCGTCGATGAGCCTGATGGTGGAGGCATGGACGGTGTCGCCGCGGAAATCACGGAGGAAGTCGCCGTGCTTTTCCAGGACAGTGACCTCCACGCCGGCCCGCGCCAGCAGGAGGCCCAGCATCATGCCGGCCGGACCGCCGCCTACCACCGCGCACCCGGTACTCTCCATGAGCCATACGGTACGCCTCCCGGCCCACGGGAGCACAGAGCGCGAACCCGTGACTCTGGCGGAAACAGTTGAGCCTTGCGGATTCCGCTGACTAGGCTGTTTTCCATGCGCACACTCCAAGCCAAGATCATCGAAGAAATGGGCGTCCAGCCCCGGATCGATCCCGCAGAGGAGGTGCGCAAACGCGTCACTTTCCTCAAGGAGTACCTCAGGGCCACCGGCACCAAGGGATTTGTCCTGGGCATCTCCGGCGGCCTTGACTCGTCGCTCGCCGGGCGGCTCGCGCAGCTCGCCGTCGAAGAGCTGCAGTCGGAAGGCACGGACGCGCAGTTCGTGGCGGTCCGCCTTCCCTACGGCGTCCAGCATGACGAGGAGGACGCCCAGGTGGCCCTGGATTTCATCAAGGCCTCCAAGGAATGGACCTTCAACATTTCCGCCGCCGTCGACGGCTTTGAGGACGAGTTCGAAAAGACGGTCGGCAACGGGATCTCCGACTTCCACAAGGGCAACACCAAGGCACGCACGCGCATGATCGCCCAGTACGCCCTGGCCGGGGAACACAACTACCTCGTCATCGGCACCGACCACGGCGCTGAGTCCGTCACCGGGTTCTTCACCAAGTACGGCGATGGCGGGGCAGACATCCTGCCGCTGTTCGGCCTGAACAAGCGGCAGAACCGTGCCCTGCTGGAGCATCTCGGCGCCCCGGAGCGGGTGTGGAAGAAGGTGCCTACGGCCGACCTCCTGGACGACAGGCCGGGCCGCACTGACGAGGACGAACTGGGCCTGAGCTACGACCAGATCGACGACTATCTCGAAGGCCGCGACGTGGGCGACACCGCAGCAGAGCTGATCGAACAGAAATACCTGCGGACCCGGCACAAGCGCACCGTTCCGGTCAGCATCTTCGACACCTGGTGGAAGCACGAGGGACCGGAAGAGGCCAGGGCAGGACTCTAAGGCGTTTGGCCGGGCGGGCAGCCCCTGGACAGCACACCTAGGGCAGCAGCAAGATCTTCCCGCGGCCGTGGCCGCCGCGGCTGATTTCGAGTGCGTCGGCAGCCTCGATCAGCGGCATCCGGTGCGCGATCGTGAAGGTGATCTGTCCGTCGGCGGCGAGCGTCCCCACTTCGGCCACCCGGCCATCCAGCTGCTGAACGGCGGCCAGCCCGGCCGCGGATGACTGCTCGCCCGGAACGGTGGTCACCGCCCGGCCGGCGGCCGGGAACAGCTCGGCTGTTGCTGCCAGCGAGTCCTCGCTCCCCACGGTGTCCAGGACTGCGGTGACCGTTCCGGCGTCCTCGGCCAGCGCCCGGACCCGGTCGGCGAGACCTGGCCCGTACGTTACGGGTTCGGCGCCAAGCTCGCCGAGGTACTCCTGGTTGGCCTCCGACGCGGTGCCGATCACCCGGGCACCGAAGGCCTGTGCTATCTGGACGGCGGCCGAGCCAACCCCGCCGGCGGCGCCATGGATCAGCACGGTGTCCCCGGCTCCCACGGCGAGCTGCTTCAGGGCGGAGTACGCCGTGCCTCCTGCCACCGGGACGCAGGCAGCCTGCTCGAAGTCCACGCCAGTAGGCAAGGGAGTCAGCTGATTTGCCGGCACCACGGCTTCAGTCCGGTAGCCGCCCAGCCATCCGTTCCAGATGACCTCGTCACCCACCGCAAACCCTTCGAATGCGGGTCCGACTGCGGTCACGACGCCGGCCGCCTCGCTGCCGGGCACCGCCGGAAAGTCCAGGGGAACCCACTTTTTCAGGTAGCCCGCCACGAGCTTCCAGTCCGCGGGGTTGACACTGACCGCCCGGAATTCCACCCGCACCTGGCCGTCACCCGGCTCGGCCAGCTTCTCCGTGCCCACCTTCAGGACCTGCGGATCGCCGTATTCCTCAAAGTAGACCCGTGTGCTCATGACTCTGGCTCCTTCGGTGCCGTCCAGGCTTCTGCAGGGGAAGGACTCTCCTGCAAGGGTAGGCACGCCCGTCAGGCACCACAACAGCTTGCCCCGGTTCCTGGGCAGGCAGGTCAGCCAGGCTGGCCGCTGCGCGAGGGAGTGAGCCGGCGCTAGTTCGGCCGCTTGCGCTGTCCTGAGCCGAGCCGGACGGTGAGCCGGTGGGCCTCCTCCAGCAGAAGCCACCCCAGCAGTTCGCGGCGGTCATCACGGAAGCGTGGTTCGATCCCGGTCAGGGACAGTGCCCAGGACGGACGGCCGGCCTGGTCGAAAACGGCCGCACCCATCCCCCAGCTTCCCTCCAGCACCAGTCCCGGGTTCACCGAGTAGCCCCTCCGGCGGGTCTGGTGCAGGTTGTCCCGGACCACGTTTTCCGGGTGTCCGTTGGCGTATTTGCCGGCGTGGGCAGCCCAGTCGCCCAGGATTTGTTCCTGTTCCGGTTCGGGCAGGAACGCCATGATCGCCGTTCCCGCCGATGCCACTCCCAACGGAAACCGGACACCCTCGTGAAGCACGAAGGATCGGACGGGGAAGCTGCCCTCCTCCCGCAGAAGGCACACGGTCTCGGCGCCCCGCCGGATCGAGAAGAAGGCACTCTCACCGGTCTCCTCGGCAAGGCGTCGCAGGCTGGGCCTCGCCAGGTCCTCCAACGGAAAGCGCGCGGCCGCCACCGAACCCATCAGCAGGGCCTCGGGGCCGAGCACCCAGTTCCCGCTCTGGGGGTCATGGTCCAGGAGGCCCTCCGCCGCGAGTGACGTCAGCAGGCGGTGCACGGTTGGACGGGTCAGCCCCGAGTCCCGCACCAGCTCTGTGAGCGGGCTTCCTTCGGGCTTGCGCCCAACGATGCGCAGCAGCCCTGCAATGCGGCTAACAACCTGTGCGCCTTGCACCGGTGCCTGGTTCACGGATTCCCCTTCGGTTTCCATAATGTGGACACTTGCCAGCCTACCGTCCACAGTGTAAAACCGCGAGCAGTCCGGCGACGCAAGATCCTTGACAGGCCTGCTCGAGCACACATACGCTCCACAGTCAGAACCGATGTCCATAAAGTGGACTTAGGGCCAGCTCAATGAGGAGACGCCATGCCGAAACTGAAATCCACCGCCACCGAAGCCCTGAACAGTGTTCTTCGGGACGGGATCACCCTTGCCGTGGGCGGGTTCGGCCTCAGCGGAATTCCGGCCGACCTGATCGAGGCCGTGCGCGACTCAGGCGTGAAGGAGCTGACGGTGGTGTCCAACAACATGGGCGTGGACGGCAAGGGCCTGGGCATCCTGATCGAGGCGGGCCAGGTCCGCAAGGTGATCGCGTCCTATGTCGGCGAGAACAAGCTGTTCGCCGAGCAGTACCTCGCCGGTGACCTGGAGGTGGAGTTCACCCCACAGGGCACCCTGGCCGAGCGGCTGCGCGCCGGCGGCGCCGGCATCCCCGCGTTCTACACCAAAACCGGGGTGGGAACCCTGGTGGCCGAGGGCAAGCCGCTGGCGGAGTTCGACGGCGAAACATATGTCCGGGAGCGCGCTATCCTGGCCGACGTCGCACTGGTCCACGCCCACGCCGCCGACACCGACGGCAACCTGATCTACCGCTACACCGCCCGGAACTTCAACCCGGTAGTCGCCACCGCGGGCGCCGTCACCGTCGCCGAAGCGGAGGTCATCGTCGAACCGGGCGCGCTGGATCCGAACCACGTCGTCACGCCCGGCGTCTACGTCCAGCACCTGGTCCAGGCCAGCAACCGGGTCAAGGACATCGAACAGCGCACCGTCCGCCCGCGCACCGAACCGCTCGCCGTCTGAACGCGAACGGACGCTTCAGCCCGCCTTTTTGCCCCCACTTTTAACCCCAAGGAGACCCCGTGGCCTGGACCCGGAATGACATGGCTGCGATCGCGGCCGAAGAACTGAACGACGGCGACTACGTCAACCTCGGCATCGGCATCCCCACCCTGGTGGCGAACAACCTGCCCGACGGCGTCCGCGTGGTCCTGCAGAGCGAGAACGGGCTGCTCGGCATGGGCCCGTTCCCCTACGACGGCGAGGAGGACGCCGACCTCATCAACGCCGGAAAGCAGACCGTCACCGTCCTGCCCGGCGGCAGCATCTTCGACTCCGCCACCTCCTTCGGCATGATCCGCGGCGGGCACGTCAAAGTCGCCATCCTCGGCGCCATGCAGGTCTCCGGCAACGGCGACCTCGCCAACTGGACCATCCCCGGCAAAATGGTCAAGGGCATGGGCGGCGCCATGGACCTCGTCGCCGGCACCCCGCGCGTCGTGGTTCTCACCGAACACAACGCCAAAGACGGCTCAGCCAAGATCGTCACCAACTGCACGCTGCCCCTGACCGGCGTCGGCGTCGTGGACCGCATCATCAGTGACCTCGCCGTCTTCGACCTCCGCAAAAAGGACGACGGCGGCCGGCAGCTCACGCTCACCAGCCTCGCCCCCGGCGTCACCGTGGCAGAAATCCGGGAGAAGACGGAGGCAGAGTTTACGGTTGAGGCGGAGCTCGCCGATCCGGCCCGGCTTTAGCGCTGCCGATCCGGGCCCTCAGCCGCGGGCGCGGATCAGCCGGGCGATCTCGGCAAAGCCCAGCCGCTCGGCATTCTCCAGAGCCGTTCTGCCCTCCGGGTCCCTGATGTTGGGGTCGGCCCCGGCATCGAGCAGCTGCCGGACCACGTCCTGCTGCCTCGGGCCCCCGTTGTTCAGGAGGATGGCTTCCTGCATCGCGGTCCAGCCGAGCTTGTTCACGTGATTGACAGGGACGCCGGCGGCGATGAGCATCCGCACCGTCTCCACGTGCCCGTGCTCACTGGCCGGGATCAGGGCGGTGCCGCCGAACCGGTTGGTGCTCCTGACGTCCGCACCGTTGGCCAGGGTCAGCCGCAGAATCTCGTTGAAGCCCTCGGCACCCGCGTACAGGAAGGCCGAGTCCTGGATGGCATCCTTGGCGTTCACATTTCCGCCGTCCCTGATCAGCTGGGCCACGAGAGCGGCGTCGTTGGCCTTTGCGGCCAGGACCAGCCGCTGGTCGAGCTTCTGCTGTTCGGCCGGGGAAAGGGAGGGACGTGGGGCGGCGGGGGCGGACGACGGCGGCCGCGCAGTCCCGCTCACTGTGGAACCGTCCGCCGCCGTCGGGTTTCCCTGCGTTGCATTGCCATCGCTCGCGCTGGAACCCGCCGGCATTGAGCCTCCCTGGCTTGAACTGGCTGGGGCCGGGCCGCCGGCCGATGGCGAGCCGGAAGCGCATCCGGTCAGCAGGGACGCCACCAGCACCGCCAGGCCCGCGAGCGGGACAGCGGCGGCCAGCCGGCCGCCATCGCACCCGTCCCCGTTCAAAGCCCGCAACCTACTTGACGGCGATTGCGGCGGCACCGGCTTCGGCGCAGGCTTCATCGAGTTTGCCGTCCGGGGCGCCACCGACGCCGATGCCCGCCACGGAGACGCCGTTCACCTTCAGCGGGACACCGCCCGGGAGGAAGAGGGTGCCGGGAAGGTCGGCGATGCTCGGACCGTTGCCGCTGATGCGCTTGGCGAGTTCGCTCGTGGGGCTGCCGAACGCTGCTGCGGTGTACGCCTTCTGTTTGGCGGACTCGATGGTGTGCTCGGCAGCGTTGTCACCACGCAGGAGTGCCTGCACGGTGCCGAACCGGTCCACGAGGGCCACGGTCACGAAGGGCAGCTTGTCGGCCTGGCATTTGGCGAGCGCAGCGCCCACTGCCTTGGCCGAGGCGCCAACCGTGATCCGGTTCTGGGCGACGACGTTGTCCGCACCCGGCTGGACGTCTGCGGCGGGCACTGCAGCCGGCACTGCGGCCTGGGCTGCCGCCGGCTGGACCGAAGCGGCCCCTGGGGAAGACCCTGATCCGGCATTGGCGACGGCGGTGGCACCGGCGGTGATCACGAGCGCTCCGGCTGCCGCGGCGGCAAAAATCTTCTGGGACTTCTTCACGGTGGTTCTCCTTCGGTGGGCGGCTTTCGGGGAGCGGCCAGCTGGGTATGCCGGGACCGGAATCCCGTGATTGCAGGCGCAGCCAAACGGCTACAACTCCATGGTGGACCTGGCGCAGAGCGGATGCATCAGGCCATCAGGTGGGGCTGGCTGGTCCTTTGGGCTGGCGGTATCAGCCAAAAGGCTGAGAGACCAGCAAAGGCGCGGGCAATAGCATGGTTTGCTAGTACGTCCCCCACCGGAACCGGACCGCCATGCCCTCCCCAGCCCCCACCGCCGCACCGGAACTTCCTCCCGCGCGCACCGGCCCTGCTCCTGGCAGCCGCCTGGGACGGATCGACGCCGCGGTCCACCTGGGTTTTGCCGTGCTCATGGTCGCCTCGGTGGTGCGCTACGTGATGCGGCACAGTGCCCAGGACAACCTCCTGGTCCTCGCACTGGCGGCCGCCGCCTGCGCCCTCTACGCGGTCATCGCCGTGCTCGCGCAGCGCCGGCGGCCCTGGGCTCTGTGGATGTTCATCCTCGTGGCGGTCTGGGCCGTGCTGGTGGTCTCCGCGCCCAGCTTCGCCTGGTGTTCGTTTGCGCTGTTCTTCCTGTGCCGCATCGCCTTCACGGGGGCGGTCGCCTACGCTGCGGCGGGGGCGACGGCGGCGGCCACCGCCGCGGGGCTGTTCCGGCTGAGCGACGGCAGCGACCTGGCCATGCTCCTGGGCCCGCTCGCCGTCGGCGTCCTGCTGACGCTGATCTACGACCGCATTGAGCACGACGCCGCCGAGCAGCGGCGCCTGCACCACGAAGTATCTCTTGCCCAGGGGCAACTGGCGGCCAGCGAGCGCCGTGCTGGCACCATCGCGGAGCGCGAGCGGGTCTCCCGGGAGATCCACGACACTGTGACCCAGGGCCTGGCCAGCAGCCTGCTCCTGCTCGAAGCCGCAAACCGGGCCTGGCCGGAGCCGGCGTCCCGGCAGGATCTCCGGCAGGCCAGTGAGCTGCTGCGCCGGAACCTGTCCGACACCCGTAGCCTGGTCCACGAACTGGCCACTCCCGGCCTCGACGCCTCGCCGCTGCCGGACGCCCTGCTGCAGGCCGCCTCCCAGTACGTGCCGGACGCCAGGCTGCTGGTCACCGGCGAACCCCGGACAGTCCCGGCCGAAGTCCGGCATGCACTCCTCAGGGTGGTGCAGAGCGCCGCCGCGAACATCAGGCTGCACGCCGCCGCGGACACCACCACCATCACCCTTGGCTTCCTGCCGGATGCGGTCACGCTCGACATTTACGACGACGGTACGGGCTTCGACCCGGCGGCGGTAGCACCGCCGTCGGACGCCGGAGGTTACGGACTGCGTGCCATGCGGCAGCGGGTGGAGCAGCTGGGCGGCGCTTTCTCGGTGGAAAGCGCCCCGGGCGAGGGAACTGTCGTGGCGGCGCAGCTGCCCGTGAAGGGGGAAGGATGACCGTCATTACAGTGCTCCTCGTGGACGACCACCTGGTGGTCCGCAGCGGGCTGAGGGCCCTGCTGGGGACCCAGCCGGACATCGAGGTGGTGGCGGAGGCGTCCTCCGGCGAGGAAGCCCTGGCCGCCGTGGAAGCGCACTCCCCCGACGTGGTGGTGATGGACCTGGCCATGGGCCCGGGCATGGACGGGATCGAGGCCATCAGGAAGCTCCGTGAGCATAACCGCAGGCAGGCCGTGCTGGTCTTTACCACGTACGATTCCGACGCCGACATTGTCCGTGCCGTGGACGCCGGGGCCATGGGGTACCTCCTCAAGGACGCCGCACCGGAGGAGATCTTCGCGGCAATCCGTGGTGCCGTCCAGGGCAAAAGCGTCATGAGCCCGCCGGTGGCCTCCCGTCTGTTCCAGCAGTTGCGCAATCCTGACGAGGTCCTGACGCCACGGGAGGCCGAGCTCCTGAGCCTCCTCACCGAGGGGCTGAGCAACAGGGAGCTGGGGCAGCGACTGTTCATCTCCGAGGCCACCGTCAAGACCCACCTCGCGCACATCTACGCCAAACTGGGCGTGGAGACCAGGGCCGCGGCCATCGCCACCGCCATCCGCCGGGAGGGCATGCGGTGACAGCGGCCGGGTGTGCTGCGGCCAGCCCGTGCTGCCCACGCCAAAAACGGTTGCGCGGACACGGCGCCAGGTCTACCGTGATCCGCACCAGCATCCACCGCCGTCGAGGGAGCCGTCATGGCCGGGTTTGTGCAGATCATCGAATTCCAGACTTCACGCATCGAGGAGATCGAAGCGCTGGGCCGCCCGTCACGAACCGAGGGAACCACCGCCCCGACGTTCCGCCGCATCATCGCCACTGCGGACCGCGACCGTCCCGGGACGTACTTCACCATCGTGGAATTCGACTCCTATGAATCCGCGATGGAGAATTCCAACCGGCCGGAGACATCCGACTTCGCCGCGAAGATGGCGGCCCTGTGTGACGGTCCACCAGTATTCCGTAATCTCGATGTGATGTGGGAGGACACCGGGCAGGGGCCGGACGGCACTGCCTAGCCCGGAAAACGGGGTCTTCAGCGAGCGATTGCGGACAGAATCTCCCGTGACAGGTGGGACTCCTGATGACGGCAGCTATTGCACGCCCGGCAGATGGCCCATAGGTTGGAGACAGCGGACAACAGTTTCCGCCTCTGCCTGCTGTCGGAGCAGGACCAGAATAAGGGTTACAAAGGAAGTAGCAATGGCAACAGGCACAGTTAAATGGTTCAACGCCGAAAAGGGCTTCGGCTTCATCGCTCCGGATGACGGATCGGCAGATGTATTCGCCCACTACTCGGCAATTGCCTCCAGCGGCTACCGCTCCCTGGATGAAAACCAGAAGGTCGAATTCGAAGTGACCCAGGGCCCCAAGGGTCCGCAGGCAGAGAACATTCGCCCGCTGTAACGGCTTTCCAACGGCTCCCCTGTCCGTGCCTGGCACGCACAGGGGAGTTTTTGGTGCCCGCAGCTTTCGGCGCCCCGGCCGGGAGAGTGTGCCCCTGCCGGTAGAGTGCCGCCATGGATGAAAAAGCGACTCTGCATAATTACCTGCGGACGCGGCGCGCCCAGCTCCTGGCCAAGCTCGACGGCCTGGGTGAGTATGACGTCCGCCGGCCAATGACGCCCACGGGCACCAATCTCCTGGGCCTGGTCAAGCATGTGGCCAGTGTGGAACTGGATTACTTCGGCGAGGTGTTCGGGCGGCCCAGCGGCCGGGAGCTGCCATGGTTCGCGGACGGCGCGGAGCCCGACGCGGACATGTGGGCCACCCCGGAGCAGACCCGTGCCGAGATCATCGAACTGCACCACTTCTCAGCAGCGCACACCGATGCCACCATCGAGGCCCTGCCGCTGGATGCTCCTGGTGTTGTGCCCTGGTGGCGGGAAGAACGCCGGCACGTCACCCTGCACCAGATGTTGGTGCACATGTGTGCCGAGACGGCGCAGCACCTGGGCCATGCCGACATCATCCGGGAACTCATCGACGGTTCCGCAGGTCAGGGCCTCAATGACCCCAACCTTCCACAGCGGGGCGCGGCGGAGCAGGCCGCCTACGTGGAGCAGCTGGAGGCCGCAGCGCGGAAAGCCGCCGCCCCTGGCCAACTAGAGGCGCCGACCGAGTAACAAGCACCAACCGGGTAAAGGCGCCGGTCAAGTGACGCTCTATCCGGCCCAGCGTGAACTACACGAAGGCCGATTTCCCTGTCACCGCGCGCGCCACAATCAGGGAATTGATCTCGTAGCTGCCCTCGTAGGTGTACAGGATCTCCGCATCGCCGAAGAGCTTTCCCATCTCGAAATCGCTGCTGATGCCGTTGCCGCCGAGCAGCGAGCGACCCATGGCTACGGAGGCGCGCGCCAGTCGCGTTGTGGTGGCCTTGGCCATCGCCGCCTGTGCCATCTCCAATTTGCCCTCCGCCTGGATCCGGGCCAGTTGCGCCATCAGGGCCAAAGAGGCCGACGCGTTGCCCAGAATCTCGGCGAGCTGCTGCTGGATGAGCTGGAAGCGCGCCAGCTCCTTGCCGAACTGGCGGCGCTGCAGCGAATAGGCGCGGGCAACATCAAAGGCCGCCAGCTGAATCCCGGCGGCCTGCCAGCCCACCCACGCCCGCGAATCCCTCAGCAACTCATTGGCCTTGGTGAAATCCGTGGCTCCCGGAAGCATGTTGGCTTCCGGAATGCGGACTCCATCCAGCCGAATGTCGGCATTTTGCATGATCCGCAGCCCGATCTTGTTGCTGATCTTCGTGGCCGTGTAGCCAGGGCGGTCCGTCTCAACAATGAAGCCCTTGATCTGCTGGTCGGCCGTGTCCCTGGCCCACACGAGCGCAAAGTCGGCGATCGTCCCGGCACCTATCCACCGCTTGGCGCCGTCAATGACCCATTCCGCGCCCTCCAGGCGGGCCGTGGTGGCCAGCCCGCCGGCAATGTCCGAGCCGTGTTCCGGCTCAGTCAACGCGAAGGCCCCCAGCTGCGTGAAGGCTGTCAGTCCCGGCAGCCACCGCTGCTTCTGCTCGTCCGACCCCAGGGCGTCGATCATGCCGACGATCAGCTCGTTGTGAATGCCCACCAGTGCTGACAGGGAGACGTCGGCCCGGGCCACCTCAACGTACATGAGGCCCTTGAAGAGTGTGGATGTCCCGTCCGTCTGCAGCCCGCCCAGTCCGTGCTTTCCCAGCTCTGCGAGGAGGCCGAACGGGAACTCCTCCCGGTTCCAGTACTCGATGGACTGGGCCCGCACCCTGGACTGCAGGAAGTCCCTGATTTCGAGGTAGCGTGTCCGCTCGGCCGGCGGCAGCAGGTCCGCCACGTACATGAGATCCGCATTGGCAAACGGCGGCGGTGCACTCACCGTTTCCGCTGCCGCGGCTTCCCCCGTTGTGGCCATTGCGGGCTGTCCGTTGTCACGTCCTTGTGGCTGCACGGGCATAGATCCCTTCGCTCTTCCAAACCCTTGGATGTCCTAGTATATTGCACAGTGATGTGGATCACTAGGACGTGCATTCCCGGGTGAAAGGTGCCCCATGACAGTCACCGACGACTTCCGTACCGCACGGGACCAACTGCTCGCTTTGCGCCAGGACTACCGGCGGGCAAGGACCACCTTCGAATGGCCGCGGCCCACGGAGTTCAATTTCGCAATCGACTGGTTTGACGCCATCGCCGGTGATCCTGCCAGCGGCGCCAACCCTGCGCTCGTCATCGTGGAACAGGACGGCTGGGCCACCCGTCGCAGCTTCGCCGAACTGTCGGCACGGTCCAACCAAGTGGCCAACTGGCTCCGCAGTCAGGGCGTGAAGCGCGGCGACCGCATGATCATCATGCTGGGCAACCAGGTGGAACTGTGGGAAATTGTGCTGGCCGGCATCAAGCTTGGCATCGTGCTGATCCCCACCACCACCCTCATGGGTCCCGCGGACCTGAAGGACCGGGTGGAGCGCGGTGAGGCGGGCTGGGCCGCCGTCGGCAGTTCCAACCTTGGCAAGTTTGCCGGCGTGCCCGGCAGCTACCGGCTCATCGAAATCCCCGATGCCGGCGGCGCCGGCGCGGGCATCGGGGAGGTGCTGCAGTATGCGGATTCGGCGCACTCCCCCGCAGGGTTCATACCCGACGCGCCCACCCTGGCCGACGAAACCCTGCTCCTCTACTTCACCTCGGGCACCACCTCCAAGGCCAAGCTCGTGGAACACACGCACACTTCGTATCCGGTAGGCCACCTGTCCACGATGTACTGGATCGGCCTGGAGCCAGGCGACGTCCACCTGAACGTCGCCTCCCCGGGCTGGGCGAAGCACGCCTGGTCCAACCTGTTCGCCCCGTGGATTGCCGAGGCCTGCGTGTTCGTCTACAACTACGAACGCTTCGATGCCAGGGCGCTCATGGAGCAGATGGACCGCGAGAAGGTCACCAGCTTCTGCGCCCCGCCCACTGTTTGGCGGATGCTCATTCAGGCCGACCTCAGCCTCCTCACGAATCCGCCCACCAAGGTTGTTTCGGCGGGCGAGCCGCTCAATGCAGAGGTCATCGGCCAGGTCCAGCGCGCCTGGGGCCAGACCATCCGCGACGGCTTCGGCCAGACCGAGACCACGGTGCAGGTGGCCAACACCCCCGGCCAGCCCGTCAAGATCGGCGCCATGGGCCAGCCCCTGCCTGGCTACGACGTGGTCCTTGTCGATCCGGCCACCGGAGAAGAGGCGGACGACGGCGAGCTCTGCTTGCGTCTGGATCCCCGCCCCGCCGGGCTGATGAAGTCGTACTACGGCGACCCGGAGAAAACGGCCGAGGCTTTCCGTGGCGGCTACTACCACACGGGCGACATGGCCAGCCGGGACGAGCACGGTGTCATTACCTACGTGGGCCGGGACGACGACGTCTTCAAGTCCTCCGACTACCGGCTGTCCCCGTTCGAGCTGGAGAGCGTGCTCATCGAGCACCCGGCGGTGGCGGAGGCCGCCGTGGTCCCGTCCCCCGATCCGCTCAAGCTGTCCGTACCCAAGGCATTCGTGGTGCTGGCGGCCGGCCACGAACCGGGACCCGAACTCGCGGAGGAGATCCTGCGCTACTGCCGTGACCACCTGGCCCCGTTCAAGCGCATCCGCCGTTTGGAGTTCGCCGAACTGCCGAAAACCATCTCGGGCAAAATCCGCCGGGTCGAGCTGCGGCACAGCGAGGAGCTCCGCCACGCGCACGGCACCCAGCACAGCACGGCCAGTCCCCCGGGTCTGGGAACGGAGTACTCCGAAACGGATTTCCCGGGCCTGAAAAGCCAAGGCTGAGCCGTGAGCCCCCCGCTGCCCCGTGACCCGATTGCCGATGCCCAGCGCAACTGGGAGCGCCACGGCTGGGGCGACGTCGCCGCCCCGATGGCTGCCATCACCGCAATCATGCGCACCCAGCAGATCCTGCTGGCCCGCATCGAGGCGGCCCTGAAGCCGTTCGGACTGACCTTTGCCCGCTATGAACTTCTGGCCCTGCTCAGCTTCGCCAGGAGCGGCGCCCTGCCCATGAACAAGGCGAGCGCCCTGCTCCAGGTCCATCCCACCTCGGTGACCAACGCCGTCGACCGTCTCCAGACGGCGGGGCTGGTGGTCCGGTCGCCGCATCCCACCGACGGGCGCACCACCCTGATCGAACTCACGGCCGAGGGCCGTACCCTGGCAAAACGGGCGACGGCGGTGCTCAACGCCGAGGTTTTCGGCCACTCCGGTTTCGCCGATAAGGATGTGGACCAGCTGATCCGGATCCTCGCCGACTTCCGCCGCCGCGCCGGGGACTTCGCGGACTGACGGGCTTTAGGGACTGACGAAATTATCGGACTGCCCGGCTAACAGGCCGCCCGGTTTACGGCCTGCCTGGCGGCCTGAGCGGCTGCGGCCCGCCCTAGCAGCTGGGCACGCCGTCCTTCTCCGCAGGGCTGCCCGCGTGGCCTTCGAAGGGCCGCCGCAGTTCCTGGATGAATGTATCCAGCAATGCCGCCTGCTGCGGACTGTTGGCCAGCTGCACGAGGTCGGCAGCCGTGCTGGCCACCTTGATGTTGGTGTCCTGGCTGTGCTTGGCCAGCAGATCGAAGGCAGCCTCGGAACCAATCCGAAGGATCCCCATCAAGATGCCTTTCGCCTGTTCGATGGTGCTCCGCGTGCCAAGGGCACCTGCAACCGCTTCCCGTGCCGCCCGTTCCGTTTCCCAGTGCAGCGTACTGGTCAGGTCAACGATGAATCCCTCAACAGCAATAAGCCTGCCGTCCTCCAGGAGCGCCTCGCCGGCGGTAAGGACACGGTGTTCCCGCAGGCGCGCATCAATGATGCGGTGGTAGCTGCAGAAGAATCCGCCAGCTTCGCAGGCCGCCATGAAAATCTCGTGGCAGCGCTCCCTGTCATCAGGGTGCTTATGGGCGTAGAGAAGCTCCACGGTGGGTACGATCTCGCCGCGGCGGTACCCGTGGAGCGTGTACAACTCATCGGACCAATCGAGCCGCCCCGAGGTGACATCGTAGTGGAACGTGCCGGCAACACAGTCTGCAGGCCCGAGGGCGCTCGAATAGGCCCGCACGGTTTTTGGAAGGCTCATCGCGGCTCCCTGCCGCCCTACCCGGCCACCCCCTGGAACTGGAGCGGCAGGCGGGTGGACCGGGGGCGGACGGCGGTGTGCGGACGGGAACCGAAGCGGTGTTCTGCCGGTGCCGCGGCCAGCTCCTTCACGTGCCCCATACCGGCGTACTCACGAACGGCAGCAATGCCCTCGACCGCAGCGGCCTTGCTGGGAAAAGGGCGGGATACGGCCATCACGGTACCGTCCGGGGCGGTGAGCTGGAATCGGAATGAAGCCTCTGCGTCAATGAAGAGTTCGAACATGCCAGCCATTTAGCCCTCCTGGATCCGGGAACACGGCTTCCGGGACGCCGTCGTCACCGGAAGCAGCTGAAATTTTCTTCCTTGCCGCTCCCACGGATGAGCGGGGGCGGAAATTGAGGAATTTATGAAATTGTGAACCAGTAACGCGCTCTTGGCAAGGGCTGTCCACGGCTGTTGGCGCGGGCCATCGCGCCATGCTGGAAGGACTTTCCAACAAAAGTTCACCTCGGTCATCTGAGACAGACCGTTCTGTCTCTATACTTAGGTCTAGACGCCTTGGGGGCACCAGTTCGGCGGGCCGAGCAATACCTGGCTGGCAACATCTGGCAAGGAACAGTGGAAGGAATCCATCATGGGTGACATGCCCCACGGCGTGATTCACACCGAGGTAAAGGCGGACCTGTTCAAGTCCATGGGCCACCCTGCGCGCATCCTGGTCCTGGAGATGCTGGTCAGCGGTCCGGTCACCGTGAGCAACCTGCGGGACTCCACCGGACTCGAAGCCTCGAACCTCTCCCAGCACCTCGGCATCCTGCGTCGCCAGCGGCTGATCGTTCCGTCCCGGAAGGACGGCCGCCTGTTCTACGAACTGACGTCTCCCGAGGTACGCGAAGTCCTCGAAGCGGCCCGTGGCCTGCTGGGCACCATCCTCGACGGCGGCGGCCTGCGGCAGCAAAACGGCGGACCCGACGACGCTCCCGGCGCGGCGCCAGCATCCGCCCTTACGCCCGCAGCACCGACGGCACGCTAGACGGAGCCCGCCGCCCGTCCCTGGGCAGGGTCCGGCTGCTGCCCGCCCTTAGGCGGGGTCGGAGACGGCGGCAGGTGCGGAATGCCCGAAAAGCCAGGCTGCGACGTCGCTCCTCAGCACCACGTGCGGGCTGCCGGTTCCGCTGACACTTCCGGCCGGAACATAGTAGCCACGGCCGCCGCCCGGACCGCCAGCGGCCCGGTCCAGGGCGTCCACGATCCGGCGGCTCAGGTGCCCCTGCGGACCTGTGGCGTGGATTTCTTCAAGCTCAGCCGCGGTGAGCCGTCCCAGTACAGCAGCGATATCGGCCACGATCGTTCCCCTTTTCGGACGTTTGCCTAAATAAACACGGTTGCCTGAAGTGCAAGGCTAAGGCATGGCGATTAACTGCAGGTGAAATTCCGGCGGCCATTAGCAGACGGATGCCTTTGGGCGCGTCATCCAAATAGACCCGGGAATCAGTACAGAAAGATGTCGATCCACGCCCGGTTGTGCGCGTGGAGCAGCACCAGGAACAGCACGAAGTCGAAGAGCAGGTGCACGCTCACGATGTACGACAGCGACTTGGTCACGGTGAAGATGCGGGCCTGCAGCAGGGCGAACGGGAAGATGAAGAACGGTGCCCAGGACCTGAAGCCGAGTTCCCACAGGAACGAGGTAAACAGGACGGCCTGCAGCAGGTTGGCCTGCCAGTCAGGCAGGTGGCGGCGCAGCAGCGCGAAGCAGGTGCAGATGAAGAACAGCTCGTCCCAGATCCCCAGGGCGTTGGTGCCCACGAAAAGCCGCGCAATGCCCTCGGGGTCGTGCACCGCGGGCCAGTTCATGTAGACCCCGGTCCGGATCATGTACACGGGCAGCAGGGCGTAGCCGATCACCACGACGGCGGGCAGGTACCACTTTTCGGCCCGTGTCCATTTCTGCCCTGTCCAGACCGGAAACACCACCGTATGTTCTTTGGTGACGAACCGGGACACGGCATAGGGGATCCCCACGGCCGCAATCATGGCTGAGCCCATGACGAGCATGTGGGACGTGCTGACGTCGGTGGTGATCGGCACGGCACTGATAATGGCCACTCCGGCTGCAATCAGCGCAAGGTCGCGGAACAGCAGCCGGTCCACCAGCACCGCCACCGCGAGCCCTGCCACGAGCAGGGCATAGCCCGGCAGGCTCTGGTCCAGCCCGAACAGGACAAAGCCGGCCAGCGAGACCATGGCTGCCGGAACAACGCGCAGGGAAGTCCCCTGCACGGTGCGCTCACCCGTCAGCCGCGCGCTCACCGGTGCCTGAACTCCGGCTGGCGCTTCTCCGCGAAAGCAGCCATGCCTTCCTTCTGGTCTTCAGAGGCGAAGAGCGAATGGAACAGCCGCCGTTCAAAAAGCACGCCCTGCGCCAGCCCCGTCTCGAAGGCCGCGTTGACGGCTTCCTTGGCCAGCATGGCGGCCGGCTTCGACTTGGACGCGATGACCTCCGCGGCCTTCAGTGCCTCTTCCACGGTATCCGCGGCAGGTACCACCCGAGCCACCAGGCCCGAGCGTTCTGCCTCGTCCGCGTCGATGAACCGGCCGGTGAGGATCATGTCCATCGCTTTGGCCTTGCCCACGGCGCGGGTGAGCCGCTGGGACCCGCCCATGCCCGGCACCACTCCGAGGTTGATCTCGGGCTGGCCGAATTTGGCGTTGTCGCCGGCGATGATGAAGTCGCACATCATGGCCAGCTCGCAGCCGCCGCCCAGAGCGAATCCGGACACCGCGGCGATCAGCGGGATACGCAGCCGGGTGAGGTCCTCCCACCCGCGGAACCAGTCGGCGTAGTACATCTCGAGGAAGCCCTTGTCCGCCATCTCCTTGATGTCGGCGCCCGCAGCGAAGGCCTTACCCGAACCGGTGATGACGACGGCACCAACGCCAGGATCAGTGTCCATGGCCGAGACCGCCGCAACGATTTCCTCCAGGGTGGTCCGGTCCAAGGCGTTCAGGGCCTCGGGCCGGTTCAGGGTAACGAGGCCAACGCGCCCGCGGCGTTCCACCAGAATGTTCCCGTACTCGTGCGTCATCCATGCCCCTAACGTGGTTGGTACGTCCTGAAACTAAGCCTACTGTCCTGACTTGTCCCGGATGTCGGTGATGATGCCGGAGAAATCCCGGCCGGCCCCGCCTTCCGCGGCAAAGGCGTCGTAAATCTCGGAGGCCAGCGGGCCCATGCGGGCGGCGACGCCGGTGGACCGAAGGGCGTTCAGAGCCAGCCGGAGGTCCTTGGCCATCAGGGCTCCGGCGAAGCCCGGCTGATAGTCGCGGTTGGCCGGGCTGGTGGGCACCGGTCCCGGGACGGGGCAGTTGGTGGTGAGGGCCCAGCACTGCCCTGACGCCGCGGACGCGACGTCGAACAGGGCCTGGTGCGTCAGGCCCAGCTTCTCCCCGAGCACGAACGCTTCGCTGACGGCGATCATCGAGACGCCGAGGATGAGGTTGTTGCAGACCTTCGCGGCTTGGCCGGCGCCGTGCTCTCCGCACAGCACCGCGCGTTTGCCCATGACGTCGAACAGGGGCCGCACTGCCTCGAAGTCCTCGGGCAGCGCGCCGACCATGAACGTGAGCGTGCCGGCCTCCGCCCCCACCACGCCGCCGGAAACTGGCGCGTCCACCGAGCGGTGCCCTGCGTCGAGGGCCAGCCTGGCCGCTTCCCGCGCCTCGTCCACGTTGATGGTGGAGCAGTCCAGGAACATGGTGTTCGGCGCCGCCGCTTCCAGCAGTCCGGGCTGTCCATCCCCGCCGCGGTAGGCATCCAGCACATGCTGCCCGCTCGGGAACATCGTGAGCACGATGTCCGCTCCCGGGATGGTTTCCGCGGCACTCGCGGCCACGGGGATACCATGCTCGCGCGCGGCGTCCAGCGCGGCGGGCACCACGTCGTAGCCGATGACGTCGTACCCTGCTTTGACCAGGTTGACCGCCATGGGACCGCCCATGTGGCCCAATCCCAGGAAGGCAACGCGGGGCTTCGCTTCTTCAGGCATGGTCCGACTCCTTTTCCCACAAAACCAGTTCCCGGTCCCCCAATGGCGCAAAGTACCGCTCGACGTCGTCCGAGTGCACCTCATGGAGCGTGGCCGGCTGCCACTGGGGGTTGCGGTCCTTGTCCACCACCTGCGCCCGGATCCCCTCCCGGAAGTCCGGTCCGGCAAGGCAACGCAGCCCCACGCGGTATTCCTCGGCCAGCGCCTGGTCGAGCGTCAGCCCGCGCGACCTGCGGAGCGAGGCCAGGGTCACCTTGACGGACGTGGGAGACTTCGCCTCGATGGTGTCGGCGGCCGCAGTGGCCTCCCCGCCGGAGGCACGCAGCCGGCGGACAATCTCCTCGGCGTCGTCCGCTGAATAGCAGGCGTCGATCCAGTCCCGCTGCGCCTCCAGCGCCGAGGCGGGCGGCTTTTCGGCAAAGCGTACGACGGCGGCTTCCGCACTTTCGTTTTCCAGCGCCGCCGCGAGGTCCGGGAGGCTTCCGGACGGGACAAAGTAATCGGCGAGCCCCAGGAAAAGCGCATCCGCCCCGCTGAGGTGCGCACCGGTGAGGGCGGCATGCGTGCCCGCCTCCCCCGGTGAGCGTGCGAGCAGGAGGGTGCCGCCGACGTCGGGCACAAACCCGATGGTGGTCTCCGGCATCCCGGTCCGGGTCCGCTCGGTGACGACGCGCAGGGAGCCGTGTGCGGAGATGCCCACGCCGCCGCCCAGCACCAGGCCGTCCATGAACGCAACATAGGGCTTGGGGAACCGTTCGATGAGCGAGTTCATCCGGTATTCGTCTGCCCAGAACGCGGCGGTTTCATCGCCGCCTGCGAGGATGTCCCGGTAGATGGCCACGATGTCCCCGCCGGCGCACAGTCCGCGGTCGCCGGCGCCCCGGACCAGGACGGTGGCCACGCTGTCGTCGTCCGCCCAGGCGGTGAGCTGTTCCAGGATGGCGGTGACCATGCCTGCCGTGAGGGCGTTCACTGCCCTGGGCCGGTTGAGCGTGACCACCCCCAGCCTGCCCCGTTGTTCGAACAACACCTCTCGTTCAGCAGGTTCAGTCATCAGCTTCCTTCCGGCATGATGAAGCTCGCGCCCTGCCGGATGCCGGAGGGCCAGCGTGAGGTCACGGTCTTGGTCTTGGTGTAGAAGCGGAAAGCATCGGCGCCGTGCTGGTTGAGGTCGCCGAAGCCGGACGCCTTCCAGCCGCCGAAGGTGTAGTAGGCAATGGGCACCGGAATGGGGACATTGATGCCCACCATGCCCACCTGCACCCGGCTGGCGAAGTCCCGGGCGGCGTCACCGTCGCGGGTGAAGATGGCCACGCCGTTGCCGAACTCGTTCTCGCTGCAGAGCTGAAGGGCCTCGTCATAGTCGGATGCGCGGAGGACGCTGAGCACGGGGCCGAATATTTCCTCACGGTAGATCTTCATGTCCTTGGTGACGTTGTCGAAGAGCGTGGGCCCCACCCAGAACCCGCCGTCGTAGCCGTCCACGGCCAGGCCGCGGCCGTCCACCAGGAGCGAGGCGCCCTCCTCCTCGCCGGATTTGATGTATCCCTCGATCCGCTCCTTTGCGGCTGGCGTTACCACCGGTCCGAAGTCGGAGTCCTTGGCCAGGCTGTGGCCCACCTTCAGGGACTTGATGCGTTCCTGCAGCCGTGCCACCAGGCTGTTCGCGGTCTCCTCCCCCACCGGAACGGCCACGGATACTGCCATGCAGCGTTCACCGGCCGACCCGTAGCCGGCCCCGATCAGGGCATCGGCGGCCATGTCCAGGTCCGCGTCCGGCATGATCACCATGTGGTTCTTGGCGCCGCCAAAGCATTGCGCCCGCTTGCCGTGCGCCGCCGCCGTGGCGTAGATGTACTGGGCGATCGGGGTGGAACCCACGAAGCCGATCGCCTGCACGCGCCGATCCCCGAGCAGCGCGTCCACGGCTTCCTTGTCGCCGTTGACCACGTTGAAGACGCCGTCCGGCACCCCGGCCTGGGAGTAGAGCTCAGCCAGGCGCAGCGGCACGGACGGATCGCGTTCGGACGGTTTGAGGATGAACGCGTTGCCTGCAGCGAGGGCAGGGCCGGACTTCCAGAGCGGGATCATGGCCGGGAAGTTGAAGGGCGTGATGCCTGCAACGACGCCTAGTGGCTGGCGCATGGAGTGCACGTCGATGCCCGTGCCGGCGTCGTCGGAGAACTCGCCCTTCAGCAGGTGCGGGGCGCCGGCGGCGAACTCCACCACCTCGATGCCGCGCTGGATGTCGCCCCTGGCATCGGCGAGGGTCTTCCCGTGCTCCGAGGACAGCAGGGCGGCCAGCTCGTCCATGTTCTCGTTCACGAGGTCCACGAATTTGAGCAGGATACGGCCGCGCCGCTGCGCGTTCATGGCGCCCCACTCCGGCTGCGCCTTTTCGGCGTTCTCGACGGCGTTGCGGACTTCTTCCGCGCCCGCCAGTGGCACCTTGGCCTGGACCTCTCCGGTGCAGGGATCAAAGACATCGCCGTACCGGCCGGACGTGCCGTCTACCCGCCGGCCGCCGATGTAGTGGGAAAGTTCGCGAACCATGGATGCTCCTTTGCATGACCCCGGTCATCTCTGTGCTGAATCTACTCGGACTTCCTACTAAATTCCAGAGTCCCCCGGGGTGGGGGTTGCCAGCGGCGGCGAGCTGCCGCCGTCGCAGGGCACTTTGGCCCGGAAACAGTGCTTTGCCGCGCGAAATCCGGCGTGCTCCGCGCCAAAGTGCCCCGTTTCGGACGCGGCCCGGGCAGCAGCGCGCCGCCATCCGCCGGGAGTCCCATCGGCGTCCAAGTTCGGTAAGTTAGGACTGTGAAGATAGCTACCTGGAATGTGAACTCGCTGCGTGCCCGTGCCGACCGTGTGGAGGCGTGGCTGCAGCGCTCCGACTGTGACGTCCTGGCCATCCAGGAAACCAAGTGCAAGGACGACAACTTTCCGTGGGAGCTCTTCGAGCGCATGGGCTACGAGGTGGCCCACTTCGGCGTCAACCAGTGGAACGGAGTGGCCATCGCCTCCCGGGTGGGCCTGGAAGACGTCGAACGCGGCTTCACTGACCAGCCGCACTTCGGCAAGGCGGGCAAGGATCCGGTCCAGGAAGCCCGCGCCATGGCTGCTACCTGCGGCGGAGTCCGGGTCTGGAGCCTCTACGTCCCCAACGGCCGCTCCCTCGACGACGAGCACATGCCCTACAAGCTCAAGTGGCTTGATGCCCTGAAGAACCACGCGGCAGGCTGGATCTCCGAGGACCCGTCCGCGCAGGTCGCGCTGATGGGCGACTGGAACATCGCCCCCACGGACGACGACGTCTGGGACATCGACCTGTTCCTCACCCAGGGCTACACCCACGTCAGCGAACCGGAGCGGGCCGCGTTCCGCGCCTTCGAGTCCGCGGGCTACTCGGACGTCGTGCGGCCCCACACCCCGGGCCCGGGCGTCTACACGTACTGGGACTACACCCAGCTGCGCTTCCCCAAGAAGGAGGGCATGCGGATCGACTTCGTGCTCGCCTCGCCTGCCCTGGCCTCGCGGGTCTCCGGTGCGTCGATCGACCGCGAGGAACGCAAGGGCAAGGGCGCGTCCGACCACGCACCGGTGATTGTGGAACTGACCGACTGATGGGGGCTGACGGCTGATGACAGGCAGGCATTCATGACGGGCAACCTCTACCGGGGCCAGGCCGGGCTCCCGTTTTCCTCCACGCTGCGCGTTTATGAGCCGCTGGACGCGTTCCCCGAGGAACAGCGTGCCGCCATCAAGTCAGCCGGTGAGCGGGCGGTGTCCCGCGCTGCGGTCGAAAACGCGGAGCTGCTGGCTTCCCTGGGGCGGATCACCAGGCCCGGCGGCGATCCGTTCCCCACCGGGCGGACCGACCTGGTGCGCGTCACCCGCGCCCCAGGCGTCCCCGTGGAGGATGCCGGCAAAGAAGGTTCGGAGGAGGAAACGGCCGACGGCGTCGCGCTGCTTTACTGCCCCAGCCAGCTGGTGCTTCGGGCCGGGTTGGCGGCAAATGCGCTGATCGAGGGCATCCACGGGCCGCTGGCCGAGCTGCTGATCCCCGAGGAGCAGCGGGACAGGCACCAGGAACGCATCGATCTGGTCAATGCCCGCGACGGCATCACCCGGGTGCACACCCGCGCTTCCACCTGGGGCATCCCGTTCAGCTGGTTCTCGCTGTTTCTTGAATCCGACCCGCAGGATGTTGTGGAGGCGGGCGGCAGGATCCTTACCGTGCGGGTGTGGACGCCGATCTCCGATGCGCTCGACCGGGTGCGCTACGCGGTCGCAAACCTTGCCCTCGCCGCGCCGGACCTGGACATGCTGGACGACCTCACGCAGCTCACCGAGTGGCTGGAGCTCTTCCATACGGACTCCATGGTGGAACTGGACTACGGCGCGGTGGCGGACAAGGTCTACCCGGACGACTCCCCCATGGATGTGCGGCTGGGCATCGAGTGCCTCGCGGAAGGTGACATGACCGGCGCGGCTGCCGCCTACCGCCGGCTTGCCTCGCGCTGGATCCCGATCCGCCAGCTGGCCCGGGCCTCATAGCCCGGCCGGCGCCCAATCCCGGCCGGGACCCGGCCCGGCACCCAGGGTGCGCTGCTAGGAGGACCGGGGCGGCGCCGTCGTGCGTCTGACTATCAGGCGGTGCGGCGCAACGGAGGACCGCACCGAACCGGGGATCCCCAGAAGTTCGTCGAGGAGCATCTTGGTGCCAAGCTCCGCCTGCTCGTCGGGGCGCTGCCCCACGGTGGTGAGGCCCATGGCATCGGAAAAATCGTGGTCGTCGATGCCGATCACGGACAGTTCCTCGGGAACCCGGACGCCGACCCGCTGCGCTTCGAAAATGACGCCCATAGCCATTTCATCGGACGCACAGAAGATGGCGGTGGGTTTGGCGCCGGGCTGGGCCCACAGCCGGCGGAATGCCTCCTGGCCGCTGCGGACGGTGAAATCTCCCCATTCGTCCCACTCCGGCCGGACTTCCAGGCCCGCAGCCGACATGACGTCCTGGAAGGCCAGGATGCGGACCCGCGGGACATCGAAGTTAAGATCCGTTTCGTCGTCGCCGTGCAGCAGGGCAATGTCCCGGTGCCCGAGTTCGATCAGGTGCTTGACTGCGGTGGAGGCTGCCGCGTAGTCGTCTATGCCGATGTAGGCACATTCCTCCACATGTCCACCCACCACCACCAGCGGAATGTCGATCTTCTGCAGGTGCTCCAGCTCGTCGCGGGTCAGCGCCATACACAGGACCAGGAGGGCATCGATCTGCTTGTACACCATGGTCTTGCTGAAGAGCCGCTCCCGGTGGCTGCCGTGGCCCCCGAGGTTGAAGAGGGAAAGGTTGTACTGCCGGGCGTGCAGCTCGCGGTCCGCGCCCTCGATGGCCTTCGAGAAGAACCACCGGCTCACAAAGGGAGCCAGCACGCCGATGGTTTTGGTGCGCCCGGTGGCAAGCCCGGACGCCGAGGATGAGGCGACGTAGCCCAGCGCCGTGGCCACCTCAAGGATTTTCTCCCGGGTGGCCGGGGAAACACGGGGCAGGCCGCGCACGGCGCGGGACACCGTTGCGGTGGAAACACCTGCGGCCGCCGCCACGTCTTCGATACTGACTCCTGAGTGGCCACCGCGCTGTGCCCTTTCAGTAGTGCGCGCCACGATGTCCTCTCTAAGCCTTCATGCAGATCTCCGCCGAGCTGTTCTCCCGGCGGGAAATGTCCATTTTAGTCGCGCCGCCTCATTTGCGGCGCGTGGCAGTGCGCGCGGGGAGGCGCCTGCGGAGCCTGACCATGCCATACAGTGCCAGCAGTGTGGCCAGCAGCCCCAGCGCCCAGCCGAGCGCCGGCTGCGCCGTCACCTCCATCCAGACGGTGGCGACGAGCAGCACCACAGCCCAGAAGCCAAGGAATCCGATGATGATGTCGAAGTCCTCACCGGACCGCACGCGTTTTGGCGCGATCGGTGCCGGCTTCCTGCCCTGTGGTGCTGCTCCGTGCGTCACTTGACAGCGCCCGCCGTCAGGCCGGCCACAATCTTGCGCTGGAACACCAGCACCAGGATGACCAGCGGGATGGTGACGATGGTGCCTGCCGCCATGATGGCCGTGTACGGGACCTGGTTCGGCTGGGCCCCGGCGAAGTTGGCGATAGCCACCGTCACCGGCTGCGTGGCATCACTGGACAGCTGGCTCGCGATCAGGAATTCATTCCACGAGGAGATGAACGCCAGGATCGCCGTGGTGAAGATGGCCGGCGCGGCGAGGGGCATGATGACCTTGCGGAAGGCCTGTCCCTGCGTGCAGCCGTCCACCCGGGCCGACTCCTCCAGCTCCCACGGCATTTCCCGGAAGAAGGAGGTCATGGTGTACACCGTCAGCGGCAGCACGAACGAAATGTTCGGGATGATCAGCGCCTGGTAGCTACCCATCCAGCCAATATTGGTGAACAGCTGGAACAGCGGGGTGATCAGGGCGACGCCCGGGAACATGGAGGCGCCCAGGATGAAGCCGAGCACCAGGTACTTGAACCGGAAGTTCAGCCGCGCGAGGGCATATGCCGCGAAAACGCCGATAATCAGTGACACCAGCGTGACGACGCCGCCGATGAAGACGCTGTTGAGCAGCGCCTGGCCGAACCGGTTGCCGAATGAGGTGTCGAACGCGGTGTTGAAGTTGTCCAGCGTGACATGGCTGGGCAGGAGCGAGGTGTCGTACGTGAAGCCCACCTCGCGGAACGCCGTCACCACCATCCAGTACGCGGGTGCCAGGCACCAGATCAGGATGACGGCGGCGCTGATGTAGGTTCGTCCCTGCGCCCACTTCTCCTTGTTCTGGGCCTTGCGGCGGCCACGGTCCTGCTCCGCGCGGAGGGTTGTGGCGGAGGATGTCGCGGCGGTCATTTCTTCCCCTTACCGGTGGCGCCGCTTTGTTCAACAACATTTGCCCCGAGGAACCGGACAAAGATGAACGCGACAAGAAAGATGATGATGAAGGTGATGGTCGACAACGCCGCGGCGGCATTGAACCCTTGTCTGATTTGGTTGATCACCAGGATGGACAGCGTGGTGGTGTTGTTTGCGCCGCCCGTCAGGATGTACGGGAGGTCGAACATGCGCAGCGCGTCCAGGGTGCGGAACAGGATGGCGACCATCAAAGCGGGCTTCACCAGCGGCAGTGTGATCAGGCGGAAGCGCTGCCAGGCGGTGGCGCCGTCGACCTTCGCGGCCTCGTAGACCTCAGCCGGGATCATCTGGAGTCCGGCGAGGATCAGCAGTGCCATGAACGGCGTCGTCTTCCAGACGTCCGCGATGACCACTGCCCACTTCGCCGGCCACTCGCTGCCGGTCCACAGGATCGAGGTGTTGAACATCTTGTTGGCGATGCCTTCAAACGCGAAGATGAAGAACCAGAGCTTCGCGGTGACAGCGGTGGGGATGGCCCACGGCACCAGTACAGCGGCGCGGACCATGCTCCGGCCCTTGAAGGTGCGGGCCATGATCATTGCCATCCAGAAACCCAGGACGGTCTCGAAGGCGACGGTCACCACGGTGAAGAAGAACGTGGTTCCCGTGGCCGACCAGAACTGGGCACCAAGCGTGCCCGGCGGGCAAGCCACCGTTCCGCCGTCGGGGGCGGAACACTGCTGCGCGATCCAGTTGACGTAGTTTTGGACGCCCGCCGGTCCGCCTGCCGTGAAGAGGCCAGTGGCAGGATCAAGGCCGGCGTCCTTCTGGAAGGACATCACGATTGCGCTGACGATCGGGTAAACGATCACCACGGCAAGGGCGATGATGGTCGGGGCAAGGAGCCACGAGGCCCACTTTCCCTGACTGAGAATCTTGTTATCTTCACCCACGCCCTTGGGGCCGTGGTGGATCGGGGCGCCGCCCGACGCCGGTGCCTTGACCGGCGTCGGGCCTACTTCGGTTGCCATGGCAGAACTACGATCCCGCACCGGCGGATTCGATGGACTTCTGCATGTCAGACAGTGCAGTGTCAACGGGCTTCTCGCCCTTGATCGCCGAATAGGCGTTGTCCTGGATCGCCTTGGTGACCGCCGGGTAGAACGGCGTGACCGGACGCGGCACCGCGTTCTCAATGGAGGTCTTCAGCACCGGCAGGTAAGGAAGCTTCTTGACCAGAGCGGCGTCGTTGTAGAGGCTGCCCAGCACCGGAGCCAGTGAACCCTGGGTCGCGTAGAACTTCTCGGTCTCCTCGGACGTCATGAACTTCAGGAAGTCGAGGGCAGTCGCCTTGTTCTTTGAGTAGACGCTGACAGCCAGGCTGTGGCCGCCCAAGGAGGAGGCGCCGGGACCGTCCTTGCCCGGGATCGGGGCGATGCCGAGCTTGTCCTTCACGGCCGAGGAACCTTCAGTGGTGGCCAGGTTGTAGACGTAGGGCCAGTTGCGCAGGAAGAGGAGCTTTCCGCTCTGGAACGCCTGGCGGCTCTGCTCCTCCTGGAAGGTGATGCCTTCCTTGGGGATGTTGCCGTCGGCGTAAGCCTTGGCCAGGTTCTCCAGGCCTGCCTTGGCCTGGTCGGTGTTCAGGCTGGGCTTGCCGTCCGCATCCAGGACCGAGCCTCCGGCGGAGTTGATGGCCTCCGAGGCGTTGACGGTCAGGCCCTCATACTTGCTGAACTGCCCGGCGTAGCAGCCGATGTTGTTCTGCTTGGCGATGGAGCACATGCCCATCATCTCGTCCCAGGTCTTCGGCGGGGTGGGGACCAGGTCCTTGCGGTAGTACAGCAGGGCCCCGTCGGAGGTCTGCGGCGCTGCGTACAGCGTGCCCTTGTACGTGGCACTGTCGACGGTCGGCTTCAACATGGCGCTGGTGTCGAAGGCCATCTTGTCCTTCAGCGGCTGGAGCCACCCCTTGGCTGCGAATTCCGCGGTCCACACGACGTCAACGTCCACGACGTCGTAGCTGGCATCCTTCGCCTGGAAGTGCTGCACGATGTCGTCATGTTGCTGGTCGGCCTGGTCCGTCTGCTCCTTGAACGTCACCTTCTCGTTCGGGTGGGCGGCGTTCCACTTCTCGATCAACGGGCGGACGACGTTGCTGTTGTCCTTGCCCTGAACGTAGGTAATGGGGCCGCGGCCGTCCAGGTTGTTGGCGGCGTCGCCTCCCGCGGCACCGCCGCCCGTGGTGCTCCCGCCTCCGCCGCCGCCACAGGCAGACAGGGTCAGGGCAAGCACGCCGGCTGTGGCAACCGGAAGTAAGAACTTAGGGGTTTTCATTGGCTGGAGACTCCTCGCTGAGTGACATGGAAATCATTCGTGCGGTTGATGTGGTGACTGTCACACTAGTAACGTTGCCCGAAGAAATGCAAGCGTTTACACCTAATTGTTACCGGAGAGGCAACCATGAAACACCGCCCGATCAGCACGCCGGCTTCCGAGAAAACGGCGTGGTGGGCCCACGCGGCCGTGTACCAGATCTATCCGCGTTCTTTTTCTGATGGGAACGGTGACGGCATGGGTGACCTGCCCGGCGTCAGCGCGCGCCTGCCCTACCTGCAGCAGCTCGGTGTCGACGCCATCTGGCTCTCGCCGTTCTACCGGTCCCCGCAGGCCGACGGCGGCTACGACGTCGCCGATTACCGGCAGGTGGACCCGGCGTTCGGTACGCTGGCCGATTTCGATTCCATGCTGGACGAGGCGCACAGCCGCGGACTGAAAGTAATCGTGGACTTGGTGCCCAACCACACGTCCGATGAACATGTGTGGTTTCAGGAAGCCCTCGCGGCGGAACCCGGCTCGGCCGCCAGGGACCGCTACATGTTCCGGCCGGGGAAGGACGAAGTTCCCGGCTCCGGCGACGGCAACATCCCGCCCAACAACTGGAAATCCATCTTCGGCGGACCGGCCTGGACGCGCACCACGAATACGGACGGCTCCCCCGGGGACTGGTACCTGCACCTGTTCGACACAAAGCAGCCGGATCTCAACTGGGAAAACCCTGAGGTGTGGGAGGAGATGCGTTCCGTACTCCGCTTCTGGCTGGACCGGGGCGTGGACGGCTTCCGGGTGGATGTAGCCCACGGGATGGTAAAGGAGGCTGGACTTCCGGACTGGGAAGGCGTGGCTGCCATGGTGGAAGGAGCCGCCGAAGCCACCCACGTGACGGATCCGCCGGGCGCCCACGGAGAGGCCGTTGAGCCGCATACGGCGCACGCTTCCCCGGCCGGTTCTGGCTCGGGTTCCGCCGATTCGGGGGCCGGTTCCGGCTCGGGTGCCGCCCCGGCCACGGAACACGAACCCGTTTCGCCGCTGTATCCGCCGTCGCCGTTCTTCGACCAGGACGGCGTCCATGACATCTACCGCGACTGGAACCGGGTTCTGGCCGAATACGACGGCGACCGCATGCTGGTGGCCGAGGCGTGGGTTGAACCCGCGGAACGGCTCGCCCGGTACATCCGCCCGGACGAGATGCAGCAGGCCTTCAACTTCGACTTCCTCCTGGCCGGCTGGGACGCCCGGCGGATGGCCGTGGCGATCGAGGACTCCCTCGAGGCGGCAGCATCCGTAGGGGCGCCGTCCACGTGGGTGCTGAGCAACCACGACACCGTGCGCCACCCGAGCCGCTTCGGCCTGGAGGACCCCACCACCTTTCCGAAGGGCATCGCCGCAGAGGACGAGCAGCCCGATGCCGTCCTGGGCCTGGCACGTGCCCGGGCCGCCACACTGGTGTCCCTCGCCCTCCCCGGCTCCGTTTACATCTACCAGGGCGAGGAGCTTGGCCTTCCCGAGCACACCACGCTGCCCGCCGAAGCCCGGCAGGACCCCACGTTCTTCCGGACCAACGGCATCGAGCGCGGACGCGACGGCTGCCGGGTGCCGCTGCCCTGGAAATCCGAAGCGCCCGGGTATGGCTTTGCAGCGGCATCCACTGTGCAGGACCCGGCTGCACCCTGGCTGCCCCAGCCCGAATCCTTCGAAGACCTGGCCGCCGACCGGCAGGACGGCGTCAAGGGCTCCACCCTGGAGCTGTACCGCTCCGCGCTCACCGCGCGCCGGCGCCACGGACTGGGATCGGGAACGTTCTGCTGGGCGGACAGCCACAATCCCGAACTGGGAGTCGTGGCCTTCCACAACCGTGATGTCCTGGTGATCGCCAATACGGGGGCGAAGCCGGCGCCGGTCCCTGACGGCTATCGGGTGGCACTGTCGAGCGCTGAAGAATCAGGCGCCGATGAAGCAGTGGTTGGGCCCAACAGCGCGGCCTACCTGGTGGCCGGATAAAGCAGCCGGCGGGTTCTGGCTGACCGGGTTCCGGCTGTCAGAGTCCTAAATAAGGTCCTAAACAACGGGGCTAGCGGACCCGCTCAGCACGGCTGAAGCGGGTCCGTGCGCCGGCCGCAATGTGCACGAGGACCGGCGTGCGCTGGCCCACCACCGCGCTCAGGGCATCGACGAGGTCGGCTGCTTCGGCCGCGACGGCCCGCGGCGACACACCCGGCCGCGGGTGCAGCCGGAGCTTCAGCGCAGGCTGGCCCTTGACGTCGTAGATCGACACCGTGGCCCCGGCGAGGTCGGGACGGTCGGCCAGGGCATTCTTAAGCGCCTGCTCGGCCACTCCCCCGCCGATCCGGATGTCGCCGGGAACGCCCCCCGGGTCCTCTGCTGCCAGCAGGAGATCGGTGCGGCCTTTGCCCTGCTGGGCGATCCACGCGACCATCAGGCCGATCAGCAGCACCACGGCGAGGGCCAGGACGATCCACAGCCAGCTCCCCTGCCGGCCGGGGAACTGCGTCCCCTCAAACATCGAGGTGGCGCTGTCCGACACGCTCTTGGACCACGATTGCCACCACGCCGCGACGGCCGGGACCGTTGCCAGGAGTATGAGCAGCACGCCGATGACGAGCAGTTTGAACCCCAGAATGCCGATGATGATCCGGTTGAGAAGCCTTGGCGTTCCGTTCATGCGCCCACCACCCCGGAGGTCGACAGATTGACGATTACCTGGGGCATGGGAGTGGGACCCATCGCCTGCAGCTCGTCCTCCACCGCCTGCAGGATGGCGTTTTCGCTGACCGGAACACCGGACGTGGGGCGGACATTGACCATTACCTGGCGCTGGGAAACCACCACCATGACCTGTTCCTGCGTGACGTTGGCCGCGAGGCGCGCGCTCCGTGCCAGGGCCGCGGCGATGACCTCATCATCGACCACCACGGCAATCCGCCGCTCATCAAGCAGATGCCGGGCGCGGCGCCCGGGCAGGATCGCACTCAGGAAGAAGAACAGGCCTGCCGCCGCGATCACTGCTCCCGCAGCGGCCAGCAGCAGCGGCGGCACACCCGACGGGAGCGCCACGATCCGCTCGGCGGCCGTCTGCGGATCGATGAGCCAAGGCGGCTGGCCGATGGCGCGTACGGCGGACTCCAGGAGCGCGTAAAGGCAGAGCACGATGACCAGGGACCCGGCGATGACTGCTGCCACGGCGCGGGAGGAGTGGGTCTCGCGGTGCAGGACGCGGCGCATGTCGATTGCGGCGGCATGCGCGGCCCCGGAGCCGCCGTGCGCCGGTTCCCCGCCGGCCTCATGCTGCTGTTCAACGACGGAACTCACCGCACCCTTCCCCCTTCCGTGACGTGGGCTCCGCTGATGCGGATGTCCACCCTGCTCAGACTCGCACCGCTGAGTTCGGTGACCTTGGTCAGAATGTCGGCTTTGGCGTGCACGGTCCTGTCCCAGATGGAGCCGCCGACGGCCTGGACCCGCCCAGGGTCACGAAGTACGGCAGTCAGGCTGGGAACCCTGATGGGGGCGACAAGCGACAACGCCAGAAGGCCGTCGTCGTCCGACCAGTCAGCGCGAACGTCGTGGGCATGGATGCCCAGGGCCTCGGCCGCGGCGGCCTTGGCCAGGCTCGTGAGCGCCTGGGTGCTAATCCTGTTGTGGCCGCTGTACTGCCGCCGGGACGCCACCGCGTCAACTGCCTGGTTCATGTCGGCAGCCCGGTTCATGAGGACGAGCGCCGGCCAGTGATGGCATCGATGACGCTGCGCAGGTCCAGTTTCCCTTCAGCGGCGCGGCCCAGGAGCGCACCGACTCCCATGAAGAGCAGGGCGATCAGGAAGCCCCAGAGGCCGAACTGCAGTGACATGAAGGCCACGAAGGCGCCGACGGCGATTCCGACGACAGTGGGACTCACAGGACTGCCTCCCTCTCAGTGACAGCGGTCGCGCCCGCCGGCTTCACGGGCGGTGCAATGTAGACGTCGTTGATCTCGACGTTCACCTCGATGACCTGCAGGCCAACAAGTTTCTCGACCGCGGAATAGACGCTGGCCCGCACCTGGTTGGCCAGGGGATGCAGCGGGGTGCCGTAGACGGCCACCAGCGTGATGTCTACTGCCACCTGGGTTTCGCCGACCTCGGCGTGCACCCCTGCAGCATGATCGGAGCTGCCCACCGCGTCCCTGATGGCTCCGAGCGCCCGGGAGGAACCGGATCCCAGGGAGTACACGCCGGGCACGGCCCGGGCCGCGATCCCGGCGACTTTGGCCACCGCGGTCTCGGAGATCACGGTCCGCCCGCCAGCTGTGGCCGGCGCCAGGGCAGGGTCCACTCGACCGGCGGCGGTTTGTGGATTCTGGTATTCCATCAGCACTCCCCTTCTGTTGACACAACCCTATCCCCTAGGCAGGACAACGTCAGGGGCCCCGGCGCACCGCGTTCCCCGGGGAGCCCTGCGGCCGGCGCGGGTTAGTGGCAGTTCGCGGATAACCAGCTTGTCACGGGGGCCATGGCGGCTTCGAACTTGCCGTTGGAGTACACGCTCTGGTCGGAGAGCCCGGCAAGGGCCACCTCGTTCAGCTTTGCGAAGTCCGCCTTCAGCGCCTCCGGCACCCGCTGGGCCGTCTCGGCAAGTTCCGCTTTCTTCTGCTCCAGTTCGGCCGTCTTGCCCTGCGCTGCGGAGAGGGGCAACAGGGAGGCTCCCGTGGCCTGTGTGGAAATGGCGTCACAGGCTTCGGCCGGCGAGGCGTAGCCGCCAAATGGGCCGGATGAGGCGCCGGGGGATGCGGTGGGAGCGGCGGTGCCGCCCGCCGTCGTGGACGGTCCGGAGGCCGACGGCGCGCTGCCGGAGGCAGGCGCGGAGCAGGCGCTAAGTGCCACTACGGCAAAGAGGGCGGCGGCGTACAGCGGGCGGGCAAGATGTTTCACGGCTTCCATTCCTGGAGTGGTTTTGCCGCCTTGGGCGGCCTGGCTGGGCAGCCGCAAAACGCCTGCCCGGTCCCCCGGCGTGCGAGTCTAGCCCGGTTGCCGTGCCTCTTTCCAAGTTGACAGGCCAGGCGCATTTTGCAGTGCTGTCCTTGGATTGCCCTGTATATACAGAGACGCGGACACGGCAGGAGGCGCCCGGGACCAGGTCCGGGCGCCTCCTGTTTGTTGTTTCAGTCCGGCTTACTTGTAGAGGCCGTTGCCGCCGACGTGGACATTGGTGGGCAGGTAACCGAACGGACCGAGGCCGTTCTGGCCGAAGCTGCGGTCAACCTTGGACACGCCATCGCGGAAGTTGATTTTCACGGTGGGTGACAGGGATCCGCCGCGGACGCCGTTCACGTTGTCGATGAAGGACTGGACGAGGCCGCCCGGCTGCACGTAGTGCGAGTAGGCCTGGAACTGACGGCCGTTCTGGTTCGGCGTCGGGGCCTCCGGGGACTCGGAGGGCAGGTTCAGGTCCGTCGGGGAGCCCAGGGCCAGGCCGCTGTTGTTCATCGGCTGGTAGTCGGAGCGGACGCCGTTGCCTACAAAGCCGTAGACGCCGTCCGGGCCACGCATGCCTGCAGCGTAGGTGAACTGGTGGCTGATGGTGAACAGGTAGTACTTGTTCTTGCCGTTTTCATTCTGGATGAAGATCTGCGGGCGCTCGGTCTGGTCGTTGACGCAGTTGGCGGAGAGGATCGGCGGCAGGAAGTGCCACTTGGTCAGGTCCTTGTTGTCTGCCACGGCCAAGCCAACGTTCGCGGTCTGGTAGTAGGCACCCTTGCTGTTGACCTCGTCGAGGTTCTCGGCGTTGGGGTCACCCTTGGCGTAGCCCAGGTCCTCGTTCTTGCAGCGGTAGTCGCCGCGCTTGCCGCCGGTGTTGCCTTCGAACACCATGTAGGTTTTGCCGGGGTGGGCCGGGTCAGCGAAGGTGTACGGGTCGCGGAACGCGAAGCCCGGGTTCTGTGCCTTGTTCTGGTACAGCTTTCCGTCCGGCTCGAGCAGCTTGGTGTGCTGGAAGCCGTCGAAGGTCACGCCGTTCTTGTCGGCGTGGATGTTGCCGAGCGCCTTGGCGATGACGGCGTCCGGGGCGATGCCGCCGCCGGCGGCGTTGCGCTCCTTGACGTCATAGAACGTGGTGGCCGTGTAGAACACGTTCACCTGGTTGCCCTTCATGAGGCGGGTGGAGCCGGACCATTCGGTGTTGCCGATGGAGGAACCGTCCACGAACAGGTGTCCGCCGTAGTTCCATTTGTCCTTGGCCGGGTCGGCGTTGGTCTTGCGGAAGAAGTAGCCGATGCGGGCGTTCCAGTGGCGCTGGTCGAAGCCGTAGCCTGCGTGCCGGTCAGCGACCAGCGAGAAGATCACGTCGTAACCCTTGTAGCTGATCTGGTTCGCGTTCTCGTCGGTCAGCGACCAGGTGTCCCAGACCCACACGTCGTTGTTCATGGCGGGGAAGTCCTCGGGGATCTCCGGCATGGTGACGTCGGGGCTCATCGAGTTCTGGCCCGGCTGAACCTTGGAGTCGCTCTGCGCCATGATCTGCTTGGCGTCCGCACGGGTCCACTTTGAGGTGAAGTCCGACGCCGGGTCGTGTGCAGCCTGGGTGTGGGGCGTCGGCAGGGGGAAGCCCGGGGCCGGTGCCGGCATCTGTGTGCTCGACGGCGGATCGGAAGGCTCATTTGCCTGCGCCGAGGGGACGGCCAGGAACGCCGTGGCGGCGACAGTTGCCACCAGAGCTGCGGCGGCGGGGCGCCACCGCAGCATCCGGGGGGTGTTGGGGTGCTTGTGCATTTTTGCTCTTCTCGCGGAGTTACGTTCGTGGAAGACGGGCAGCTGCCCTTGTCCCCCGAACTCCGGAGACCCCGCTGACACGGCATGCGTCATCGAGGACGCCGTTGTGTCGAGGGAGAAAAACGGGGTTTGGGTAGGACCCCGCTGGGCAATTGGAAATGTCATACATTTCGCGGCCCACACTCCACGCTAGACAACGTTGTCAGCCGAGTTCAACACGGTTTTCGGTGCATGCTCCCGGCGGGTGCCTCGCGGGTGCAAGCGCTTACATCTCGTTTGCGCGCGCGTGCCCCACTTCAGGACCGGAATCAAACGTCCCTTCATAAACGCGTCATCAATGGCGTTGATCACACCACTCCTCAGGCGCTCGGCCGGACCAAAACGGGGCACTTTGACGCGCAACAGGCCAAAAGTTAGCGGGATTTACGACGCCGGGAGCCCCCAATGTGCCCCGGCACGGCTCACACTCTGGCGGTACGGCGGGAGGACCAAGGCAGGGTGAACCAGAGCAGGAGGGGCCAGGGCCGGGGAACCACGGCACAGAGGCAGGGCCAAGCCGGAGCTGGCGGCAGCGAAACCCGGGGAACGAAAAAACCCCGCCATTCCTAATGGAACAGCGGGGTTCTAGCTGCTTGCGTTGAGCTTGCCGAAACGTGGCTCCGACCGGCGTCGATCCGGTGACCTTTCGATTTTCAGTCGAACGCTCTACCAACTGAGCTACAGAGCCTAGGTGACATGTCACCCTGACGGCCGGAATTTCTTCCGGCAATCAAAGCGACCCTGACGGGACTTGAACCCGCGACCTCCGCCGTGACAGGGCGGCGCGCTAACCAACTGCGCTACAGGGCCTTGCTATTTCTTGCTTCCGCAGTATTGCTACCGCGTTTTTTCAAGGACTCCAGCCTACCAGACTTTTTTGCCTGCTTTGACCACTTCCTTGCGTACCCCCAACGGGATTCGAACCCGTGCCGCCGCCGTGAAAGGGCGGTGTCCTAGGCCGCTAGACGATGGGGGCCTGGACTCAATTTGGATGAACAAGGGCAAAAATAAAGGGCCGAAGCCTTTCGTTCTTGTCCTTCCGTGTTCCTCCGAACTGGACCTGTAAAACTATAGAGCCTCTCCCCGGAATATCCAAAATCGGCCCGAAGGCCAGCCAAACAGCAGGCAATGCAGGGCCCGCCACAATGGCAGTTTCTTGGCTAGACATGGCCGATTTCCGCCAGCCACCGCGCGGGGAACAGAGCTAGATTGGCACCATGGCACCCACCGCCGGCACCAGCCCGCTCCCGCCCCACTCCCCCGAAGGCACCTCCACTGGAGGACCTGCGCCAGCCGGCCCCGCCGCCGGGTCACCCGCTCGCGGGACGCCCGTGGCCGGGAAGACTGCCCCTTCCGTGAACGCGCTGGGAGTGGCCGCCGTCGTGGTGACCGTGGTGCTCTGGGCCTCAGCCTTCGTGGGCATCCGCGCGGTCGGCCCGAGCTTCTCCCCCGGAGCCCTGACGCTGGGGCGGCTGGCGATCGCCGCCGTCGTGCTCGGCGCGGTGGTGCTGCCAAAGTTGCGGGTGCTGCCGCGGGGCCGGGAGTGGTGGCCGATTCTCGCGTACGGCGTCATGTGGTTCGCCGGTTACAATGTGGCGCTCAACGCCGCGGAGCATTCGCTCGACGCCGGAACCAGTGCGCTACTCATCAACGTGAACCCCATCCTGGTGGCCGTTATGGCAGGCATCATCCTCAAAGAGGGGTTTCCGCGGTGGCTGATCATCGGCAGCCTGGTGGCGTTCGGCGGCGTCGCGGTCATCGCCTTGGGAACGGGGACGCGTTCGACGGCGGACGTGGCCGGCGTGCTGCTCTGCCTCCTCGCTGCTGCCCTCGCCGCAGTGAGCGTCATCGTCCAGAAGCCAGTGCTGCGGAAGTTTCCGGCCGGGCAGGCCACGTGGTTTGGAATCATGGTGGGCCTGGTCTGCTGCTTGCCCTTCGGCGGCCAGCTTTTGACCGAGCTGCAAGAGGCGCCGCTGCCGGCCACCCTTGGCCTGGTCTATCTGGGCATTTTCCCCACCGCCATCGCCTTCACCACCTGGGCCTACGCGCTGTCCCTGATCGACGCCGGGAAGCTGGCCGCCACCACCTATCTGGTGCCAGGCACCACCGTGCTGATCTCATGGCTGGTGCTCAGCGAGATCCCGACTGTCTGGGGGCTCGTAGGCGGTGCCATCTGCCTGCTCGGCGTCGGGCTGACCCGGCGGAGATCCCGCTAAAGTTTTGGATATGCCCGCAAACCTGCCGCCCGGCCTCCCGATCGTGCCGGACGGATCCGGCGACCCGCCGGGGTTCGAGATGTCCGAATCCGACTTCGAGGCCGCCGTCAGCGACGCCCTCGATCAGCTTCCGGCCGAGGTGGCGCGGGCAATGGACAACGTGGCGGTGTTCATCGACGACGACTATGTGCCGCAGCCCGGCGAGGACCCGGACACAGTGCTCCTGGGACTGTACGAGGGCGTCCCCCTGACCGAGCGCGACTCCTGGTGGGATGCCGGATCCTTGCCGGACCGCATCACCATCTATCGCCAGCCGATCCTGGACATCTGCTCCTCGCGCGATGAGGTGGTGGAGGAAGTCGCGGTAACAGTCATTCACGAGATCGCCCACCACTTCGGCATCGATGACCAGCGGCTTCACGAACTCGGCTGGGACTAGCCCGGGCGGTGGACGCGGCCCACGACACGCCCGCCGCATCTGCACCCAAATGACACTGGTGTTGTTTATGTTATTGATGTGACCAGTGTTGCCAAAGTGCAAACCGGCACCTAACCTCAAAGGGCTGGGCATCCTCAGAGGGGCACTTGCTGCTGCCTCCCGATTCGTTCGCCCCGCCCTGACTTGCGAGGTTACGAATGAGCTTGACCGGTCCCGGCCGCACAGCGGCCGTCCTGTGCACCGCCGTCGTGCTCCTTGGGACCCTTGCAGCACCTGCGCAAGCTGACCGGGCCTTCGCGGTTGCGGCGCCAGCATCGGCCTCTGGGGCAACGCTCCTGACGGTTCCGGCTTCGGAAATCCCCTCCCCCGAGGACATCGCTGCCGCCAAGTCCAGTGAAGGTGCGACGGCGGCAAAGGTCGCCGACATCGAAGGCATCCTCGCCGACGCCGCGGCGGCCCAGGAGGTCACGTTCGCCCGGACGCTCGAAGCCAACAACGCCTACAGCAATGCCCTGGTGGAGCTGGACACGAGGTCGGACGCGTCCGCCGTGGCCACGGCCAGGGCTGCGGCCGCGGACAAGGAACAGTCCAAGAGCCGCAAGGCCGTGGGCCAGCTCGCCGGGGACCTGTACCGGAACGGCGGCCTTAATCCGGAGCTGAGTGGCCTGGTCACGGGCACGGGTGACGTCCTCGCCAAGGCCGCAACACTGCAGGCCCTCACCGCCGGCCGAAGCAGGGCCTTCGCCGCCGCCGAAACCACGGCCGCAGCCGCCGAATCACTGACCGCTGCTGCCGCAGACGCCCGCCGCGCAGCAGACGACGCCGCGAAAACCGCGGAAACCCTCAAAGTCCAGGCAGACCAGGCCAACGCAGCCCAGGTGAAGGCAGTGGCGGATGCCAAGGCGCAGCGGACTGTCCTCGTGGGGCAGCTTGCCTCGCTGCGGAACACCACGGCGGCGCTCGAATCCGCCCGCGTTGACGGGCTCGAGCGCCAGCGCCAGCAGGCCCGCCTCGCCGCCGTTACGGCGGCAGCCGAGCGTGCCGCCGCAGCCCAGGCAGCCGCAGACAAGGCAGTGGCGGCTAATGCTGCGGCTGCGAATGCTGCGGCATCCGGCAACGGGAGTGCCCAGGCGGAACAGTCCGCTTCCGTGCCGGGCCGGACACCTGTACAAGCCGCTCCTTCGCTGGCCGCTCCGGCGGCTCCTTCAGCACCTTCGCCTGCGGCCCAGGCACCGGCTCCGGCCCGCCCGGCACCCGTCCGCCCTGCTCCCGCGCCAGTCCGGCCGGCACCTGCCCCGGCGCCTGCTCCCGCCCCAGCACCTGCACCCGCCCCTGCCCCGGCGCCCGTTCAGCCGGCCCCTTCTCCGGGTGGTTCCAATTCGGCGGCCATTTCGGTGGCGATGGGCAAGGTTGGATCGCCGTATTTCTACCAATACGGCGGTACGGGCGCGTATGGCTTCGACTGTTCCGGCCTGGTCCAGAACGCGTTCGCAGCCATCGGCAAGCAACTGCCGCGTACCGCGGCGGAGCAGTTCGCCCAGGCACCCGTCCACGTGCCCCTGTCCCAGGCCCAGCCCGGTGACCTCCTGGTCTGGGGATCGGCCCCCGGTTTCTACCATGTGGCGATCTACCTGGGCGGCGGCAAGGTGGTCCAGGCGCTGAACCCGTCCGCCGGCATTACCGTGACTGACCTGAGCATGATGGCCGGCATGCAGTTCCACCCCGTCGCCGCGCGCTACTAGCGGAAAGCACGCTGCCACACGACCCGTGTAGCGGAAGCCAGCCACTGATCCCGGGGCAGCACGCCTAGGACAGCACGTCCTTGCTCACGAACCTGCCGTACGCGAGCGCGCCGAACACTGCGATGTAGCCCGCCTGCAGCAGCGCATTGTCACCGAACGAGTCCCAGCCGATGGGCTGGCGAAGCAGGTCTGCGAAGCCGAACCAGTAGTGCGTGAACAGCCACGGGTGCAGCCACTCCAGCTGGGGCAGCTGGTCGAGCACCTGGGAAACGACGGACAGGACGATGGTGGCAGCCATGGCGCCCACGGGCACGTCCGTCAGCGTCGACAGAAACAGCCCGATGGCCGACAGCCCCAGCAGGGATACGGCCTGGTACGAGGCGATCAGCAGCATCCTGACCAGGGCCTCGTTGGGTTCCACCAAGTCGCCTGAAAGCAGCGCCACCGGTCCCACCGGGAAGAGTGCCCAGCCAATGCCCGCGCCGGCGAGCGCCACGGCCAGCGGCGCGGAAATACAAAAAACAGCCGCCCCGGCATACTTCACCAACAGCAGACGAACCCTTCCGGCAGGAGCCACCAGCAGGTACCGCAACGTGCCCAGTCCGGCTTCCCCCGCAATCGTGTCCCCCGCCACCACGCCGATGGTCAGCGGAAGGAACAGCGGAACGGAAACCAGCATCGCCGTGACGGCCACGAACAGCCCGTTCTGGCTGATCCGGTCCAGGAAAGCGGGCCCCCTCCCCGGGGGTACAGCCGAGGAAACGCGCACGACGACGGCGATCACCACGGGGATTGCGGCCAGTGCCAGAAGCATCGCCTGGGTCCTGCGGCGGCGGAACAGCTGCTTCACCTCCGAGGCCAGCAGCGAACCGCTGGACGGCCGGCGCCTGGTACCCGCCACCGGACTGCTTTGCACGGTCAGCTGCTGCACTGCCGGTTCCTCCGATGCCGGCCCGTACGGGTCCAGCCCGCGCGGGTCAGGTTCCTGCACCGCCGGTTCGTGCGCTGCAGGTCGATGCGTTGGCGGCTCATGCGCTTCCGGTTCCTGCACCGGCGGCCGGTCACTGTGCGACATCGAAGCCCTCCCCCGTCAAAGCCACGAAACGGTCCTCCAGGCTGCCGCGCTCCACCGTGAACCCGCGGACACGCACTCCGTCCGCAACGAGGGCAGCCACGATCGTTTCCGGTGCCACGCTTCCGTTCGCGGAGGGCTCACCTGCCGGCGCAGGGTGGTCCGCAGGACCTGGGAAGCCGGTGCCGACAGGCAGGCTCGATGTTATGACGGCGTCCGCGCCATTGGGATGTCCCACAACCGGGGACAAGCCAAACCGCGTCAAAACGCCCGAGGCCATACCGGCGTCGGGCGTCAGCAGGCGGAGCTGCGCAGTGCCCGCCTGGCGGAGCTCAGCAAGTGGTCCTTGGGCCACCAGCCGGCCGGCGCTCATGATGGCCGCATGCGTGCAGATCTGCTCCACTTCGGCCAGCAGGTGGCTGGACACGAACACGGTGGCACCGTCGGCGGCGAGGGACCGCACCAGGTGCCGGACCTCCCGCGTGCCCTGCGGATCCAGCCCGTTGGTGGGTTCGTCCAGGACCAGCAATTCACGCCTGGCCAGCAGCGCGTTGGCGATTCCCAACCGCTGCTTCATGCCGAGCGAGTAGGCGCGCACCTTCTTCCGGGCCGCATGGGAAAGCCCCACACGTTCCAGCGCTTCAGCCACCCGCGCGCGGCGGGTGGACGGCACGGCATGGCGGTCCGCTGCATCAAGACGGTGCAGATTTGCGGCCCCCGACAGGAACGGATAGAAAGCCGGACCCTCCACCAGCGCACCCACCCGGGGCAGGACCTCATCCAGCTGCCGCGGCATGTCCAGCCCCAGGACCCTGACCTCCCCCGCGGTCGGAGTGGCGAGGCCGAGCATCATCCGGATGGTGGTGGTCTTGCCCGAACCGTTGGGGCCGAGAAAGCCGAAGACAGAGCCCCGGGGGACGGCCAGATCGATGCTGTTGACCGCCATCTGGTGGCCGAACCGCTTGCTCAGCCCCTTGGTTTCTATGGCGTCAGTTGCGGAAGCCGGACCGCGGCCAGCGGCTGTCACCTCGCAGCTGCGGCGGCCTGGAGCCGCTCCAGGGGCACGGAACCAACGAACGTCCGGCCGTCGTCGGTCAGCAGGACATTGACCAGTGAAGTGGAGATGGCCCGGCCGCCCTCTACGGTCATGGTCGCCTGGCGAAGCAGGGGATCATTGAGGAGCCTGTCGACCGATTGCCTTCCAGACTCAGGGGACTGCTTTCCAGACTCAGGGGACGGGGCGGAAGCGGATGGGGCCGGGATGCCGACGATCCGTTCCCAGCCGGAGCCGGTCACCGTCGGCCGGTGCCCGCGCGGATCCCTGTTGGCTGATTCCTTCTTGGCCGGATCCTTCTGGGCGCGGTCCTTCATGCCGCTGGGCTTTGCCGGCACCGCAAGTTCCTTCACCGAGGCACCCGGCGGCGGCGAGAAATTGAACAGGCCCGCGTCGGGAGCCTCGAGCGTCAGGCTGGAGAACGCAGTACGGAACGCAGGCTCCTGCTGCCCGCGCGCCCGCACTTCCACGCTCAGCGGCATGCCGTTCTCACCATCCACGGCCACAGCCACAGAGCCCACCAGGGTCAGATCCGACCGCGGCGTGAGGACCAGATTGTAGGCCGTCCTGCCTGCCACCTCGATGTCCCCCGCCACCGCCACTTCGGTGCTGCCGTCCAGCTTGTCAAGCATCTTGGCGGCCAGTTCCTCCGGCGTTGCCACACCGGCCGGCATGTCATGGCTGCGGGATTCCTTCGACGCAGCTGCGGGGAGTGTGACATGCGTGGCGGTGTTGTCCTTGGAGTTGTACAGCCACAGTTCGTTGCCCTGCCGGACGGCGTCGCGCTCGGCCATCCGGTCCATCACCTGTATGCGGACCTTGCCTGGTCCGTCGACGTAGACCCGGGCGCTGTGCGGCCCGGTCAGCAGTTCGGCGAGGGAACCCGTGCCTGCGCCCGAGGTGGGCCCTACCTGGGGGACATCGGGCAGGCCAAGTTCGGAGGACTGCTCCACCGTGCCGGAGAAGGACTTGGTCTGGTGTTGTCCGATCATCGCCAGCACCTGTGCCGGTGTCTTCTCTGGCAACGGGTCCCGGGCACTCGCGGGCAGGGACCCCGCCAGGATTCCGGCAGCAATAACAGCAGGTACCGCCACGGCGGGCGTCCACCGTAGCCAGGTCGCAGTCATGTCAACTCCGCTCCGACGTCGCAGGTCATATCATCAGGGTACGCCTCGGCCTCCCTTGTGGCAGCCCCCGGCCGGGCTGTCGGCTTTCCCTGCACCGACTGTTGGGCCAGACTGGGTGGGACGCCGTCTTCCAGCTTCCAGGAGCCTTCGCCAATGCGCATCCCCGGTGCCACATCCAGTCCCGCCGATGAACTGACAGGCATCGTGGGCTTCGCCGCCCAGGCGATCGATTCGCTCGGGGAATGGGGTGTGGGCCTCTTTACCTTTCTCGAGACGGTGTTCCCGCCGATTCCCAGCGAAGTGATTCTCCCGCTTGCCGGGTTCCTGGCCCGGCAGGGGTCCCTCAATCTGGCCTTCGTCGTGGTGACCAGCACGCTGGGGGCGTATCTGGGCGCCCTTGCGCTGTATTTCCTTGGCGCGAAGGTGGGGCTGGAGCGTTCGATCCGCTGGCTGTCCAAGCTGCCACTGATGGACCGGGAGGACTTCGAACGCGCAGACGACTGGTTCCGCCGCCACGGCCGATCGGCGATTTTCTTCGGCCGGCTGCTGCCCGGCGTGCGCAGCCTCATTTCGTTGCCGGCGGGCGCCGAAAGGATGCACCTGGCCACCTTCAGCATTTTCACCATTGCCGGCAGCGCCCTCTGGAACGGTGCGCTGATCGGCTTCGGCGTGCTGCTGGGCCGGCAGCACGCGATGGTGGAGCAGTACTCCCGCTACCTCAACTACGCCGTGTACGCCGCCCTGGCCATTTTCGTGGTCTGGCTCGTGGTCCGGCACATCCGGCGCAGGAAGCCTGTACAGGACCGGCAGTAGCGGCCGCCGCGGGCAGCCCAACCCCTTAGGGGCCGGGCACCACGGTGCCAGCGCCGCCGTCGACCGTCACTTCCTGGCCGGTCCTGAGCAGCGAGGTGGCGTCGGCGACGCCCACCACCGCAGGGATGCCGTATTCCCGGGCGACCACCGCGCCGTGGGAATTGGGGCCGCCCATCTCCATGACCAGGCCGCCCGCCGTGAGGAACAGCGGGGTCCAGCCCGGATCGGTGGACGGCGCCACGAGGATCTCCCCCGGTTCAAGGTGGGCGCCCACGGGGTCGAGGATGACGCGGGCAGGTGCTGTCACCGTCCCCGCCGACGCCGGGCTCCCGGACAGCGCCCCGGCATCCGCGGTTCCGACGGCGGTAAGCAGCGTTTCGGGTTCTGTTCCGTCCGAGAGCAGCATCCGCGGAATGTGGCGCCGCTCCAGTTCCAGGTAATAGGCCCCCTGCCGCTGCGCCACGAGATCCTGCATGTCTGTACCGTCCAGCGCCTGGTTCGCTTCGGCAAAGTCCAGGAAGAAGATGTCCTCTGCCCGGGCGAGCCGTTTCTGTTCCGCCAGCACGGCGCCGACTTCGGCCAGCTGCTTCCGGACCTCCGCCAGCGCCAGGACGATCTGGAACTTGGGGAGTTCCCGCAGTCCGGCGAAGAGCCTCGCCCGCCGCAGCGCCGCCCGGACGGCCACGGCGCGGAGGCGTCCCCTCGTACGTGCCTCGGCCACCAGCCGCTCGATTTGTGCTTCCGCTTCGGCCGCCGCCTTGCTGAACTGGCGGTCCGGGGCGCGTTCCGGGTCCTCCAGCCGGAGGTAGTTGGCGAGGACACCGAGGATATGGGTGGGATCGTCCCGCCAGCGGGGCATGCCGACGTCGATCTCGGCGACAGCCCGGTGTCCGTACCGGGCCAGGAATGCTGCCAGGCCTGCTTGGGCTGCGGCCGGCAGGCCGCCCGTGGCGAAGCGCTGGGCCAGCACCGTGGGGGGATGCCCGGTGAGCACGGCCAGCGATTCGGCGTCGGATTTGAGCGCCGTCGCCACCCGCCACAGCTCGAGGTCCATCTCGGTTGTCACGTTGTTGGGCAGGCCGCGGAGCACGGGCTGGAGGTCGATGTTTCGATTCGACCCGCTGATATCCTTGCCGCCGCTGTCCTCCCCGGCGCTCTCCCCGCCAGCACCAAAAAGTTTGCCGGCGCCAAGGAGTTTCCCCGCGAGCCCGAGCATGGCGAAGCCCAGGCCGGCCAGCGGAAGCAGGGCCGGAAGGGTGGGGAAGAGCCGCGAGAGGATGCCCTCGGCGTGGTCAAGCCGCGCGCGCGGGGAAGCACCCCGGGGCAGTTCCAGCGTCGCGTTGAACTCCGTGGTGAAGCGGTTCAGGCGTTTGAGGGCCGCCTCGGGACGGACCAGCGCCCGGATTGCTGCTTCCGGCACTCGGGCACGGGCGGCGATGGGGACCACGTGCCTGAGGAGGTCCCAGGGCGTGCGTCGGGTGATGGAGAGGCGGGGGTTGTCGAACACGCTGCGCAGGACTTTGGCGGAGCGTGCCTCCATGATGTCGAAGACTTTCGGGATGATCCGGCGGCCCACGGTGCTGCGCGCGGCGGCGGTCAGGTCGATGAAGATGCGCTGCCCGGCTTCGGTGTAGGGCGGGGGCCCGCCGCGGGGGTCCGGAACATCAAAGCCGGCGGCGGCAGCAACCGATGAGCCAATGCGCCGGAGGGCGGCAAGCCCCATCGGAGTCAGCGGCCGGGTGAGGCCCTGGGCCAGGCTGAAGCACAGGTAGACACGCAACTCCTCCCCCGGGCTGCGCCGTTCCGGGGCCTTCTCCGGCACCGGGTAAAGCGTGGTGATGGGCCGGGACTGGGTCAGCCAGACGTTACCGGCGCCGTCGAGCGCCCACTCCGTGTCCTGCGGGGCGCCGTAGTGGGCTTCGGCCTTACTCCCCAGCGCTGCGAGTTCCCGGATCTGCACGTCGGTCAGGCACGGCTGGTTCTGTGCTATCTGGCCTGTGCTCGCGTTCTGGTCAGCGTGGGCGCCCTGGTCCGTGCCCTGCTTTACGTAGTCGGTTCCTCCTCCGGGCAGCGGCCGGACCGCCGTCCTTTTGTCCCCCAACCGGCGCTGCAGGATGGCGCCGGAGGCGGTGTCCACAACGAAGTGGTCCGGATTGACGGCGCCCGACACCACCGCTTCGCCGAGCCCGGGGCTGGCGTCGATCACAGCCTCGCGGCGCCTGCCGGTGACCGGGTTCGCGGTGAACATCACCCCCGCGGCCTCGGCATTCACCATGCGTTGGACCACGACGGCGAGGGCCACCGTGGCGGGGTCGATGTTCCGGCTGGCGCGGTACGCCACGGCCCGGTCAGTCCACAGCGAGGCCCAGCACTTCCGGACGGCGTCCAGCAGTGCCACGGCGTCTATGACGTTCAGGTAGGTGTCCTGCTGGCCGGCAAAGCTGGCGAAGGGAAGGTCCTCGGCCGTGGCCGAGGACCGCACCGCGACGGGAACGCCGTCCAGCGCCCTGTAGGCGGTGAGTATCTCCCCGGCGATCGCCGTCGGCAGTTCTGCCGAGGTAATCAGGCTGCGGGCCCTGCCGGCCAGACGCGAAAGGGCTTCGAGGTCATCGGCGGGGGTGTCCTGGAGGGCGCTGTGCACTTCTGCGAGCCCCAGCGGCTCCACGGCCCTGACGTAGGCATCGGTGGTCAGGCAGAACCCGTCCGGCACCGGGAGGCCGGCCGCGAGTAACTCGCCGAGGTTGGCGGCCTTGCCGCCAACCTGCGGCAGCATGGAGGCGCTGAGGTCCGCGAGGCCGAGCACCAGCCCGTTCATGCGCTACGAGGCGCCGAGCATCGGTCCGAAGCTGGCGCGGTCGGCGAGCCTCGGGTCTTCCCTGTCCGGGACCACCATCACGGGGCTCTTGGCATGGTGCAGGACGCCGTCCGACGTCGACCCCAGGAGCATGCCGGTAAAGCCGCCGCGGCCACGGGTTCCCACGACTATCAGCTCAACGTGCCGGCTGGCCTCCACCAGCACATCCACGGGCGAGCCGTCCAGCAGGCGGGTCTCGATGGCCAGCCGCGGGAAGTGGCTCTGCAGCCAGGCCACCCCGGCCTTCAGCTGGACCTGGATATCGGCGAAAAGCGCTTCCCGGTCCAGCGGGGCCGGAACCCAGGCAAGGGATCCGCTGTACTGCGGCACGGCGCAGATCACGCGCAGCGGCGCACCCAGGCGTTCGGCCTGCTCCGCCGCTTCCAGCACCGCCACGCGGGCCTGCTCGGACCCGTCCACTCCTACGACCACGACCTGCTCCACGGGTCCGTGGCCGGCCTTGGCCTGCTCGGCCCGGATGTGTTTGTCCTGCGTGGTCTCGCCCAGACGGTCGGAGCAGATCAGCGGAACCGTGACGGTGGGGCATTTGGCGTGGGCCGGGAGCGCGCTGCTCACGGAGCCGAGGAGGCGCCCTACGAAGCCGCCCCGCCCCCGCGTTCCGAAGACCAGCAGTTCGGCGGATTCGGACAGGTCCAGCAGCACGCCGGAAGCGTCCCCGTTCTCGACCGAGGCGCTGACGTTGATGTTGTAGCCGGCCACCTTGTCCGCTGCATGCTGCAGGATGGCCTCGGCGCCCTCGCGGATCACCGAGTCGTCCACGGTGGCATACCCGCCGTCGAGTCCGGATGCGGCAAAGATGGGCACCGAGTAGGCGGTGACAATGTGGAGGGGGCGACGGCGGCGTTCGGCTTCACGGGCTGCCCAGACGAGAGCGCACTGGCCGTGGTCCGAACCATCGACGCCGACCACGATTCCCTCGGGTCTCGCGCGCCGGGCACCGCCATCCCGCGCCGGGTCGGGATGCAATTCGTGTGCGTCCATTCGGTCCGCCTCCTCGCGATACTGCCTGATGATGCGGCTATTCTGCCAGAAGCAGCCCGTCTAGCCGTCACCGGCAGGCCGTCCGGTTCCCGGTTACGTACAGCCTGCCTTTAAGTCCAACTATTCTCGGTCGGCGACCTCTTAGCAAGCAGGCCCCATGGGCCTCCGAGGGTCCTTCGAAGGGCTTTATTCCGCCCCTTCCAGGGGCTCCGCCGGCACTGCCCGGGGCACTCCGGTGACGCCGTGCGAAGCCCGGCAAACCAATGTTTCCGGAGGGGTATCCAGCGCCCCGAAAATTCTGTAATGTCGAGGCACCATCGATCCGGATTGTGCCCCACGGCACAGCCGGAGATGTCTTGTGTCTGCTTGCTGGGGCAGTGGACGGTGCACGGCGATGATGCCCTGCGCTTCGAAATTCTCGAGGAGGAAGTTGTAGTGTCACGCATGCCTGGTCTCAGCGGCACAGAACGGACCACCACTGTGGTCATCGGCACCGGACTTCCCGGTTTGGCCATCGCCACGGAACTCCGGCGCCGGGGAGTTGATTCGATCATCGTCAGCCGGCTTGAATCCCCCGGCGGCCAGTCGTTCCAGAAATCCGGGCACCAGCGGTGCGACGAGGCCGAGGCAGCGTCGCTTCAGGAGCGGAACGAAATCCTCCGGCACCTGCGCAACTACGCGACAAGCCACCAGCTGGACATCCGCAGCGACACGTCCGCCGTGCTGCTCGACAAGATGGGGCCGGGCGCAGAAGCCTCACTGCACCGCTGGGCCGTGCATACCCCGGACGGAGTGCTGCTGGCTGACCACATTGTGCTCACGCGCTGCGCCCACAGCCAGTTGCGGCGCATGCTCACGGACCTCGGCATCTCCATTGGCACCAACCTCGTCGCAGCCATGCGGGCCATCGGCATCTACTTGGTGGGTGTGGGTGAACTCATCACGCCAACGCCTAAGGAAGTACTGCGCCAGGCCAAGGTGGTGGGCCAGGCCATCTCGGCGAAGGTCTACCCGGACAGTGTGCCGTCGGTGCTGACCGGAAGTTTCCCGGCGCTGCCCCCCGCAACCATCTGAATCGGGCGTCCGGGACCAGGTCTGTTAAACCGCGCCTCCGCCTGAGCCGGCACCGTCATTGCCGTCGTCGCCCACACCGAGCCTCCGGCGTGCCAGCACACCGAGGGTAACGAGCAGGCCGAGAGCCACGGCGGCAAACACCACGATGCTCCACGGGAAAGGCTCCGAGGAATCCGGAGCTGCTCCGGTGGCCTGCGTGGCGCCCGGCTGCGGCGTGCCGACGGTCTGGACCGGCGCCGACGTTGCGCCCGCCGCCGCTGCCGTGGCGGTGAAGCCGAAGGTGCCCTCGATCGGATGGGAATCCGAGCTCACCACGCGCCACACCACCGTGTACTTCCCGGCGGGTGCGCCTTCCCGCAGCTTCTGCGAGGCGACGTTGTCCACGATCTCCACCTTGCCCTCGGCCCAGTCTGTTCCGGCGGCATCGGTCACCTTGACCTGCGAGCCGAGCCCCAGCGGGGTGTTGTTGAAGGTGATCGAGACCTTGGCGGGAGCTGTTGCCACCGTGGCGCCGTCGGCCGGGCTGCTGGATTCGGCGGCGTCGTGCGCGGAAGCGGGTCCGGCCGCAAGGAGCAGGGCGACGAGCGCGAGCGCGCCAAGGAGGGCGGACAGCAGCTGGCGGGTGAAACGCATGGGCGGACTACTCCTAGTGTTGACTTCCTTACAGACTAGGCGAATTTGCTGGGTAGGCCCCCGGCAACCTACTAGGATTCAACTAACCCCCACGCTCTCTCACCGGAGGACTAATGCTCAAGCAGGGCTCTGCACTGGACCGGTACTTCAAAATTTCCGAACGGGGGTCCAACCTCTCACGCGAGATCCGGGGCGGTTTTGCCACCTTCTTTGCCATGAGCTACATCGTGGTGCTGAACCCCCTGATCCTGTCCGTTGCGGACTCCTCCGGCGCCACGCTCGGTTTCCAGGCGGTTGCTGCCGTCACCGCCTTTGTTGCCGGCATCCTGACCATCCTCATGGGCGCGTGGGCCAAGCACCCCTTCGCCATGGCCACCGGCCTGGGAGTCAACGCCTTCGTGGCCGTCACAGTGGCCACCAACCCGGGCCTGACCTGGCCGGACATGATGGGGCTGGTGGTCCTCTCCGGCGTCACCATGATGATCCTGGTCCTGACCGGGTTCCGGACCGCCGTGTTCCGTGCCGTTCCGGACGGACTGAAGACCGCGATCGTGGTGGGCATCGGCCTCTTCATCGCACTCATCGGCCTGGTCAACGCGGGCTTCGTCCGGCGCGTTCCGGATGCGGCCGGGACCACCGTACCGGTTGGCCTCGGCTTTGACGGCAAGCTCCTGGGCTGGCCCACTCTGGTGTTCGTGTTCGGCCTCATCCTGACCATCGCCCTGCTGGTACGCAACGTCAGGGGTGCCATCCTTGTCGGCATCGTCGCCTCCACCATCCTGGCGGTCATCCTCGAATTCACGTTCCACATCGGGCCCAGCTTCGACGGCAAGAACTTCAACCCGCAGGGCTGGTCCCTGGTTGCCCCCAAGTTCACCGAATGGGCCGCTCCCGACCTCTCGCTGATCGGCAAGGCAAACCCGATCGGCGCCTTCAGCCATCTGGGCGTGGTGGCCGCAGCGCTGCTCGCGTTCGTCATCCTGCTCAGCATCTTTTTCGACGCGATGGGCACCATGGTGGGCCTGGCCAACGAGGCAGGCACCGTGGACAAGGACGGCAACATCCCCAACGTTGACCGCGTCCTGCAGGTCGATGCCCTCGGCGCCATCGTCGGCGGCGGCGCATCCGTCTCCTCCAACCAGATCTACGTCGAGTCCGGTGCGGGCATCGGCGAAGGTGCGCGGACCGGCCTGGCCTCGATCGTGACCGGCCTGCTGTTCCTGGTGGCCATGTTCTTCACCCCGCTGATCAACCTCGTGCCGTTCGAGGCCGTGGCCCCCGCCCTGGTGGTGGTCGGCTTCATGATGGTGGCCCAAATCAGCAAGATCCACTGGCAGGACTGGGGCATCGCCCTGCCCGCCTTCCTCACGTTCACGCTGATGCCGTTCACCTACTCGATCGCCAACGGCCTGGGCGCCGGTTTCATCTCCTACGTCCTCATCCGCACCTTCCAGGGCCGCACCCGCGAGGTGCACCCGCTGATGTGGGCCGTCGCGGCCGCCTTCGTCCTGTTCTTCGCCATCGGCCCGATTGAGCAGGCGCTGGGCATGTAGTTCCGGCAGTTACCTCCGAGTCCGGGTTCCGGTATTTCAGACATGACGACGGCGGCGCTGCTGGCTTTCGCTGTGTCCGTGCGGTGAGCTTGAAGCATGGATTTTTCCGCGCTCTCCGTTGACGTTCAACCCCGCCCCTGGACTGGCCGCTACGACGGCGACGGCGATGCCCACCGCCGGTGGTGGCAGGCCGTAACGCCTGCCACCGACAGCACTGCCGTGCGAACCACTGCACAGCGCACCTCTGCACAGCGCACCTCCACGCAGCGCCCCGCCGTCATCCTCGGCTTCTGCAGCGACGAGGGCGTGCGCCGGAACAAGGGCAGGACGGGAGCCGCGGCAGCCCCGGCGGCCATCCGCAGTGCGCTGGGCCCCCTCGCCTACCACTCGGAGCGCCCGGTCGCCGACGCCGGCGACGTGACGGTCCGCGACGGCGAACTGGAGGCCGGCCAGGCCCGCGCGGGACTCGCCGTTGCGGCACTGCTCGACGCCGGCCGCCTCACACTGATGCTGGGCGGCGGCCACGAAACCGCCTACGCCAGCTACCTCGGCGTGGCAGGGTCCCGGGCGGTCCGCGACGGCCAGCGACTGGGCGTGCTCAACCTTGATGCCCACTTCGACCTCCGGGACGAGGCAGCACCCAGCTCGGGTACCCCGTTCCTCCAGATGGCCCGCGCGGAAGCGGCCGCCGGGCGCGAACTGAAGTACGCCGTCGTCGGAATTTCGGAACCCAACAACACGCGCGCCCTGTTCAGCACCGCCGGCGAACTGGGGGTGAAATACCTGCTCGACGAGGACTGCACCGCCGCGGCAGCCGAGGCGTTCGTGGCGGACTTCCTCAGCGGGATCGACGTCCTGTACCTGACCATCGATCTGGACGTCCTGCCGGCCGCGGTGGCCCCGGGGGTCAGCGCCCCGGCGGCATATGGTGTTCCGCTGCCGGTGATCAGCGCAGTCTGCCGCCAGGTGGTGGCCAGCGGCAAGCTGCTGCACGCGGACGTGGCCGAGCTGAACCCGGCCTTCGACATCGACAACCGGACGGCCCGGGTCGCCGCGCGGCTGGTCAGCATCCTGCTGGACTGAGCGTTGGCCCCGGGGCTTATCCGGGCGCCTAGTCCTTGGGCTTGGGCTTGGCCGTGGGCTTCGGGGCAGGCCGGGCCGGCGCTTTGGGCTTCGCTACGGGCTTGCTGACGATCGACGCCGGCGGCTTGGGGAAAGCGGCGGCCGGATAGAGCCGCGCCACCTGGAGCATGTAGTTCGCCCACTGCGGGCCCGCGACCATGTAGCCGTCAATGCGGTCGTAGTGCTTGCCGTTGACGGTGATGTTCCGGCCCGGACGCTGCTGGCCCTCGAGGGCGTCCCCGAAGAACGAGGCCGTGGCCAGGCCGGTGGTGTAGCCCAGCACCCAGGTGGCACCGTTGCTGTTGTTGGTGCCCGTTTTGGCCGCCACCGGCACGCTCTTCTGCACCTTGGGGTTGATGTAGATTCCGGAGCCCTTGTTGAGCATGTCCTGCAGGGCCTTGTTGACCCCGCGGACCACGTTCTTGTCCACGGTTTCGCTGCACTCCTGAACCTCCGCCGGAAGCTTCTTGCCCGCCATGTCCGCCACCCCGGCCAGGGCCAGCGGCACGCAGTACCGGCCGTCGGCGGCGAAGGTGGCAAAGGCGTTGGCCATGGTCAGCGGGGCAACGCCTGTGCCGCCCAGCAGGTTGCCCAGCTGGTGCATGTTGACCGGCGTCCCGTCCAGCCCGCTGCGGAGCCCGACGGCGTTGACCATGTTCTGGATTCCGCAGAAGTCCAGCTGCGCGGCCTCCGCAAAGGTTGCCGTGTTGATGGAGTTGTAGAGCCCGTAGTCGGCCGGCATTTTGCGGTAGTAGCCCTCGGAGGCATTCTGCAGGTCGTCGGCCGTTTCAAGTCCTGCCCTGCGCTGCTTGGTGCTGTAGCCGCCGGCCACCTTGCCGCAGGAGGACCGCCAGCGGAAGCCCAGCGGGTATTCGCGCTTGGAGGCGTCCACCACCGTGGTCATGGTCTTGCCCTGGTGCAGCCACTCGGCGAAGGTGAAGGGCTTCATGGTGGATCCGGGCTGGAACCCGCCGGCGCCGTTGAGGTCGTTGCCGTTGGGGTCCTTGGCGTCCACGTTGAAGTTGAGCTGGGTATCGAACTTGCCGGGCTGGGGCAGGTACACCGTGTTCTGCGCCATCGCCAGGACCCGGCCGGTGCCCGGCTGGACGGTGACCAGCGAAGCGCCCCATCTGTCCGGATTGGCACCGGCGGTGGCGTTCACCTGCGCCTGTGCCTTGGCCTGCAGCCGGCTGTCCAGCGTGGTGGTGATGGTCAGGCCTCCGCGGAAAAGCCGCTTTTCGCGGGCCTCCGTGTCGGCGCCGTAGGCCGGGTTGTTGAGGAAGAGCCGGGTCACGTAGTCGCAGAAGTACGGGGCCATGGCGGCGGCGGCGCACCCCTGCCGCGAAGGCCGGACCTTCAGGCCGACCCCTGAGGCAACAGCGGCGTCATGCTGCTTCTTGGTGATCATCTTCTGGGTGAGCATTTCGCCGAGGACCTGGTTGCGGCGCTTGAGGGAGTTCTTCGGGTTGGCCACGGGATCGTAGAAGCTGGGGCTGTTCACCAGTCCCGCGAGCAGGGCCGACTGGGGCAGGTTCAGCTTGCTGGCCGGAACGCTGAAGAAGTACTGGGCCGCAGCCTCAATGCCGTAGGCGCTGCGGTTGAAGAAGACGATGTTGAGGTAGCCCTCGAGGATCTGGTCCTTGGTGAATTTCTTCTCCAACGCCATGGCGAGCCGCATCTCGCGCAGCTTGTCCCCCATGGTCTTCTGTCCGCTGAGCACCACCTGGTCCTCACGGCCTTCTGAAATCAGGGACTCGTTCACGATATTGGTGACGTACTGCTGGGTGAGGGTTGAGGCGCCCTGCCGGTCCCCGCGGGTCAGGTTGCTGGTCAGCGCGCGGAGGACGCCCTGCGTATCGACGCCGCTGTGCTCATAGAAGCGGCTGTCCTCGATGGCGACGACGGCCTTCCGGATAAACGGGGACATCTGATTCAGCGGGACCCGGACCCGGTTCTCTGAGTAGAAAGTAGCGATCAGCTTGCCGTCCGCCGTCAGCATGCGGGTGGTCTGCGACGGCGCAGGCACGGCCAGTTCGGTGGGCAGGCTGTTGAAGTAGGAAATCGATTTGCTGACCGAGGTGCCGGCGAGGGCGGCCGCGGGCACCAGGAAGCTGGCCACGAGAACCCCGCAGAGGCAGCTGACAAGCACGAACCCCAGCAACTTTGCCAGCGCAAGAGCCAAACGGGATATCAACCTTCTGCCTGCCATGATCCAAGCTCACCACACGATCCGCCGGAACGCAGAATACTCACCGCTCCCGGAGTGATTGGTGATCCGCCGGGTCAGACCGGCGTGTGCGGCGCCTTTCCCTCGTCGCCGAATTTCTCGGCTGCCCTTCGTTCGCGGAGCCGGTCAAGGCGCTTCATGACTGGCGCAGTCGTGGCGCCGTGCAGCACCACGGACATGGCCACGACGAGTCCGATGATGCTCCACAGGTACTCCGTCTGGTCTCCGAAGCCGCCCTGACCCAGGGCGTAGGCCAGATAATACAGTGACCCGATGCCCCGGATGCCGAAGAAGGAAATGGCAATCCGCTCCCGGGGGCCGGTCTTGCCGCGGGCCAGCGCCAGCCAGCCGGACAGCGGACGGACCAGGACCAGGAAGGCCAGGGCCACGCCTACCTCGGCCCACCCGACGCCGGCCAACAGCCCCCGCGCGATCGCCCCGCCCAGGAGCACCAGGATGACCACGGTCATGAGCCGCTCGAGCTGTTCCACGTAGGAGTGAAGAATGCGGTGGTAGCCGTGGGTGCGCTCCTCCGCCCTGATGGTCACGGCACAGACGAACACCGCAATGAAGCCGTAGCCCTCGATCATTTCGGTGACGCCGTAGGCCAGGAAGGTGGCGGCGAGCGCAACGAAGCCTTCGGAGTGGTTGGAGAGCCGGATGCTGTCGTGCCGGGCGGAGAAGAATAGCCGGCCCAGCGCCTTGCCCGTTCCGAAGCCCAGCAGCACCCCCATTCCGATGCGCCACAGGACGTCCACGCCGAACCACTCCGGAAACCAGGCCGACGGCGCGGTCCCCACGAGGCTCATGGCAATGGCAAGGTACACGAAGGGAAAGGCCAGCCCGTCGTTCAGCCCGGCCTCGGAAGTCAGTGCGAACCTGACCTCGTCCTCCTTATCCGTGCCCTCCTCCTCGTCGGCCGGCTCGCCCACCTGCACTTCGGAGGCGAGCACCGGGTCCGTGGGGGCCAGGGCGGCAGCCACGAGGAGCGCGGCGGCGAGCCCCAGTCCCAGCAGCCAGAGTCCGAGGAGCGTCAGGCCAAGCATGCACAGGGGCATGGCAATCCCGAGCATCCGCCAGGTGGTGGCCCAGCTCCGCCGCCCGACCGGACGGTCCAGCGCCAAGCCGGCTCCCATGAGCGAGATGATCACGCAGATCTCGGCCAGGTGCAGCGTCAGCTCGGGGTGACGGACGGGGTTCGGGTCGGGGAGGTTGCGAAGCAGGCCGAAGGCGGCGGCGCCGGCGCCCAGGAACACCATCGGCATGGAGATGGGGGCATTGCGCAGTGCCTTGGGCAGGATGGCGGCAACAAAGACGGCCACGCCCGCCGCGGCAAACAAAATACTGGCACCTTCAAACACGGTCACCTCCTGTGCCGCCGGCCACTTAGACCTGACCAACACTAGCCTCCCGCTTACGCGCCGGGGAGGGTTACGGCGGCGGATCGCCGTGCGTAAACAAACCCAGTCACACGCACTGTCAAATGACAGTCATCTGACCTTTGCGGCAGTTCCCGGTAGAATGGTCTATTGCCCCCCGGCAAGAATCATAGAAAGTCATTACATGAGCACAGCAACCATGGAGCGCCCAACCGCTCCTACGAGCGCGTTTCGCTCAGCGGATGCCAGGTCCATCGACTTGGCGTTCACCAGTGCCGATCAGGTCCACGACGGCCTGGAAAGCGCGGTAGAGACGCTGATCGAAACCGCCGCAAAGGAAGGCACCTGCGGCATCAAGGTTACGCGACTCGAGCCAGGCCGCTACACGGTGGCCCTCGACGAGTCTGTTCCCTTCGGCGAAACACACGAGGACATCGCAGCTTAACACGCGAAAAAGCCCCCGATCCTGGACTCATTCCGGCTAAACGGCCGAATGATCCAAGGTCGGGGGCTTTTTGATTTCTGCTGTGCGTTTTACCGCACGCTACAGCCGGACTACGTCCGGCGCACCTGCACGCCGTCGGACTTCATAAAGAGCTGGGACTCATGCGCTCCCGCGCAGATCAGCCACAACACGTTTCCGCTCCGTGAGATCTCCTCCACCTCGCCAGCCGCAATAACGTGCGCATGCTTGATGATCTCAACCCGCTCGCCCACGTGCAGCGATCCCCAGTCGGAAACCGTTGCTGCATGTGCGATGCGCCTGGACAGGACTGCCCCGCGTGCTTTCATTTGAACTTCTACCCCTTTGTGGATGTTCTTCTTACGCCACAGCATCTTCGATGTGACTTTCCCTACACCTTTAGTTCTACTACAGTCTTCGGCCTGTGCGCGGCGCGTTGCAGAGTATTTCGGCACCGCCGGCAAATGCTTGCCGGCGGTGCCCATTGTTCACCCCTAGGCGAGGATGCCGACGGCGGATTCGGCCGCCGTCCGCACCGCACCCGAGCCGACCAGCCGGTCGGCGGCCTCGAGCTCGGGTGAGAGGAACCGGTCGGTGCCCGGACCGCCGACGACGGTGCGCAGCGTTTCGAGAACGGCAGCCCCGGCAGGTCCCGGTGTCAGCTCGCCGCCGGAAAGCTGGGTGCGCATGTCAATCGCCCGTGCCGAGGTCACGAGTTCGATCGCAAGCACCCGGCGCAGGTTCTCCACGGCCTTCCGGAGCTTGCGGGCGGCATGCCAACCCATGGACACGTGGTCCTCCTGCATGGCGGAGCTCGGGATGGAGTCCACGGACGCGGGAACCGCGAGCCGCTTGTTGTCCGAGACCAGCCCGGCCTGGGTGTACTGGGCAATCATGAGGCCCGAGTCCACGCCCGGATCCGCGGCCAGGAACGCCGGCAGGCCGTGCGAGCGGGCCGGGTCCAGCATGCGGTCCGTGCGCCGTTCTGCGATGGAGCTGAGGTCCGCGACGGCGATGGCCAGGAAGTCGAGCACGTAGGCCACCGGGGCACCGTGGAAGTTGCCGTTGGAACTGACGCGGCCATCGGGCAGGACCACGGGGTTGTCGATGGCGGCCGCCAGTTCGCGGGAGGCCACCAGCTCGGCGTGGTCGACGGTGTCCCGGACGGCGCCGGCAACCTGTGGTGCACAGCGCAGGGAGTAGGCGTCCTGGACGCGGGAATCGCCCACGCGGTGCGAGGCAACGATCGCCGAGTCGGCCAGGACCCGGAGCATGTTGTCGGCACTGGCAGCCTGCCCCGGGTGCGGGCGGAGGGCGGCGTGCAGCTCGGGCAGGAACACCTGGTCCGTGCCGAGCAGCGCCTCGACGCTGAGTGCCGCGGTGATGTCCGCCGTCGTCAGCAGTTGCCGCAGGTCAGCGATGGCCATCAGGAGCATCCCCAGCATGCCCTCGGTGCCGTTGACCAGCGCCAGCCCTTCCTTCTCGGCAAGTGTGACCGGCTCGATGCCGTGTGCGGCGAGCAGCTCGGCAACCGTGCGCTGGCCGGCACCCCCGTAGAGTTCGCCGTCGGGTCCGCTTGCCTCGCCCTCACCCATGAGGACCAAGGCACAGTGGGACAGCGGCGCCAGGTCACCGGAGCAGCCCAGCGAACCGAACTCGCGGACCACAGGGGTGATGCCTGCGTTGAGCACATCGACCATGGTCTGCAGCACCACGGGCCGGACGCCGGTGCGGCCCGATGCCAGTGTCTTGGCGCGCAGGAACATGATGCCGCGGACCACCTCGCGTTCCACGGCCGGGCCCATGCCGGCGGCGTGGCTGCGGATCAGGGATTTCTGCAGTTGGGTGCGCAGCTCGCCGGGGATGTGGCGGTTGGCCAGCGCGCCGAAGCCGGTTGAGATGCCGTACGCGGGGACGTCGCTGTGGGCCAGTTCGTCGATGTGTGCGCGGACTTTGGCAACAGTGTCCAGGACTTCCTGGGAGATGGTCACCTTGGCGTCGTGGCGGGCGACGGCGAGGACGTCCTCGGGCGTGGCACCGCTGGCGCCGAGGGTAACGGTGAGCGGTTCGTGGGTGGTTACAGTCATGGTTCCTACTTCAGTAGTGGAGGTTGCGGCGGTGGTTGAGCCTGTCGAAACCTGGATTTCGACAGGCTCAATCACCGGGACTCGTTCATGGGGATGCGGACGCCGCGTTCCTTGGCAACGTCCACGGCGCGGTCGTAGCCGGCGTCGACATGGCGGATGACGCCCATGCCGGGGTCGTTGGTGAGGAGCCGCTCGAGCTTCTGCGCGGCGAGGTCGGTGCCGTCGGCAACGGAGACCTGGCCGGCGTGGATGGAGCGGCCGATGCCGACCCCGCCGCCGTGGTGGATGGAGACCCAAGTGGCGCCGGAGGCGGTGTTGAGCAGGGCGTTGAGCAGCGGCCAGTCGGCGATAGCGTCCGAGCCGTCGGCCATGGCCTCGGTCTCGCGGTACGGGGACGCGACGGAACCGGAGTCCAGGTGGTCGCGGCCGATCACGATGGGCGCCTTGACCTTGCCTTCCTTGACGAGCTGGTTGAACAGCAGGCCGGCCTTGGCGCGTTCGCCGTAGCCCAGCCAGCAGATACGGGCCGGCAGGCCTTCGAACTCGACGCGCTCGCCGGCGGCGTCGATCCAGCGGTGCAGGTGCTGGTTGTCCGGGAACAGCTCCTTGATGGCCTTATCTGTGACGGCGATGTCCTCGGGGTCACCGGAGAGCGCCACCCAGCGGAACGGGCCCAGGCCTTCGCAGAACAGCGGGCGGATGTAGGCCGGGACGAAGCCGGGGAACTCGAACGCCCGGCTGTAGCCGCCCTTGCGGGCCTCGTCGCGGATGGAGTTGCCGTAGTCGAACACTTCGGCACCGGCGTCCTGGAATTCGACCATGGCCTGGACGTGCTTGGCCATCGAGGCCTGGGCCTTCTTGGTGAAGCCCTCCGGGTCCGCTTCGGCCTCGCGGTGCCACTCCTCCACGGAGATGCCCTCCGGCAGGTAGCTCAGGGGGTCGTGGGCGGAGGTCTGGTCGGTGACGATGTCGATGGTCAGCTCGCCGGCCTGGTGGCGGCGCAGCAGCTCCGGGAAGACCTCTGCGGCGTTGCCCACGTAGCCCACGGACCAGCCGCGGCGTTCCTCCTTGGCCTTGAGGACCTTGGCGATCGCTGCATCGAGGTCCGTCTCCACCTCGTCCAGGTAGCGCTTGCCGGCCCGGCGGCGGAGGCGGGTTTCGTCGACGTCGACAATCAGGCAGGCGCCCTCGTTCAGGGTGACGGCGAGAGGCTGCGCGCCGCCCATTCCGCCGCAGCCGCCGGTCAGGGTCAGGGTGCCGGCGAGCGTGCCGTTCTCGTCCCCGGTGATCTTGCGGGCGATCGCGGCGAAGGTCTCGAACGTGCCCTGCAGGATGCCTTGGGTGCCGATGTAGATCCAGGAGCCGGCCGTCATCTGGCCGTACATCATCAGGCCTTCGGCCTCTAGCCGGCGGAATTCGGGCCACGTGGCCCAGTCCCCGACGAGGTTGGAGTTGGCCAGCAGCACGCGCGGCGCCCATTCGTTGGTGCGGAAGACGCCCACCGGCTTGCCGGACTGGACCAGCAGGGTCTCGTCCTTGTCCATGGTTTCCAGGGTGCGGGTAATGGCGTCGAACGCTGCCCAGGAGCGCACTGCCCGGCCGGTGCCTCCGTAGACCACCAGGTCATCGGGGCGTTCGGCCACCTCGGGGTCGAGGTTGTTCATGAGCATGCGCAGCGGCGCTTCGGTCTGCCAGGACCTTGCGGTGAGCTCGGTGCCCCGGGCAGCTTTGACCGGGCGGGCACCGGTAGTGAAATCGGCGGGTGCCATGGTGGCTCCTTCGTGTTGCTGGTATGTGGTGTACCGCTGTTGCGTGTCGCGGAATTCTTGGTTAGAGCGGAACTGCTTCTGTATCAACTAAAGCCCCTTCTGGGCGGACCAGACAGGGGTTTGCGGCTGGTGCTGTCCGGTATCCCAGACCCAACCAAATAGCGATTCAGTGCGCTCCCAAGGCCCCATAACGCCTGACACTGCCTACCTGGGCGCTTGCCTACTAGGGCGCGTTGGGAGCCCCTTGGGACGGGCAGTGCTACTTCGCCGGGCGGCCGTGGATGCGCACCGAGAGCTCGTCGGCGACCTTCCGGACGCGGGCGGCGAGCACCGGCCACTGGTCCTCCGGCAGTTTGTCCTCCAGGAACGTGACGGCGACTGCCGCCGTCGGCCATCCAAGGTGATCTGTGACAGCGGCGGCGATGGAGCCAAAGCCGGGAGTCACTTCGCCGTGTTCCGTGGCGTAGCCACGCTGCCGCACCTGGTCCAAGTGCGATGACAAAGCCGAGTACTTCATGATGGCGCCCTCCACCTCGTGCCGGGCAGTGAAGGCGGCGGCGTTCGGATAGAGAGCGCGGACCTGTGACTTGGGCAGCGCGGCAAGGATGGCCCGGCCGCTGGCGGTGAGGTGGCTGGGCAGCCGGACGCCGACGTCGGTCACCAGGGATGGCCGGTTCTTGGCGCGCTCCTCCACGATGTAGAGCACATCCCGGCCGTGCAGGACCGCCAGGTGTGCGCTTTCGCCAAGAACATCAACGAGAGAGGCGAGCATGGGCCGGCCCAGCCTGGAGAGCGGCTCCTGCCGCGAGTACGCGGAACTGAGCTCGAAGGCGCTGATGCCGAGGCCGTAGCGCTGCTCCTCGTGCAGGTGCAGGACGAAGCCGTTTGCCTCCATGACGCCCAGGAGGTGGTAGACACTTGAGCGCGGCAGCCCCAGTGCCGTGGCAATGTTCGACGCCGCCATTGGCCCACGCTTGGAAGCCAACAGTTTGAGGATCCGCAGGGTGTTTTCGGCGGCGGGAACTTTCGCTTTGACCGCTGATTCCGGCCGTTTTGCCGCCGTTGCGACCATCGTGCCTGCCATGTGTCCTCCGGGCCTCGTCATTTTGGCTGTCTGTTCGGAACTTCTGTCTTTTCGGGGTTTAGCCGAAGGGTGTCCGGGATCCCGTACTTAAGCTTGCGCCCAGCCCGGGGCTCTGGAGCCCTGTTTAGGGACCACTGCAGTCTGGGATACCGGACATGCCTCCGCCGGCACCATCATCCCCCTTTCCCGCGCATCGATGTAGCGTTTGGCCATGGAGTCTCCGCTAAAGGGCAAGGTAGCTCTGGTCGCCGGGGCCACACGAGGGGCAGGTCGCGGTACGGCCGTGGCCCTCGGCGAGGCCGGGGCGGTGGTCTACTGCACCGGCCGCACCACCAAGGGCCAGACATCCGATTATCGGCGCGCGGAAACCATCGATGAAACGGCAGCCATGGTGAGCGCGGCCGGTGGAACCGGCATCGCAGTGGCCGTGGACCATTTCATCGCCCCGGAGGTGGACGCGCTGGTCCGCCGCGTCGACCACGAGCACGGCCGGCTGGACATCCTGGTGAATGACATTTGGGGCGGTGAAGACCTCATCCAGTGGAACACACCTATTTGGGAACACGACCTTGATGGCGGTCTGCGGATGCTGCACGGCGCCGTCGACACGCACCTGATCACGAGCCATTTCGCGCTGCCGCTGCTCATCCGGCGGCCGGGAGGACTGGTGGTGGAGATGACGGACGGAACGCGGGAGTACAACGCCGCGCATTACCGGCTTTCCGCGTTTTACGACCTCGCCAAGTCCGCTGTCCTGCGGCTCGCCTTCAGCCAGGCCGAGGAGCTGAAACCGTTCGGTTGCACGGCTGTGGCACTGACACCGGGGTGGATGCGCTCGGAAATGATGCTCGAGCACTACGGCGTGACCGAGGCCAATTGGCGCGATGCAGCGGACACGAATCCGCACTTCGCAGCCATTTCCGAAAGCCCGCGCTTTGTGGGCCGGGCAGTCGCGGCCCTGGCCGCCGATTCTGACCTACACCGCCGAACCGGTGGCTCATTTTCCTCCGGCGGGCTGGCGCTGGAGTACGGCTTCACCGACGTCGACGGCTCCCGGCCGGACTGCTGGCGCTATCTGGAGGAGGTCCAGGAAGCCGGACTGCCGGCCGACCCTACCGGCTACCGCTGAGGTGGATGCGGCCGACACGTCTGATTAAGGCTGCCGCGGATCCGGCTGAATGCCCGGGCAGGGCAGGACAGGGCAGCAAAGACACGGCACCTTAGCCGGCGCGCTTAAGCTGCTTCGCGGACTGTCTCCGGAATTGCGTCGGGAGAAACGGCGTCGGGTGAGATGCGCGGCGGTGAGCCGTCGGCGCGACCGTCAGTTGGGTTGGGCAGGCCGGGGTTTTCGGGCAGGCCGGGGTTTTCGAGTAGGCCGGGGTCAAGGCCGTTGAGTATGGCTTGGATTTGTGGTGTCCAGTGGGGTGGTTCCCAGTCGGGTTGTTCGCTGGGATAGTGGCGGCCGGTGGGTGAGGTCCAGCCGGGCGGGTCGTTGGCGGTGGCGGCGGTGGGTGCCCAGGCGGAGCCGTGTTTGAGGCGGTGGTGTTTGGGGCAGGGTTGGCCGAGGTTGCTGATGCCGGTGGGTCCGCC
>NZ_JBNHFL010000016.1:0-116111 GCF_059090205.1 Arthrobacter sp. CMU6
CGAGATCTGGAACCTCAAGCGCGGCGGGCACGACTACCGCAAGGTCTACGCCGCGTACAAGGCCGCGACCGAATTCAAGGGCAAACCCACCGTGATCCTGGCCAAAACGGTCAAGGGCTACGGCCTGGGCCCGCACTTCGAAGGCCGCAACGCCACCCACCAGATGAAAAAACTCACCCTCGACGACCTCAAGGAATTCAGGGATTACCTGAGAATTCCCATTTCCGACGCCCGGCTCGAAGAGGACCCCTACCGTCCGCCGTACTACCACCCCGGTCCGGACGCTCCCGAGATTGCCTACCTTCTGGAGCGGCGCCGGCAGCTGGGCGGGTCCGTACCCGAACGCCGTTCCGGCCAAGGGTCGGTGGAGATGCCGGACGCCAAGACGTTCGACGTCGCCAAGCGCGGTTCGGGCAAGCAGCAGGCCGCAACCACCATGGCGTTCGTCCGCCTGCTCAAGGACCTGCTCCGCGACAAGAAGTTCGGGCACCGGATTGTCCCCATCGTGCCTGACGAATCGCGGACCTTCGGCATGGACGCCTTCTTCCCCACGGCCAAGATTTATAACCCCGGAGGCCAGAACTACCTGTCCGTGGACCGGGACCTGGTCCTGGCCTACAAGGAGTCCGCCCAGGGCCAGCTGATCCACCCCGGCATCAACGAAGCCGGCGCCGTGGCAGCCTTCACCGCCGCCGGCACCGCCTACGCCACCCACGGCGTGCCCCTGGTCCCGGTCTACGTGTTCTACTCCATGTTCGGCTTCCAGCGCACCGGTGACGCCTTCTGGGCCGCCGCCGACCAGATGACCCGCGGCTTCATCATCGGCGCCACCGCAGGACGGACCACCCTCACCGGCGAAGGCCTCCAGCACGCCGACGGACACTCCCCCCTGCTGGCCTCCACCAACCCCGCCGTGGTCACCTACGACCCCGCCTACGGCTACGAAATGGGCCACATCGTCCGGGACGGCCTCGAACGCATGTACGGGGTCGCCGCAAGCGGCGAAAACGGAACCGGAGCTCTACCTGACAGAAACGTCATGTACTACCTCACGGTCTACAACGAACCCATCACCCAGCCCGCCGAACCGGAGAACCTCGACGTCGAAGGCGTCCTGAAGGGCATCTACAAGCTCGCGGCCTCCAGCACCGAAGGCCCCAAGAGCCAGATCCTCGCCTCCGGCGTCTCCGTCCCCTGGGCCCTCGAAGCCCAGCGGATCCTCGCCGAAGACTGGGGCGTCTCCGCCGACGTCTGGTCCGTCACCTCCTGGAACGAACTGCGCCGAGACGGCCTCGCCGCCGAGGAAGAAGCCTTCCTCAACCCCGGCCAGACCGCCCGCGAACCCTTCGTCACCAAGCAGCTCGCCGGTGCGCAGGGACCCGTCGTCGCCGTCTCGGACTACATGAAGGCCGTCCCGGACCAGATCCGGCAGTTCGTCCCGAACGACTTCGCCACCCTCGGCGCCGACGGCTTCGGCTTCTCCGACACCCGCGCCGCCGCCCGCCGCTACTTCAAAAACGACACCCACTCCATCGTCGTCAAAACCCTCCAGCTGCTGGCGGCGAGGGGCGAGGTGCAGGAGGGCGCGCCGTCGTACGCCATGGACCGCTACAAGCTCCTGGACGTCTCGGCGGGAACAACAGGAGGAGCCGGCGGCGACTCCTGAGCCCTCGAGCCCCTGCTGGTCCAGCCCGTCGAAACCCCGGAGTTTTTGTCCAGATAATGGCCGCAAAACACCCCTGAAGTCGCGATATCTGGACAAAAGCTCACATTAAAACGACGGCGGCCCTCACCTGGTGGTGGGGCCGCCGTCGCGATTCTCTATTACGTCAGGGACGTCCTGCGGTCAACAACGAAGCCTGTGGCTGCACTTTCCCGGACTGCCGTGATCCCCGCAGCGACTGCCTTGATGTTGGGAAAGCTGGGTGAAACCGCAACCACGGTTCCGTCATCGGCTGTCAGCCTGAACCGGTACTGTCCTGAGCCCGCCGTCTCGATTACGAATGTGCCTGCCATAGATGCTCCTTCCGACAGCTGCACCGTTGCAGCCGCCATTACGACCCCCAATTGCCAACACGACATATCCGACGTTAGCCGCCATTCACTGGACGAACCACCCCTACTACCGGGTAGCATTGCGCCGCACCCGCCCCAAACACCGGGCCCGAACGCCCTGTGCGGCATGGCCTAGGCTGATGCCATGACCGCCTCCCCCCTTCCCCGGACCACGGGCGTGCTGCTGGCGGCGGGTGCCGGCACCCGCTTGGGCCGCGGCCCGAAGGCGCTGCTTCCGTTCCGGGGACGCACCCTCGTAGAGGTCCTGGCGGACATGCTGCTCGACGGCGGCTGCCGGGGCGTCGTGGTGGTGCTCGGCGCGGGCGCCAGTGACGTCCGCGGGCGGACTGACCTCGCCCGGCATACCGTGGTGGAGAACCCGTTGTGGACCGGCGGCATGGCCAGTTCGTTCCGGACGGGGCTGGACAGCGCGCCCCCGGAAGACCATGTGCTGGTGGCGCTCGTGGACCAGCCGGGGCTGACCGCAGAGACTGTCGCGCGGCTATTGCGGGCACACCGGCAGGGCAGGGTGACTGCTGCCGGTTACGCCGATCCTTCCGGACAGCTCCGGCGCGGCCATCCGCTGCTGCTCGATGCATCGCTGCGCGTGGAAGCTGCGGCGTCGGCGGGCGGCGACGCCGGCGCCCGGCTTTTCCTGCAGGCCCACCCTGAGCTGATCGATCTGGTGGACTGCTCCGACCAGTCCCGCGGCGAAGACCTCGACACCCCGGACCAGCTGCACCTGCTCGGCTAGTTCAGCGGCGGGCGAGGACGGCGCGGCGGGCGAGGTCGGCGGACAGTCACGGGACCATCCCCGCCGCCAGAAGCTCCTGCAGCCCCTGTTTGAAGCGGGCCCTCCCGCCATGGGCCGGATGCCTGATTTTGGGCGCATCCACGCCGCTGCGGCGGAGGCTGGTGTGCGCAACGTTGCCCACGGCCACCACGGTTTCGATGGGAAAGATGCCGGTCAGGGCCTGCCAGAACGGCGTGCCCAGCGCCGCTTCCGCGGGTGTTGGAGTTCGGTTGGACAACGGCCGTCCGGGCACGTGCGTATGCCAAGGGCAGGCACTCCACAGCAGCGGGAGGAAGCGGAGCTCGGCCAGGACCTCCCACATCACGGTGGCCGTCGGTTCGGCGGCGACGCCGGCCGCGTCCGGCGGAAGCGCATAGCGTTGCCCAGTCTCGAAAAGCTTTGTTCCGGAAAGTCCCGTCCCGAAAAGCCCGAAGGGATTGGCCGGCCCCTCGAACATGGTGCGGTTGGTGAAGGGAACACCCGTGATCCTCATGCCCCGGAAGCCCGGCGCCTCCCCCACCAGCAGCACCTTCGGGGACCGGTCCAGCATGTCATTGAGATAGACCAGCAGGTTGTGCCGGCGCAGGGCATTGGCGGGGACCGAGTGATCGAAGAAGTTGGTGCACCCCGGCCCGGTTGCGACAGCGGCGAGCCGGTCTACGAAGTCTTCGATCGACGATGAGGCCACGCCCTGCTACCAGCGGGGGTGGACAGCCTCGCGGAAGTAGTGGTCGTAGATCCAGCGCACGCCTTCGTTGAACTCTGGGCTGAGTACTGTGCCGGCCGCGGCGGCGTTGGCCCTGGCCTGCTCCACGGACCGGGCACCGGGAATGACGGACGTGACGCCGTCCTGCGCAGCCACCCACGCGATGGCAGCCTGCGCGGTTCCGGAGCCCTCCGGTACCAGCTGCTCGAACTCGGCCACGGCTTTGAGCCCCAGCTCATAGTCCACGCCGGAGAAGGTCTCTCCGACGTCGAAGGCGTCTCCCGCGCGGTTGTAGTTGCGGTGGTCGTCAGCGGCGAACGTGGTTTCCTTGGTGTACTTACCGGACAGCAGGCCGGAGGCGAGGGGAACCCGGGCAATGATGCCCACGCCTGCGGCCTTCGCAGCGGGGAGCACCTCATCCAGCGGCTTGAGCCGGAAGGCGTTCAGGATGATCTGCACGGACGCCGTGCCCTCGTGCCGCAAGGCTTCGAGGGCTTCGTCGGTCCGCTCCACGCTAACGCCGTAGTTCCGAATGGCACCCTCGGCAACGAGCGTGTCCAGGGCGTCGTACACCTCGGCCCGGCTGTACACGGCGGTGGGCGGGCAGTGCAGCTGGACCAGGTCCAGGGCGTCGGTGCGCAGGTTGCGGCGCGACCGGTCTACCCATTCGCGGAAGTTTGCCAGGTTGTAGTTTTCCGGGCGCTGCTCCAGCCTGCGGCCCATCTTCGTGGCCACCGTGATGCCCGTGCCCGGGTTGTCGGCGAGGAACGCCCCGATGGCCTGCTCGCTGCGGCCGTCACCGTAGACGTCAGCAGTGTCGAAGAAGGTCACGCCGGCCTCCGCCGAGGCCGCGAGGATGGCCTGCGCCTGTGCCGGGTCAACGTTGCCCCAGTCCGCGCCGAGCTGCCAGGTTCCCAGTCCCACGACTGACACGTTCCGTCCGGTCTTGCCTAAGATGCGCTGTTCCATCCCCCGACTATATGTTGCCAACCCCACACTGGGTCACTTTGCGCCTCCGGCAGCGGTTCATGGGGCGCAAAGTGACTCCGCGTTGCCTAGACCAGCGGGAACCCCGCCCGCGGGAACGCCGTCTGCGGGAACGCTCTCCGGTGCAGGAACGAGTCCCGCCTCCTTCAACCCCAGGTAGATCTTGTCCCGGGCGATCGGCAGCTCGGCGAACCGCACGCCGGTGGCATTGCGGATGGCGTTGGCCAGAGCCGGGGCCACGGGGTTGAAGGGGCTTTCGCTCATGGACTTGGCACCGAGCGGTCCCAGCGCGTCGTTGGTATCGGCGAAGTACACCTCGCTGCGCGGCACGTCGGCGAAGGACGGGATGTGGTACTGCCGGAGGATGTCCGTGGTGACCCGGCCTGCGTCATCCACCCGGACTTCCTCGTACAAGGCGGCACCCAGGGCCTGGGCAATGCCGCCCTCGATCTGGCCCCGGCACTGCCGTGGGTTTACCACCACGCCGGCGTCCGCCGCCTGCACGCTCTGCAGGATCCGCAGCTCACCGGTCCCGGTGTTCACCGCGACTCTGAATCCGTGGACGTTGAAGGCCACCGAGCGCGGCGTGCCGCCCCAGCGCCCCTCGGCCTCGAGTTCGACGCCGGCTTGCCGGGCGGCGTCGTAAAGTTCCGTCAGCGGCACCCGGGTTCCCTCACAGACGACGGCGTCGCCGTCGAGCACGCACCCGGATGCCTGGATCTGCCGGATGCCGGCGGCGAACGCCCGGATGCGGACGGCCAGTTCCTCCGCGGCGGCCAGTGTGGCCTTTCCGGCCACCACGGTGCCGGCCGAGCCGAAGGCGCCGGTGTCATGCTCGATCAGGTCCGTGTCGGACTGCCGGACGGCGACCCGCGCGGCGACGGTGGACAGCGCCGTCGCCGCCAGCTGCGCGTGGACAGTGGTGGTGCCGTTGCCGAATTCGGCTGTCCCGACGTCGGCGGCGTACGTTCCGTCGGCCAGGAGCCGGAGCCTGGAATGGGCGAAATGGCCCCGCGGCGGCACGGTGTCGATCATGGACAGCGCCGTGCCCTCCCCCGTGACCCAGCCCGGGCCGAGGTCATCGAGGCCGGCGGACCGGTAGCGCTCACGGCCGCGCTTCAGCGCATCCTGCACCAGGCGGGTGCACTGGTCCAGCCCGTAGCTGCCGCAGTGGACGTCCTCCTCAGGCTCGGAGTGGGTAGAGAGCATGTCGTCGCCCTCGCGGACCATGTTGCGGCGGCGGAACTCCAGCGGGTCCATGCCGATTCCCGCGGCCAGTTCGTCGATGGCCGATTCGATGGCGAAGATCATCTGGCTGAGCCCGTAGCCGCGGAAGGCGCCGGACGGCACGGTGTTGGTGTAGGCCGCGAGCGCGTCGACCTTCTTGTTGGCGCACTTGTAAACAGCCAGGGATTCGCCGCAGCCGTGGAACATGACCCCGGGGGCGTGGTTGCCGTAGGCCCCCGTGTTGGTGAGGACGTCCAGTTGCAGCGCCGTGAGCCTGCCGTCATTGCTGGCGCCCGCCTTGAGCTTGATGGTGAACGGGTGCCGCGTGGTGCTGGCCGTGAACTGCTCGGTCCGGGTGAACTCCAGCTGTACGGGCCGCCGCAGTTTCAGGGCCGCGAGCGCGGCGATGTCCTCGGTGAGTACCTCCTGCTTTCCGCCGAATCCGCCGCCCACCCGGCCCGCCACCACGTGCACCTGGTCCTCCGGCAGCCCGAACAGGCGGCAGAGCGTGCGGCGCACCAGGAACGGAACCTGGCTTGACGTGCGGACCTGGAGCCGGCCGTCGTCGTCCACGGAGGCGATGGAGGAATGGGTTTCCAGCGCCACGTGCTGGACGCGCTGGGTCCGGTAGGTCTGCTCGTGGATGAAGTCGGCCGCCGCGAAGCCGTCGCTGACGCTGCCAAGCTCGGAGTGCAGTTCGGCCACGATGTTCCGCTCCGGCTGGGCGATCCGCGCCGTACCGGCATCCTTGTCCCCGTGCAGGGCGGGAGCACCGGGCAAGATGGCGTCCTGCGGGCTGAACACCGCGGGGAGTTCCGCGTACTCGACGCGGACAGCGCGGACGCCCGCCTCCGCCGCCGCCACCGATTCGGCGACCACGGCGGCCACCCGCTGGCCGCGGAACCTCACCACGGTGTCGAGCAGCCGGGTGTCGTCGGGGTCATCGGTGTAAAGCTCATGCTGGGCGCTGGAATACAGCTGGTCCGGGGCGTCCTCGGCGGAGAGCACGGCCACCACCCCCGGCACCTCCATGGCCGCCGCGGTGTCGATGGACAGGACCCTGGCGTGGGCGTGCGGTGAACGCACGAGCTTCATGTGCAGCAGGCCGGGCAGCGCATCCGCCGGGACGTCCAGCGTGTAGCGGGCCTGCCCGGTGACCACTGCGCGGCTGGCGGGGGCCGGAACGTCGTCACCCAGCCGGCCGGGCTCCGGGGCGGGCTGCCCCTCGCCGGCGATGCCCGAGCCGGGCCCCTCCGGCGCCGGGTGGCCTTCGTGGCCGCAGACGGCGTCCGCGATGGCCCGGTAGCCGGTGCAGCGGCACAGGTTGCCCTTCAGGTTGCGCGGCAGGTTTTCCTTCTGCTCGTCGTCGAACGTGGCCGCCGTCATCACCATGCCTGCGGTGCAGAAGCCGCACTGGAAGCCCTGGCGCTCCAGGAACTGCTGCTGCACCGGGTGCAGGTCAGTCCCCGGGCTGGTGGCTGCGAGGCCTTCGATCGTGGTGACGTTGTGGCCCTCCGCGCGCACGGCCGGGTAGATGCAGCTGTGCACAGGAGTGCCGTCTACGTGCACGGTGCAGGCACCGCAGTCGCCGCCGTCGCAGCCCTTCTTCACGCCGAAGTTGCCCTGCTCCCGGAGGAACGTGCGCAGGCACTGCCCGGGCCGCGGCTGAGCCTGTATGGGCGCGCCGTTGATTTCCATGGCCATGCTCAGGCCCCTCTCTTCGTCTGCCGGTTCGGCTGCTGCTGTGCCGGCTGCTGCTGTGCCTGAGTCTGCCGTGCCGGCGTCTGCTGTTCCTGCCGCGGCGGCCAGAAGTCGCCTGATACTGTTGCCGGCGCTCCGGCCGGCAGGCCCAGTTCTGTACGGATTTCCTCAGCCAGGCGGTGGGTCATATCGCGGCGCCAGGCAGGCAGCCCGTGGATGTCGTCGTGGTAAAGGTCCGCCGGGATGGCGGCCTCAAGTTCGTCCGCAAGCTCCGGCCCGTCCGGCAGGGACCCGAACCGCAGCTGCACGGGGCGTTTGGTGGCGGCGGTGACGGTGAGCGTGAACCGGCCGCCGCCGTCGAGCCTTCCCAGCAGCAGCACTCCCGACCTGCCGAGGTTGCTCAGCGAGAGCCGGCGGAATGCCACCCGGGAGGACAGGGCCGACGCCGGCAGCCTGACGCTGCGGAGCAGCTCACCGGGTGCCAGTGCGTTTTGCCCGTCCCCGGTGATGAACTCGGCCACCGGCAGCTCCCGGCGGGAGCCTCCCGGGCCGAGGATTACGGCCGTACCGTCCAGTCCGGCGCACAGTGAGATCATGGGCCCGGCCGGCAGGGATGTGCACAGGTTGCCGCCCACGGTGGACATGTTCCAGACCTTGAAGGACGCCACGAAGGAGTCGCAGCAGGGCCGGATCAGGTCCAGGCCGGGCCAGTCCCCTGTGCCCGCGCTATCTTCTGCCAGCGTATCGGGGAGCGCGTACAGTTGGGCGACGGTGCAGGTGGCGGCGAGTTCGATGCCGGCCTCCGCCACCGTCACGGCTTGCCAGCCGGCGGAGCCGAGGTCCAGCAGGCGCCGCAGCGGCTCGGGGCCGAAGGCGGTGCTGCCGTAGGAAAAGAGGACTGTGCCGCCCGCGAGCCAGGCGTCGCCTTCGCGCCAGTCGGCGGGGTCGGTGGTGCGGACCACCGCCTCGATGGTGTTCATGTCCATGCGATCTCCTGGGATGCCTGTTCTTTGCTGTATGCCGGTTCTGCGTGGGCACTCCCGGCCGCGGGAAGGGAATGGATGGGTCCGGCGCCGTCCCGCAATGGAGTGCAGGCGGCGGAGCCGCTGCGCACCGCAATCAGCTCCGCGGTGATGGAGACGGCCACTTCCGCCGGTGTGACGGCGCCGAGGTCCAGGCCGATCGGCGAATGCAGCCGTGCGAGCAACTCCGGCGCCACGCCGGCCTCGAGCAGCCGGTCGATGCGCTGCCGGTGGCTGCGGCGCGAGCCCATGGCGCCGACGAAGGCAACATCAAGCTCCAGGGCTTCCTGCAGCAACGGAATGTCGAACTTGGGGTCGTGGGTGAGGACGCAGATGACCGTGCGGGAATCGATCCGGCCTGCGGCGGCTTCCGCGGCGAGATAACGGTGCGGCCAGTCGGTGGCCACCTCGTCCGCGGTGGCGAACCGATCCTGCCCTGCGAACGCCGGCCGGGCATCGCACAGCGTGACACGGTAGCCGAGCAGCTGGGCGGCCGGTACCAGCGCCGCGCCAAAGTCGTTGGCCCCAAACACCAGCAGCCGGGCCTGCGGCAGGCGGCTCTCCACCAGCAGCGTCACGGGTTCGGGCGACGCCACTCCGCCATCGGTACCGTGGGCGCCCCGTCGGGAACCGCCGCAGCCCTGCGGCGGAGCCAGCCGGACCAGCCCGGTACGGCCGCCGCGCAGCAGCGGTTCGATCTGGGCCGCCGCCGCCAGGAGCGCGTCCCTTCTGGCCCCGGCGTCAAGGTTCGAAGCGGGGTTCACGGGGTCGGAATCCAACGCGTCCAGCCCCAGCAGGGCCGCGAACTCAGCCGATCCCGCAACCCCAAAAGCGCTAGGATCCCGAACTACGACGACGGAGGGCGGCTGTGTCCGCGCCGTCCCCTCTGTTCCAGCTCCATGAATTCCGGCTCCCTGGGTTCCGGCAGCCCCCAATGCACTGCCAGAAACGGCCCCGCCGGACATGCTCCTGCCCACAACGCTTCTGCCGGTCGCAGCGTCGATGCGCCGGATCAGGGCCAGCGGTCGTTCCGGGTCCCCGGCGGCAAAGCTGCGGAGGTCCCCGAGCCCGGCGGCGCTGCCGTCCAGTGGCTGGATATGGACCTCCAGCTCGCCGCCGCAGGTGAGCCCGACGGCAAATGCGTCCTCGCTGCTGAAGCCGAACGCCTCAAGGCGGGTGCCGCCGTCGGCCATCACTTCCAGCGCCGAGGCAACCACGGCCGCCTCAACACATCCGCCGGAGAGGCTGCCGAGTACCTCCCCGGATTCGGACACCAGCATGGAGGTCCCGGTCGGCCGCGGCACGGAGCCGCTGGCGGTGATGATGGTGGCGACGGCGCACCGTTCCCCGGCGGCCGCCGGGCGCCAGCCGGCCAGAGAAGGCATCAGATCCAGCATGGCAGCACTCCCTCTTCCCCTGCGATGGTGCCCATTCTCGTTCCTATTCCTGGTAGTTGAAAGCGTTCGACGCCGGTCCGGCCCAGCGACGCGCAAACGGTCCGGGGATGCGCGGATTCCCGTGTCCTCCGGCCGTTTGCGCGTCGCGGGTCATCTTCCGCGTCCTGGCCGGGTCCTAGGCCCCGAGCAGTGCGCTGACCGGACCGCGCGCGAAGTAGACCACGAAGCCCGCGGTGACCACCCACATCAGCGGATGGATCTTCTTCGCCTTGCCGGAGGCCGCGCCGATCACAGCCCAGCTCACGAAGCCCACGCCGATGCCATTGGCGATCGAGTAGCTCAGCGGCATGGTGACGATCGTCAGGAAGGCCGGCAGTGCCACCGCGAACTTGGTGAACTTGATCTCGCGGATCTGCGCCATCATCATCGCGCCCACCACCACGAGGGCGGCGGCTGCCACCTCGAGCGGCACCACGCTGGTGAGCGGGGTGAGGAACATGGAGCCCAGGAACAGCGCCCCGGTGACCACCGAGGCCAGCCCGGTGCGTGCCCCCTCGCCGATCCCCGCGGCGGAGTCGATGTACACGGTGTTGGAGGAACCCGACGTCGCGCCGCCCGCCACCGCGCCCACGCCTTCGACGATGAAGGCGGACTTGAGCCGGGGGAACGTGCCGTCCTTGTGCGCCACGCCCGCGCTCTTGGCCAGCCCGGTCATGGTGCCCATGGCGTCGAAGAAGTTGGTGAAGACCAGCGTGAACACCAGCATCGTCGCGGCCAGGCCGCCGATCCGGCCGAAGGCGCCGAACAGGTCGAACTGACCCACGAGGCCAAGGTCCGGCGCAGAGACCAGGTGGCCCGACAGCACCGGAGTGTTCAGGTGCCAGCCGCCCGGGTTGGTTTCGCTGGCGGGGCCGATGTGCAGGATTGCCTCGACGACCGCTGCGAGCGCCGTGGTGGCCACGATGCCGATGAGCAGGCCGCCCTGGACCTTCCGTGCCACGAGGATGCCCATGACGAGCAGGCCCACGATGAACACCATGGTGGGGATGGAGGTGATGGAGCCGTTGTCGCCGAGCTGGACCGGGGGGCCGCCGGCGGTGGCCTTGACGAAGCCCGAGTCCACGAAGCCGATGAAGGCGATGAACAGGCCGATGCCCACCGTGATGGCGGCCTTCAGTTCCTTGGGCACCGCCCGGAAAATCGCGGTCCGCGCGCCGGTGACACCAAACAGGACGATCAGAATGCCGTTGATGACCACCAGGCCCATGGCCTCGGCCCAGGTGACTTCCTGGATCACCGCCACGGCAAGGAAGGAGTTGATGCCGAGCCCGGCCGCCAGGCCGAATGGCAAGTTGGCGATCAGGCCGAATGCGATGGTCATGACGCCGGCGGTCAGGCCGGTGACTGCGCCCACCTGCGCGGCTGAAAGCCAGCCGCCGGCGACGTCAGTCGGGGCGTTGTCCGCACTGAATCCGCCGAGGATCAGCGGATTCAGGATGACGATGTAGGCCATGGTGAAGAAGGTGACCAGTCCGCCCCGCACCTCCCGGGCCACGGTGGAACCGCGCCGGGTGATGTGGAAGAAGCGGTCAAGGAACGAGTTCGACGCCGGGGGCTTGGGGCCGCTGCCCCGCTGCGTTGCGCCGGTAGCCGGGTTCTTTTCGGGTGCCGCTGTCTGCCCTGTGCCCGAAAGCGCAGCCTGCTGTTCAGCGGTATTGTCCAGGATTGTCATTTCAGCCACCGGGCCCTAGTAGTCAATCCTGGAGTCGAGCGTGTTCCAGGTGTTGAACGGTTCCAGGATGGCCGGGGCTTCGGGGTGGCCCAGCTCGAGCTTGGAGACCGGCATCAGGGCATGGCGGTCCTCGTTGTCGAAGTACTCGTAGAAGACGGCGTCGTCGAAGCCTACGGAGGCGGCGTCGTGCCTGTCGGCGGCGAAGACAACCCGGTCGATGCGGGCCCAGAGCGCCGAGGCGAGGCACATCGGGCACGGCTCGCAGCTGCTGTAGAGGGTGGCTCCGCGGAGGTCGAAGGTGCCCTGCCCGCTGCATGCGCGGCGGATGGCGGTGACCTCGGCGTGGGCGGTGGGATCGTTGTCGGCGGTGACCCGGTTGACGCCGTCGAACGTCTGACCGTCGGCGGTGACGATCACGGCGCCGAACGGGCCGCCGCTGTTCAGGACGTTGGCGGTTGCCAACTGGATGGACCTGGCCAGGAATGCCTCGGCCGTGACGGTGGTACTCATGATGCGACTCCCTTTGCTGTGGAAGCCGGTACCCCGCGACGGAACGGAAAGGACCAAGTGCGACGGTTACCAGGCTTCAGCATGTGCTTTTGAAGGTTAAGTTGCGCCTGGTAGATAGCTTCCCGGAGTCCGGGTGCCCGCCTTTGGCAACATCGAGACTAGCACCGGAATGTGTCCCGCACCATAGTTTTCTGGAACTTTATTTTCGCTATGTGAAATTCGTGTTTCCGGCGGTTCACGCCGAACATTCCCGTTGCCTGTTCCCCCCGCTGTCACAAAGCGCGGCCATTGACCGCCCTCCCGCGCCCGCCCTACGCTGGTGCCGACTCGCCGCCGCCGGGCAGCGTGTCCCCTGGATCAGCAGACAGGACCACTGAGCTGGAAAGTATCAGCACGCTCAGACAAGGACCCCCATGACCCAGCTCTTTGACACTCCGTCGACGCCCACGCGGCCAGAGCCTGAATCCCTCTGGATCCGGAACCCGCTGGCCGCCTTCACCGCCAACGGCCTCGACGCCTCGGGCGGCCTGGTGGTGAGGGGCGGAAAGATTGCGGAGGTGCTTGGCGCCGGACAGACCCCTTCCGCACCCTGCCAGCGGACCTTCGACGCCGGCAGCCACGTTGTGCTTCCCGGCCTGATCAACACCCATCACCACTTCTACCAAACGCTCACCCGCGCATGGGGTCCGGTGGCCAACGCTCCCCTGTTCCCCTGGCTGCAGAACCTCTATCCCGTCTGGGCCCGGCTGACCCCGCGGGATCTGGAACTCGCGGCCACCGTGGCCCTTGCCGAACTGCTGCTATCCGGCTGCACCACGGCCGCCGACCACCACTACCTCTTCCCCGCGGGGATGGAGGACGCGATCGACGTCGAAATCGGCGCCGTCCGGCGCCTCGGCATGCGGGCCACCCTGACCCGCGGCTCCATGACGCTGGGAGAGGACGACGGCGGCCTGCCGCCGCAGTCGACGGTGCAGGCACCCGAGGCGGTGCTGGCCGACAGTGAACGCCTGATCCGCGAGTACCACGAGCGCGGGGACGGCGCCGCGATCCAGATTGCGCTGGCGCCCTGCTCGCCGTTTTCCGTCACCAAGGAGATCATGGCCGAGAGCGCAGCACTGGCGGACCGGTACGACGTCCGGCTGCACACGCACCTCGCGGAGACCCTCGACGAGGAGCAGTTCTGCCTGGAGACGTTCGGGCTGCGCACCGTGGACTACCTGGACAGCGTGGGGTGGCTGACAGACAGGACGTGGCTGGGCCACGGTATCCATTTCAGCGACGCTGAAATCGCCCGGCTGGGAGCTGCGGGAACCGCCGTCGCCCATTGCCCGACGTCGAACATGCGCCTCGCATCCGGCACCGCCCGGGTGCTCGAACTGGAGGAAGCCGGCGTGCCCGTGGGGCTGGGAGTGGACGGATCGGCGTCGAACGATGCCTCCAACATGATCCTGGAGGCGCGGCAGGCGCTGTACCTGCAGCGGCTCCGCTACGGCGCGCAGGTTCCGGTGGAGCGGGCACTCGGCTGGGCCACCCGCGGGTCGGCCGCGGTGCTGGGACGGCCCGACCTGGGCCATCTGGCGCCCGGCATGCAGGCGGATCTGGCCCTGTTCCGGCTGGACGGCCTGCGGTTCTCCGGCAGCCACGATCCCCTCGCCGCCCTGCTGCTGTGCGCCGCCGACCGCGCGGACCGCGTGATGGTGGGAGGGCAGTGGCGAGTGGTGGACGGCCAGATTCCGGGACTGGATGTGGCCGGCCTGGTTGCGGAGCATTCGGCGGCGGCGCGGCGGCTGGTGAACGGCTGACGCACCGTTCCGACAGGCTCCGTTTCGACGGTTCCCTTCGCACTCGATGCACGCAAACATCTTGCGCGCCGGGAACCATCGAAATGGGCCTATGCTGCGCCATCCGATCGTTGCTAGCGTGGCGCCATGACTCCGTCGAAGACGCCGGCCGAGATCCTGGACATCGCCGGCACCGAGGTCCGCATCTCGAGCCCGGACAAGGTGGTGTTCCCTGAGCCCGGGCTGACGAAGCTGGACCTGGTGCGCTATTACCTTGCTGTGGCGGATGGCGCACTGCGCGGCGCAGGCGGCCGGCCGATGGTGCTCAAGCGCTTCCCTAAGGGCATCGACGCGGAGCCGTTCTTCCAGAAGCGCGTGCCCGACAACCATCCCGACTTCGTTGACACCACGACGCTGCACTACGCATCCGGGACGTCAGCGGAGGAAGCCGTCATCCGCGATGCCGCCGGCCTGGCATGGGTGGTGAATCTTGGCTGCCTCGATCTCAACCCGCATCCGGTCCGCGCCGAGGACCTCGAGCACCCGGATGAGCTGCGGGTGGACTTGGATCCGATGCCGGGGGTCGACTGGTCGCAGATAGTTGACGTCGCGTATGTCGCGCGGGAGGTGCTCGACGACGTCGGGCTCGTGGGGTGGCCGAAGACGAGCGGATCGCGGGGACTCCACATCCTGGTGCGCGTCGCCCCGCAGTGGTCGTACCGGGACGTGCGGCTCGCGGCGGAGACCCTCGCCCGGGAAGTCGAAAACCGTGCTCCCGGCCTGGCCACCGCGCGGTGGTGGAAGGAGGAGCGCGGCGAGAGTGTGTTCGTGGACTTCAACCAGAACGCGAAGGACCGCACCGTGGCATCGGCGTACTCGGTGCGGCCGCTGCCTGACGCCCGGGTGTCGACGCCGCTCACCTGGGACGAGGTCCGCACCGCCCGGCCGGAACAATTCACGGTGCCCACAGTGCTAAAGCGCTTCGCCGAGATAGGCGACCCCCACACCGGCATCGACGACGCCGTCGGAGTGCTTGACGGGCTGCTCGCCCTGGCTGCCGAGCTGGGGCCTGCAGAGAAGGGCCCGCGCGGGGATGCCGGCCGCGGGGGCAATGGCTCCGGCCGCCGGCAGTCGGTGATGCCGCTCATCGAGGTGGCCCGCACCAAAACCAAACCGGAGGCACTCGCCGCCCTGGACGAGTGGAAGTCACGGCATGCGGATGTGGTCCCCGCCCTGCACCCGGCCGATGTGCTTGTGGACGGCATGCGCGGGTCAAGCTCACTCTGGTACCGGGTACGGGTGAACCTGCAGCACGTCCCCGAAGCGGAGCGTCCGCCGCAGGAGGACCTCATCGCCGACTACGACCCGTGGGCCGGCAAGCAGTGGCCGGGGTCATCGACGGCATGAGGACACGCCGGTGGCCCGGCGACACAGAAATGGTCCGGCGACACCCGGATGTGGGTGTCGCCGGACCATTTGCGCGTCCTGCGGCGGATAGCGCGTCCTATGGCCGCCGGCCGAAGACCGGAAGCGCCCGGAGCCACCGCGACAGGCTGCCGGAGCGCCGGTCGCAGTCGGCCGGGATGTAGAAGTCGGGGTCTGTGGCGCCGAACGGCAGGTACAGCTCCTGCCCGGGCGCCGGGAATTCCGCGACGTTGTTCTGATCCTGCGAGTCCATCTGTTCCTCCTCGTTTCTTGCCCTGTTCCGCTCGAATATTATCTCGCTAAGCGGAAATTAGTTTTTGATATGTGAAATCTTAGGAGCGATGCGGGCAGTGCGTCAAGACCCCTTCCCGGCGTCATCCGGCACCCGCCGGTCACAATCGGTTATTTGAATTTGTGATGTACACCACCGGCATGCTGCGGTACGCTTGAAGGCAATTCGTGGCGCACGTCACGTAACCTGGGAGCAGCAGGCAGGGTCGTAATGAGCTGGCATCAACTGATGTCGGCTCATTTTTTGTTTGGGTCGACGCCACAGGAAATGCGTGGGAAACACGCACTTAATTTCTATGTGGGACCTTCGTTCCACATACCGGAAGTTGGGAACAGACCATGAGCAACAAGATCGTCCTCGGCCACAACCAGTACGGCAAGGCCGAAGTCCGCGTCGTCAAGATCACCCGCGACACCGACCGCCATGAGATCGAGGACCTGAACGTCACGTCGCAGCTCCGCGGGGACTTCGAAGCCGCCCACCTCGAAGGCGACAACGCCCACGTGGTGGCCACCGACACCCAGAAGAACACCATCTACGCCTTCGCCCGGGACGGCGTCGGGTCCCCCGAGGCTTTCCTGCTCCGCCTCGGCGAGCACTTCACCTCCAGCTTCGACTGGGTCACCGGCGGCCGCTGGGAAGCCGAGTCCTACGCCTGGGAACGCATCCAGGCGCACGGCAGCGCGCACGACCACTCCTTCGTCCGCAAGGGCCAGGAAGTCCGCACCGCCGTCCTGGTCCGCGACGGCGCAGCCACCCACCTGATCTCCGGACTCAAGGACCTGACCGTCCTGAAGTCCACGCAGTCCGGCTTCGTCGGGTACCCGAAGGACAAGTACACCACCCTGCAGGAGACCACCGACCGCATCCTGGCCACCGACGTCTCGGCCCGTTGGCGCTTCAAGTCCGGCACGGATTTCAGCGCGCTGGACTTCAACAAGAGCTACGAGGACGTCAAGAGCCTGCTGCTTGAGGGCTTCACCGAGAAGTACTCCCACGCCCTCCAGCAGACCCTGTTCGACATGGGCGCGAAGGTACTGGAAGCCCACAGCGAGATCGAGGAAATCAAGTTCTCGATGCCCAACAAGCACCACTTCCTGGTGGACCTCTCGCCGTTCGGACTCGACAACCCCAACGAGGTCTTCTACGCGGCCGACCGCCCGTACGGACTCATCGAGGCCACCGTCCTGCGCGACGACGCCGAAGCGGCCGACGCCGCCTGGTCAGGCATCGCCGGCTTCTGCTAAGCCCTCAGTACCAACGGTTGAGCTTGTCGGGATCCTTGGGTTTCGACAAGCTCAACCACCGGTGATTGAGCCTCTCGAAATCCAGGGGCCCAAAAACCCGAATCTTTCAGCCACACCCGTTAGCCAGACATTGTTAGCCAGACGAAGGCGTCTGCCATGAACCAAGAAAGTCTGCCATGAACATCACCAAGAAAAGCCGCCCTGCGGCAACCCGCCCGGAAGACCAGCGCCTCTCCCTCGGCAGCACTTTCGCCTACGGGTTCCAGCATGTCCTCACCATGTACGGCGGCATCATCGCGCCGCCCCTCATCATCGGTGCCGCGGCCGGCATGTCATCCCAGGACATCGGCCTGCTGATCGCAGCCTGCCTCTTCGTCGGCGGCCTGGCCACCATCCTCCAGACCGTCGGCATCCGATTCTTCGGCTCCCAGCTCCCGCTCGTTCAGGGCGTATCGTTCGCGGGCGTCTCCACCATGGTGGCGATTGTCCACGGCGGCGGCGGAATCCAAGCGGTCTTCGGCTCCGTGATCGCTGCGTCGCTGGTCGGGCTGCTCATCACGCCCCTGTTCTCCAAGATCATCAAGTTCTTCCCGCCGGTGGTCACCGGCACCGTGATCACCACCATCGGCCTCACGCTGATGCCGGTGGCCGCCAACTGGGCCATGGGCGGCAACAAGGCAGCCCCCAACTACGGCAGCATGGCCAACATCGGCCTGGCCGCCGCCACCATGGCGATCGTCCTGCTGCTGAGCAAGGTGGGCAATGCCGCCATCTCCCGGCTGTCCATCCTCCTCGCGATGGTTCTCGGGACCCTGATTGCCTTCGCTTTCGGCATGGCCGACTTCTCCAAGGTGGGCACGGGCGAGATCGTTGCGTTCCCCACCCCGTTCGCCTTCGGACCGCCGACGTTCGAGATCGCAGCGATCATCTCCATGCTGATCGTCATCCTGGTGACGCTCACCGAGACCTCCGCGGACATCATCGCCGTCGGCGAGATCGTGGGCACCAAGGTTGATTCGAAGCGGATCGGCGACGGCCTGCGGGCTGACATGCTCTCCAGCGCCATCTCCCCGCTGTTCAACTCCTTCACGCAGAGCGCCTTTGCCCAGAACGTGGGCCTCGTGGCCATCACCGGCGTGAAGAGCAGGTTCGTTGTCAGCGCCGGCGGCCTCATCCTGGTCATCCTCGGCCTGCTTCCGGTCCTTGGCCGGGTGGTGGCGGCGGTGCCGACGCCCGTCCTGGGCGGTGCCGGCGTCGTACTCTTTGGAACGGTTGCCGCCAGCGGCATCCGGACGCTCTCCAAGGTGGAGTACCGCAACAACATGAACCTGATCATCGTGGCCGCGTCCATCGGGTTCGGCATGATCCCGATCGCGGCGCCGGCCTTCTACGACCAGTTCCCCTCCTGGTTCAGCACCATCTTCCACTCCGGCATCAGCTCGGCCGCGGTCATGGCCATCCTGCTGAACCTGCTCTTCAACCACCTCAAGGCGGGCAACTCGGACAACCAGTCAGTGTTCGTGGCGGGCACCGGGCGCGTCGTCAAGGAGGAGGAACTGAAGTGCCTCGCCGACGGCGACCGCTTCGAGGGCGGGAAGCTGATCGACTGCGACGGCAAGGAAGTCCCCATCCAGGCGGCATCCAGCTCCGAGCACTAGCGTCCGCTTAAGCGCGAATAGGCAGCAAATGCCCCCAAATCCGAGATTTGGGGGCATTAGCTGCCAGCTCGCGCTGTGGAAGAACGACGGCGGGGGTTTAGTTTTGGTTGAGCTCGTCAGAGATGGCCTGGGCTGCTTCGCGCAGGAGCGGCACGGCGCGGTCGGCGAAGGCCTGGTCCACGCGGGAGACGGGCCCCGAGACGGAGATGGCGGTGGGCGTGGGCGCGTTGGGCACTGCCATGGCGAAGCAGCGCACGCCGAGCTCCTGCTCCTCCTCGTCGATCGAGTAGCCGCGTTCCCGGATCCGGTTCAGGTCCGCGATCAGGGATTCGAAGTCGCCGATGCTCTTGGCAGTGGGCGTGGGCATGCCGGTGCGGGTCACGATGCCGCGCACCACCTCGTCGTCCAGCTGCGCCAGGATTGCCTTGCCCACGCCGGTGTCATGCGTGTGGGCGCGGCGGCCCACCTCGGTGAACATGCGCATCGAGTGCAGAGACGGCACCTGCGCCACGTAGATCACCATGTCCGAGTCCAGCACGGCCATGTTGGACGTCTCCCCCAGCCGGTCCACGAGGGACTTCAGCTGCGGCCGCGCCAGGGCACCAAGCTGCTTGTTGGCGCCTTCGCCGAGCCGGATCAGCCGGGGGCCGAGGGCGTAGCGGCGGTTGGGCAGCTGCCGGATGTATCCCAGCGCCACGAGCGTGCGCAGCAGCCTGTGGATGGTCGGCAGGGGCAGGTCCGTGGAGGAGGAGAGCTCGCTGAGCGTGACGTCGCCGCCGGCGTCGGTGATCAGTTCCAAAAGTTCAAAGACGCGCTCAACGGACTGCACGCCTCCGGTGGCTTTCTCAGCCATGTAGCACTCTCCTGTTGCCTCGAATACGACAACTCTTATCCGCATCGTGAAAAAAGTTGCTTAGACAGCCAAAGATACAGCAAGGGGCAGGGCCACGTCGATGGAAGCCCCAAGGGCTTGTATTTCCATAAAGAGGATAATAATATCCATAATACGAAAACATTCAGCCGAAGAGCCCACCGCCATCGGTGGGCCGAACCAGGAGGATATTCAATGGCGAACCCGAGCCCCGGAAACTCAATCACCCTGCGCGTGGAAGCCCCCTCGAGCTTCACGGCCACCAGCGAGCTCGCGGCAGCCGTCGGTGCCGCCGGTGCAGCGATCACCGCGCTGGACGTCACCGAGTCCCACCACGAGACACTGGTTGTCGACGTCACCTGCAACACCACCGACCAGGACCACGCGGACCGCGTGAAGGATGCACTCAACGCGCTCGACGGCGTGACCGTGCGCAACGTCTCGGACCGCACCTTCCTGATGCACCTGGGCGGCAAGCTCGAGGTGGTCCCCAAGGTGGCCTTGCGCAACCGCGATGACCTTTCCCGCGCCTACACGCCCGGCGTCGCCCGCGTCTGCCTTGCCATCGCCGAAAACCCCGACGCCGCCCGGAACCTGACGGTCAAGCGGAACACGATCGCCGTGGTCACCGACGGTTCCGCCGTCCTGGGCCTCGGCAACATCGGCCCCGCAGCCGCGCTCCCGGTCATGGAGGGCAAGGCCGCGCTGTTCAAGCAGTTCGCCAACGTTGATGCCTGGCCGGTCTGCCTGGACACCCAGGACACCGAGGAAATCATCAAAATCGTCAAGGCCCTCGCCCCGGTCTACGGCGGCGTCAACCTCGAGGACATCGCCGCACCGCGCTGCTTTGAGATCGAGAACCGGCTCCGAGAGGAACTGGACATCCCGGTCTTCCACGATGACCAGCACGGCACCGCGATCGTCACGCTGGCCGCCCTGGTCAACGCCCTCCGCGTCGTGGGCAAGAAGCTCGCGGACGTCCGCATCGTGGTCTCCGGTGTCGGCGCCGCAGGCTCCGCCATCATCCAGCTCCTCAAGGCCCAGGGCGCGCAGCACATCATCGCCGCCGGCCGCTCCGGCGCCATCCACGCCGGTGAGAAGTACGACGACGAACACCGCACCTGGATTGCCGCCAACACCAACGAAGAGGGCTTCTCCGGCACCCTGCACGAGGCCCTCAAGGGTGCCGACGTCTTCATCGGCGTCAGCGCCCCGCACGTCATCGGCGAGGAACAGGTCGCCTCGATGGCCAAGGACGCCATCGTCTTCGCCATGGCCAACCCGACGCCTGAAATCGACCCGGCAGTGGCGTCGAAGCATGCGGCTGTCGTCGCCACCGGCCGCAGCGACTTCCCGAACCAAATCAACAACGTCCTGGCCTTCCCGGGCTTCTTCCGCGGGCTGCTGGACGCCGGGGCATCGGATATCACCCCGGAAATGCTCGTCGCCGCCGCCGAGGCAATCGCCAACCGGGTTGCTGACGACGAACTGAATGCGAGCTACATTATCCCCAGCGTCTTCGATCCCCACGTGGCCGCCGACGTCGCCACCGCGGTTGCGAACGCAGCGCATGCGGCCGCCGGTGTTCGGACCGCACCGGCAGCGGCCGGAAACGAAGCAGCACCCGCAACTGAGGCTGCGCCTGCGGACGCAGCCCTCGCCAACGCCTGAATCAGCCCTGGAAAGGACCCACAATGGCTATCACAGTCACAGACCCCCGGCCGATCGAGCGTGCGGAGGAGATTCTCACCCCGAAGGCCCTCGCGTTCGTGGAGGAGCTCCACAAGCGCTTCGCCGGCAGGCGCGGCGAGCTGCTCGCGGCCCGCAAGGCCAAGCGTGAGCAGGTGGCACGGACCGGCCGCCTGGATTTCCTGCCGGAGACAAAGAACGTGCGCGACGGCGACTGGCAGGTTGCGCCTGCACCGGCGGCGCTGCAGGACCGCCGGGTTGAGATGACCGGACCGGCGTCGCCGGCCAAGATGGCCATCAACGCCCTGAACTCCGGCGCCAGGGTGTGGCTCGCCGACCTTGAGGACGCCAGCACGCCAACGTGGGGCAACGTCATCGATGCCATCCTCAACCTCCGTGACGCCGCCACGGGAACGCTGAGCTACACCTCCCCCGAGGGCAAGGAATACCGGCTCCGCACTGACGCCCCGTTGGCCGTCGTCGTGGCCCGCCCGCGCGGCTGGCACATGGAGGAGCGGCACCTGCTGCTCGACGGCGAACCCGCCGTCGGCGCGCTGGTGGACTTCGGCCTGCACTTCTTCCACATCGCCAAGCAGCTGGTGCTCAACGGCCACGGCCCGTACTACTACCTGCCGAAGATGGAGAGCCACCTCGAGGCACGGCTGTGGAACGACGTGTTTGTCTTCGCCCAGGACTTCCTCGGCCTCGGCCAGGGCACCATTCGCGCCACCGTCCTGATCGAGACCATCCCCGCCGCGTTCGAGATGGACGAGATCCTCTACGAGCTGCGTGACCACGCCTCAGGCCTGAACGCCGGCCGCTGGGACTACCTGTTCAGCATCATCAAATACTTCCGCGACGCGGGTGCCAGCTTCGTGCTGCCGGACCGCGCCACCGTGGCCATGACCGCGCCGTTCATGCGGGCCTACACGGAACTGCTGGTGAAGACCTGCCACCACCGCGGTGCCTTCGCGATGGGCGGCATGGCTGCGGTCATTCCCAACCGGCGCGAACCCGAGGTCACCGCGCAGGCCTTCGAGAAGGTCCGCGCGGACAAGACCCGTGAGGCGAACGACGGCTTCGACGGCTCGTGGGTGGCCCACCCGGACCTCGTGCCCGTGTGCCAGGAGGTCTTCGATTCCGTGCTCGGCGACCGGCCCAACCAGCTGGACAAGCAGCGCCCTGAGGTCTCGGTCACGGCCGGCCAGCTGCTGGACATCGCCTCCGCGGAAGGCCAGGTCACCGAAGCAGGCCTGCGGCTGAACCTCTACGTTGCCGTGGCCTACACCGCCGTCTGGATCTCCGGCAACGGCGCTGTGGCCATCCACAACCTGATGGAGGACGCCGCCACGGCGGAAATCTCCCGATCGCAGGTTTGGCAGCAGATCCGCAACGAGGTGGTTCTCGCGGACACGGGCCACAAGGTCACCCGCGAACTGGTCACCCGGATCCTGGCCGAGGAAACCGAAAAGCTGCGCGGCGAGGTGGGCGAGGAAGCGTTCGCCCGCTACTACCAGCCCGCCAGCACCCTGATCGGGGAGATCTGCCTGTCCGAGGACTACACGGACTTCCTCACCACCCCCGCCTACGAACTGGTGGGCTGAGGCATGGCTGTACCCGGAACATCCCTGACCGCGGCGGACCTGGCCCGGATCGACGGGCAGCTGGCGGACACTGACCGGCTGCTTGAGCAGAACTACCCGGGCGACGACGGTTCCCGCCAGCCCGTCCACACGGTCTACGTTCCCGCTGACCGTTTCACGTCGTCGTTCGCTTCCGACTGGGGAACCCAGGCGCTGGCGACGGCGGCCGCCCACGGCGGCCTGTCCCGGCTCGGTGCGCTGCTGGGCCAGGACGCCGACCTCGCCGAGGCAGTCGCCTCCCGGGTGGAGACGAAACTGGGCAGCGAGCCGATTGAGGACCTCCGGCTCGACTTCGAGGACGGGTTCGGGGACAGGGGCGACGACGCCGAGGACGACGCCGCCGTGGCCGCGGCGACCGCCGTGGCCGCCGCAGTTTCGGCCGGCTCCGCGCCGCCGTTCATCGGGATCCGGTTCAAGTGCTTCGAGGCCCCCACCCGGGCCCGCGGGCTCCGTACCCTCGACCTGTTCGTCTCCGGCCTGGCCGCGGCTGGCGAACTGCCCGAGGGTCTGGTTCTGACCCTGCCCAAGGTCACCACGGTGGCCCAGGTGCAGGCCATGGACTACGCGGTCTCCCGCCTTGAGGAGATCCACTCACTCCCGGCCGGCCGGCTCCGGTTTGAGGTGCAGGTGGAGACGCCGCAGCTCATCCTCGGCCCCGACGGGACATCCCCGGTGGCCCAGCTGCCGCACGCCGTTCCCGGACGAATCAGCGGCCTGCACTACGGCACGTACGACTACTCCGCTTCCCTGCAGATCTCGGCGGAGTACCAGTCGATGGAGCACCCGGTGGCCGACTTCGCCAAGGAGGTCATGCAGCTGGCCGTGGCCGGCACCGGCATCCGGCTGTCCGACGGATCCACCAACATCATTCCCGTGGGCGACAACGTGGAAAACGCCTGGCAGCTGCACGGCCGCCTGGTGCGCCGTTCCCTGGAGCGCGGTTTCTACCAGGGCTGGGACCTGCACCCGGCCCAGCTGCCCAGCCGTTTCGCGGCGACGTACGCCTTCTACCGGCAGGGCCTGCCGGCCGCGGCGGCCCGGCTGCGGAACTACGTCGAGCAGACGGAGGGCGGCGTCATGGACGAGCCGGCCACGGCCCGCGCGCTTGCGGCGTTCGTGCTGCGCGGCGTCCAGTGCGGCGCGGTGGGCGCCGACGAGGTGCTGGCGCTTGCCGGCGTCGGGCTCCCCCGGCTCACGTCGCTCGCCCACCCCCGGCTCACCACAACGTCAAAGTAAGGATCCAGACATGGGCAAGTACTACTACCCCGAAGGCGGCCTTCCGCCGCAGACCCACCTCACCACCGAGCGCGCCATCGTCACGGAGGCCTACACGGTCATCCCGAAGGGCGTCCTGACCGACATCGTGACGAGCAACCTCCCCGGTTTCTCCAACACCCGCTCCTGGATTATCGCGCGCCCGATCTCCGGGTTCGCCACGACCTTCTCGCAGCTCATCGTCGAGATCGGACCGGGCGGCGGGGCACCCCGGGCCGAGTTCGAGGAAGGCGTGGAGGGCGTCGTCTTCGTCACCAAGGGCACGGTTAACCTCACGCTCGACGGCGAACTGCACCAGCTTGAGGAAGGCGGCTACGCCTACCTGGCCGCGGGAGCGCAGTGGGGACTGGAGAACGTCTCGGACGACATCGTCTCCTTCCACTGGATCCGCAAAGCCTACGAACGGCTCGAGGGGTACGAGGCCAAGTCCTTCGTCACCAACGAGAAGGACGTCGAACCCACGTCGATGCCGGACACCAATGACGTCTGGAAGACCACCCGCTTCACGGATTCCAGCGACCTGGCGCACGACATGCAGGTGAACATCGTGACGTTCCAGCCCGGCGGCGTCATCCCGTTCCCGGAAACGCATGTCATGGAGCACGGCCTGTACGTGCTGGAGGGCAAGGCGATGTACTTGCTGAACAATGACTGGGTGGAAGTGGAGGCCGGCGACTTCATGTGGCTGCGGGCCTTCTGCCCGCAGGCCTGCTATGCCGGCGGGCCGGGCGAGTTCCGCTACCTGCTCTACAAGGACATGAACCGGCAGGTCCGCCTGACCTAGCCGCTGCACACCCAAATCGCCGGAAGCCTGCAATTCGCCGCGGGCTTCCGGCGATTTCGCGCGCTTCCTGCGAGTTCAGCCCCTTGCGTTGGGACTGCGTGCGCGGAAGCATGAAGGCATGCTGACGATCGGAACGACTGTCCTTGGCGTCAACGACGTCGCCCGCGCCACCGCCTTCTGGTGCGACGCCCTCGGCTACATACCTCGGGACGACGGCGACGAAACGTGGGTGGTGCTCGTCCCGCAAAAGGGCGACGGCGCCCGCCTCGCCCTCATGCTCAGTGAGACCCCGGCGCAGTCCCATCCGCGCCTCCACCTTGATCTCTACGCCGACGACCAGGCCGCCGAGGTGGAGCGCCTCGTGGAGCTCGGTGCCGCCCGCGTGGACTGGGACTCGTATCCGGACGACCCCGACTTCATCGTGCTCGAAGACCCGGACGGCAACCGCTTCTGCGTTGTGGATGCCGCCGCCTGAACGGGGCCGCGGCAAGGACACTGAGAGGACGCACCATGGACGTTTCGCCCGATTTCTCGCCCCGTACCGCCATCGTCACCGGAAGCGATTCCGGGATCGGCCGGGCCACCGCCGTCGCCCTTGCCCAGGCAGGTCTCGACGTGGGCATCACCTGGCATTCGGACCAGGAGGGCGCCGACCGGACGGCGGAGGAGGTCCGGGCAGCGGGCCGCAACGCGGTGGTCCGGCAGCTTGATACCACCGACCTCCTGACCTGCGCCGGTGTGATCGACGCCCTCGCGGAGGAGCTGGGCGGCGTGGACGTGTTCGTCAACAACTCCGGCACCGGCGACGGCACCAAGTTCCTCGAGCTGAACTATGAAACCTGGGCGAAAACCCTGGACACCAACCTTCACGGTGCCTTCCTCTGTATCCAGGCGGCAGCCCGCCGCATGGTCGACGCCGGGCGCGGCGGCCGCATCATCGCCGTCACCAGCGTCCACGAAACACAGCCACGGGTGGGTTCGTCGGCCTACGATGCCTCCAAGCACGGGCTGGGCGGGCTCATCAAGACTATTGCACTGGAATTGGCGAGCCACGGCATCACGGCCAACTCCGTGGCCCCGGGTGAAATCGCGACGCCGATGACGGGCCAGACCGACGAGGACCCCCGGACCAAGGACCGGCCCGGCGTTCCGCTCGGCAGGCCCGGCGATGCCCGCGAGGTGGCCGCCGTCATCGCGTTCCTCGCCTCCCCGGCGTCCAGCTATGTCACCGGAGCGTCATGGGCGGTCGACGGCGGCATGCTCCAGATGGGCCCGCAGGCAGGCTCCCACATCACTGGCCACGATTGGCGGGAAGGCTGAGCCACGGAAAGCGGCTGGCGGGTGTTTCGCCCGCCAGCCGCTTTCCCGGACCCCGCTGCTAAAGCCCGGTATCCAATGGCCCGTCAGGGCTTGAGGACAACTTTGATGCAGCCGTCCTCTTTCTTCTGGAATTTCTCATAGAGTTCCGGTGCGTCAGCCAGCCCTGCGGTATGGGTGACCAGATCCATCACACCCAGCGGATCGGCGTCGTCCTCCACCAGCGGAAGCAGCTCATCCGTCCACCGGCGGACGTTGCACTGGCCCATGCGCAACTGGATCTGCTTGTCGAACATGGTGAGCAGCGGCATGGGGCTGGCCGTGCCCCCGTAGACGCCGCTCAGGGAAAGCGTGCCCCCGCGCCGGACCGAGTCAATGGCCGCGTGAACCACGGCCAGCCGGTCCACGCCGGCGGTTTCCATGGCCTTCTGCGCCACTTTATCGGGAAGGAGCCCCAGCGCCTGGTGGGCGAAGCCCGCCACCGGCGAGCCGTGCGCCTCCATGCCGACGGCGTCCACCACGGCGTCCGGGCCCCTGCCGCCGGTCATCTCCCGCAGTTCGTCCGCGATGTCCTTGGAATAGTCCACGACCTCGACGCCGTGGCGCGCCGCCATCTCGCGGCGCTCCGGAACCGGATCAATACCGATGACCCGCTGGCCGAGGTAGGAGCCCACCCGGGAGGCGAACTGCCCCACCGGCCCAAGCCCGAAGACTGCCAGCGTTCCGCCGGCCGGCGAGTCGGCGTATTTCACGGCCTGCCAGGCCGTGGGAAGAATGTCGGAGAGGAACAGGTAACGCTCGTCCGGAAGCTCCTGCCCCACCGTGACGGGGCCGTAGTCCGCGAACGGCACCCGCAGGTACTCGGCCTGGCCGCCGGGGATCGAACCGTACAGCTCCGAGTAGCCATAGAGCGCGGCCCCGGAGTTCTTTTCCCGGACCTGGCTGGTTTCGCACTGCGACTGCAGGCCTTGCGAGCACATGTAGCAGTGGCCGCAGGAAATGTTGAAGGGAATGACCACGCGGTCGCCCTTGGCCAGGTTGGTGACGGCGCTTCCCACTTCCTCCACGATGCCCATCGGTTCATGGCCCAGCACGTCGTCCTTGTGCATGTAGGGACCAAGTACCTCGTACAGGTGGAGGTCAGAGCCGCAGATCGCGGATGACGTGATCCTGACGATCGCATCCGTGGGCTCCTGGATGACGGGATCCGGTACTTCCTTCACGCTCACCGAGCGCTTGCCTTGCCAAGTCAGTGCCTTCAATGGAGTGCCTTCCTGTTGCTGCACGTCGCGTCCTTTCGACCGTAACGTGCTCAGCACCGGATGTGAAGATCAGTATGCTTATCAATTTTCCTCGGATCCACAGCCTGAAGGTAAGCATCCTTGCTTTTCCCTTGTTTCGGCCGGAGCAAGCTCCTAGCGTAGGAACTGTTCTTGCCCCCTAGGAAAGGCGTCCATCATGTCGCTCTACCAGCCTGAACCGGTGGAAATCTCCACGCGCATGCGTCCAGGCGAATGGACGGAGGCCAGCCTGGAGGAACTGGTGACCAACTACCGCGCCAAGATCCTCGCGATGGGGGCGGCGGTTTCGGAGGTGGTCACCGAGGTGGTCAGGAACGACGACGGCTCGGTAGCGGTCGCGGTGTCGTGGAACAAGGGATCCTACGCTGACGAGCCTGAGGGCGGCGGGTTCACGAACAGCGAATCCAGGGCGGACACAGCCGAGGCCTGAGGCCGGGCAGGGCCTGGCCAGGATCCGCGGCCCGGCCGCGGGCGGGCAGGGCCCACTGGCTCCCGGGGCGGAAGCCTAGCCGGCGAGGAGCCGTCCGATCGCACTGCTGCCCAGGTTTTCCAGCAACTCACGCGGACCGCCGTAAACCTCCACAGCCCCCACGTCACGCAGTTCCGCCTCACTGGTGCCGCCGCAGGTCAGGGCGATGGTGGGGATGCCGAGCCTGCTGGCCGCCATGACGTCCCACACCGCATCGCCCACATACACCGCTGCGGAGGCCGGAACCTGCACGGCTTCGAGCGCTGCCACCAGGATGTCCGGCTCGGGCTTGCTGTTCTCCGCATCGTTGGCGCTCGTAGCGGCATCAATGAAGTCATCCGCGGACAGGGCCGACCGCAACGCCTCGAGATCCTGCTGCCTCGCGGAGGAAGCAAGAGCCACCGCCAGGCCGCCCTGACTGCACTTGGCCAGCAGGTCCCGGGCCCCGTCAAACGCGCGGAGCGACGGCCAGTACGTGCCGAAAACCCCGGAATGGGCAGACAGAATTGCCTCATCCACTTCCCTGTCCCGGGAGTCCGGCAGCAAGCTGTCCACCAGACGCGCCCCGCCCATTCCCACGCAACGGTGGATACGGGCCATGGGCACATCGAAACCGGACTGGCGGAAGGCGTGCCACCAGGCGAGAGTATGGATGTACGAGGAGTCGATCAGCGTCCCGTCAACATCGAACAGGACGCCCTTCTCACTGCGCCGCCCTTCAGACGACCGCACCCCTGACTGCCCCGCCATCGGCTCCCGCACTCCCGCCGGCCTCAGTGCTCGGCCATCTGCGGCGCGGAATCCCGGTCCGGCGCAGCTACCCGCTGCTGGGCGGCCCTCGGGGACCCGTAGCCAACCCCCACCGTCGACTTCACCGCCTGCCTTGCAGGCCTTCCATGACGCTTGTGAGCTGGGCGCTTGACCGCATCCTTGGAGCAGTCACGGATCAGGCCGGTGCCGGCGATCTCCCTCGCCTGGGCAACCCCCGCAACAGCTGCACGCTTCGTCGGGAAGGTAACTGACACCGCCATCAGCACCCCCGTTCCGTCCAGCAACCGGATCCTGTACCCGCCGTCGGGAGCGTCCACCAACTCGAAATATCCAGACATCTGGCCCTCCTCCTTCTTCACCCTTCGGTGACGTGTTTAGTAAGTATACTTACCTAACGCAAGAGGCGAGAGTCGTCACCCGGTAGCGGCTTGTGACCGCAGAGGCTTATCGCTCCGGCGGGGCCGGCGCTGGCTCAGTTCCAGGGCGCTGGTCACCAGGGCAAAGTGGCTGAAGGCCTGCGGGGTGTTCCCCAGGTGCCGCGCGCTCTGGACGCCCCATTCCTCGCTCAGCAGGCCGACGTCGTTGCGCAGCGACAGCAGCCGCTCGAACAGTTCCGTGGCCTCCCTGCGCCGGCCGGCCCCAAGCAGTGCCTCCACGAGCCAAAAGGAACAGGCCAGGAACACCCCCTCGTCCCCCGGCAGCCCGTCGTCGCTGACCTGCGGCCGGTACCGGAGCACGTACCCGTCCTCCGTCAATTCCCGCTGGATGGCGTCGATGGTGCCAAGCACCCGGGGGTCGTCGGGCGGAAGGAATCCCACGCGGGGAATTAGGAGCAGGCTGGCATCGAGTTCAGGCCGGCCGTAGCTCTGCGTGAAGGTGTTCCGGCTAGGGTCGAAGCCGTGCTCCATGACCTGGGCGTGGATGGTGTCGCGGAGTGCTTCCCAGCGGTCCGCCGGCCCGGGAAGCCCAGCATCCCGGACGCCTTTGACCATCCGGTCCGCCGCAACCCAGGCCATCACTTTGGAATGGGTGAAATGGCGGCGCGGGCCGCGCATCTCCCACAGCCCGTTGTCCGGCTGGTCCCAGGCGCCTTCAAGGTATTCCATCAGCGCCACCTGGACGTCCCACGCTTCGTCGGTATGCTTCAGCAGCGAGTTGCGGGTCAGAGCAAGGCAGTCAAGCACCTCACCCCACACGTCCAGCTGCAACTGGCCGGCGGCGGCGTTCCCCACCCGCACCGGTGACGAATTCTCATAACCGGCAAGCCACGGCAGTTCCAGTTCCGGCAGCCTGCGCTCGCCGTGGATTCCGTACATGATCTGCAGGTCGGCCGGATCCCCCGCCACGGCCCGCAGCAGCCAGTCCCGCCACGCCGCCGCCTCGGAGGTGTAACCGGCGGCCAGCAGCGCCTGGAGCGTCAGGGTGGCATCGCGGAGCCAGCAGAAGCGGTAGTCCCAGTTCCGCGGCCCGCCCAACTGCTCCGGCAGCGACGTGGTCACGGCCGCAACGATACCTCCGGTGGGCGCATAGGTAAGGGCCTTGAGCGTGATCAGCGAGCGCTGCACGGCGTCCTTGTAGGGCCCGGACACCCTGCACTTGTCCGTCCACTCCCGCCAGAACCGTTCCGTGGAGTCCAGGACTTCCTCGGCGTCCACTGACCGGGGCCGCCGGACATGGCTGGGCGCCCACGTCAGCACGAACGGCACCCGCTCGCCGGCCTTAACGATGAAGTCGCTGACGGTGTGCATGCGTTCGCCGCGCAGCGGGGCGGTGGTCACCAGGTAGGCAGAATCGGGTCCCGCGATGGCGTGGAGGCCGTGGCTGTCCCGCCGCACCCAGGGCATGATGTGGCCGTAGTCGAAACGCATGGCCAGCTCGCTCCGCATCCGGACGTATCCGTGCAGCCCCACCACGATCCGCACGATGTCAGCCACCTCGTCGCGGGGCGGCATGAAGTCGATAACCCGGACCGAGCCGGTATCGGTCTCCCACTCTGTTTCCAGGATGAGGGTGTGCCGGCGGTAGCGGCGCCGCGTGCAGCCCCCGCCGGTTGCCGGGGCGAGGAGCCAGCGGCCGGCTTCGGGCGTGTCCAGCAGCGCATTGAAGCAGGCCGGCGAATCGAACCGCGGCAGGCACAGCCAGTCGATCGATCCTTCAGTGCTGACCAGGGCCGCCGTGTGCAGATCACCGACCACCGCATAATCCTCGATGCGTACCATGCCCTTACAGTGCCACAGCAGGCCCCGCCGCACGAGGGGTGGCCTGCTGTAGCCTGATCTCAGGCGGAGCGGCCGCCGGAGCCTTAGCCATGACCCTTGCCCAGTTACCCCGCACAGCCGGTTGCAAGGGCGGAAGTGGAGCCTTGAGTGGATAGTCGCGTGAACGAGGCCGACGTGGTGGGCCACGTGCAGGACCTGTTGCTGGATACCCAGGATGTCCAGGATTTCCTTGAAGAGTTGGCGCGGTATTCGGCCGAGAGCATGTCCGGTCCCCGCGGCCAGATTTATTGCGGCATCACCCTTCTGCGGCACCGTTCGGCCGCCACGGTGGCCAGCAGCAGCGAGCGTGCCCAGGCAGTGGACGAACTCCAGTACCAGTTTGGCGACGGCCCCTGCCTTCGCTCCTGCAGGGAAGGCGTCCTGGTCCACGTTCCGGACTTCGAGCTCGACACCGAATTCCCGGATTACAACGACACAGTGCTGAAAAACGGCATCCGTTCGGTCCTGGCGGTGCCATTCGACCTGCCCGGCGCCGACGCGCGGGGCGGGCTCAACCTGTACTCCGAGACACCGTACGTATTTGACGCTGCCGCCGTGGAGAGCGCAATCAGCTATGTCCGCCAGGCTTCAAAGGGTCTCCGGCTCGCGGTGCTGCTCGCCCAGCGGAACGACAACGCCGCCAACCTCAGGCGGGCGATGGAGTCCCGGACCATCATTGACACGGCAGTCGGGATTATCATTGCGCAGAACCGCTGCAGCCAGGAGGACGCCATCAACCTCATCAAGTCGGCGTCCAGCACGCGCAACCTGAAACTGCGGGATGTCGCTGCGGCCATCGTGGAGTCTGCCGGCGGCGGCACCGTGACAACCCACTTCGACTGACGCCCGCCAAGTGAAGATCCACATCGGCACGTCCGGCTGGAGCTACGACCACTGGGAAAATGTGCTGTACCCGCCCGGGCTTCCCACCCGGGACAGGCTGCAGCACTATGTGGCGAGGTTCAGCACAGTGGAGCTGAACGCCAGCTTCTACCGCTGGCCGCGGGACACCACGTTCGCCGGCTGGCGGACCAGGCTGCCTGCCGGTTTCGCCCTGTCCGTCAAAGCCCCGCGCGGCCTCACCCATGGCAAGAAGCTGTATGGTCCGGAAGTCTGGATCGAACGGATAGCGCGCTGCTGGCACGAGCTCGGCGACAAGCGCGCTGTGCTCCTGGTCCAGCTGCCTCCCGGCATGGTACGGGATGATGCCCGCCTGGAGTATTTCCTCGCCGCCATGCCCGCGTGGGTCCGGGTGGCCGTGGAGTTCCGGCATCCGAGCTGGGAGCAGCCGGAGGTTTACAGGCTGCTGGAACGACACCAGGCCGCGTACACCGTCATGAGCGGCGCCAATCTGCCCTGCAACCTGCAGGCGACCGCACCGTTCGTCTACGTCAGGCTGCACGGCCCCGACCATCAGTACCTGTACGGCGGTTCCTATTCCGACACGGAACTGGGCTGGTGGGCGGACAGGATCCGGGAGTGGAGGAGCTCCGGAAGGGAAGTCTTCGCTTATTTCAATAACGACGGCGACGGCAACGCCGTGCGTAACGCGGCCACTCTGAGGGGCATGCTGGGAGACGGCGGCGAGTAACAGAGCGCAGGCGGGCAGCCCATGTGCCGCCGCCCTGTGGCAGAGTGAAGGCATGGACATGGCGTCGCAGGAATCACCGTTGTCAGGGACGAGCTTGTCAGGGACGCGCGTCTTCCGCGTGGCCCACTGGCTATCCGACTCGATCAATACCGCGCGCCTGAAGCTGGCCCGCCGCTGGAAGTTTGAGCCCAAGACGATCGCGTACCAGGGCTACGGCTCCACAGAATGGGTCCGTGTCCTTGGCAGGGTGGTGCTGGCCAGCAAGCCCGTGCCCGGCAGCCGCGCCGACCATGCCGCCCGGAACGGCACCGAAAACGTGCGTGGCTGGCGCGCCTTCACCAGCGTGCCCATCCCCCGCTCCGAAGTGGAGATTGAGATCGGCGGAACAGTCACGAAGGTCAAGGCCGACCGGGGCGGTCTGGTGGACATCGATATACCGGTGGTCCTCGCCCCGGGATGGCACACCGCCATACTCCGTTCCGGGGATGCCGAACCGGCGGAAGCAAGCATTTTTGTCATTGCTCCGGATACAAAGTTCGGCATCGTCTCGGACATTGATGACACCGTCATGGTCACGGCCCTGCCCCGGCCGTTCCTGGCCCTCTGGAACACCTTTGTGCTGAGCGAGCGGGCCAGGATGGCCACGCCGGGTATGGCAGTGCTGCTCGACCGGCTCACGGTTGAACATCCCGACGCGCCGGTCATCTACCTCTCAACGGGGCCTTGGAATGCGGCACCCACCCTCGCACGGTTCCTGACCCGGAACATGTATCCGGCCGGCCCGCTGCTGCTGACGGACTGGGGACTGACCCAGGACCGCTGGTTCCGGAGCGGCCAGGAGCACAAGCGCCGTAACCTCGAGCGGCTCGCGGCTGAGTTCCCGCACATGCGCTGGCTCCTGATAGGCGACAACGGCCAGCACGACGAGCAGATCTACTCGCAGTTCACCCAGCACAACGCGGACAAGGTGGCTGCGATCGCCATCCGGCAGCTGTCCGTAAGTGAGGCCGTCTTCGCCGGCGGCCACTCCGAGGATGGGGACCACAGCGCCTCGACGGTGCCGTGGATCTACTCCCCCGACGGCGCGGGCATAGCCCGCCAGCTCCGGGAGCTCGAACTGCTTTAGGTGCCGAACCGCTTTAGGTGACGGTTCCGCCGTCGGACATTCCGCCGTCGGACACCGCTGCATCTGTCAGCGTGCCGTCCGTTCCTGCTGCCGCGGCCGCGACGGCGGCATCCGTGGACGCTGCCAGCTTGCGTTCCTCCTGGAGTTCCTGGAACCAGTAGAACGAGGCCTTCGGCGTGCGCTCCTGAGTCTCGTAATTCACGTGCACCAGGCCGAACGGCTGCTTGTAGCCGCCGGACCATTCGAAGTTGTCCATCAGTGACCACACGTAGTAGCCGCGCAGGTCAATTGCCTCGGCTTCGCCGCCGGGGGCCGTGGCACGGAGGGCGGTGCCCAAGTGGTCGGAGAGGTAGCGGAGCCGCCGCTCGTCGGGGATGAAGGTCCGGTTGGTGGACTTGTCGCGGACCTTGATGTCCTCGAAGCTGGCCCCGCCCTCCGTGATGATGACGGGCGGAAGGTTCGGGTACCGCTCAGCCATTTCCTTGAGCGCCACGGCCATGTATTCGGGTTTAACGGGCCACCCGTAGGCAGTGGTTTCGGTGTCCGGCCACGGCTCGATGTGGAGCGGGGCACCGGGTGTGGCGTCCTTGAGGTCATCCCCCATCGCCTCCGCCATGGCCGCCGGAACGGGGCTGTCGCCACCGCCGGCTGCCACCCGGGTGGGCATGTAGTAGTTCATACCGTAGAAGTCCAGCGGCTGGGAGATGACAGCCATGTCCTCGTCGGGGTGTTCGAAGGATGAGAAGAACTTCGCCGCGCGGATGAGGTCCGGATATTTTCCGATGAGCACAGGGTCCGCGTAGAGCCGGTTCTGTGCCACATCCATGGCTCCCGCACTGATCCGGTCGAGGGGGTTGCCGGAGTGGGGCACCATGGGCGAGTACACGTTGGTCATGCCGATTTCGCCGGGCACCTTTGCGGCCCGCAGGGCCTGCAGCGCCAGGCCGTGGCCCAGCAGCTGGTGATGCACGGTGGGCAGGCTGTTCGCGAAGTCCGCCTTGCCCGGTGAGTGCAGGCCCAGGGCATAGCCGTTGGTGGTGACGGTCGCGGGTTCGTTGATGGTCACCCAGCGCGCCACCCGGTCCCCGTACGCGGCCGCGGCAATGGCGGCGAAATCCCCCAGCCTGTAGGCAGTGTCCCGGTTGAGCCAGCCGCCGTCCTCGTCGAGGGCCAGCGGCGTGTCCCAGTGGTAGAGGGTGACCATGGGGGAAATTCCGTTGGCCAGCAGCTCATCCAACAGCCGGTCGTAGAAGTCCAGGCCGGCCCGGTTCACCACTCCGCGTCCGTCCGGCTGGATCCGCGGCCATGCCAGCGAGAACCGGTAGGAATCTATGCCCAGTTCTTTCATCAGGGCCACGTCTTGCGGCATGCGGTGGTAATGGTCGCAGGCGACGGCGGGGCTGTGGCCGTCCACGATCGTCCCGGGTTTGGCGGCAAAGACGTCCCAGCCGGCAGGTCCGCGGCCGTCCTCGTCGAGCGCCCCTTCAATCTGGAAAGCTGCCGTGGCTACTCCCAGGGTGAACCCCGTCGGGAGCATGGCGGCTAGTTCTTTGGCGGAAGTATGCATGGATGGACCTCTGTGACGTTATGGACGGCTGGCGGGCCGAAAGTTCAGATTGCCGGAGTCTACCGCTCAGGTCGCCGCACTGCCGGGATTGATCACGGAAATCACGTTTCCGGCCGGGTCCTTGAACCATGCGATGTCCGGGCCCATACCGCGGGCAATCCCCTTCCCGTCGGTGGGCAGGTCAGGATCGTCGTAGATCTTGGTCTGAACGCCCGCAGCGTTGAGCTCATCAACGGCCGCCTCGACGTCGTCGACCACCAGGTTCAAGACGGTGAAGGTGGCGGGCTCATGGTTGTCCTTGGGGTAGACAAAAATCCGGTGGCCCTCGGGCATGGACAGCTCCAGCGTGCCCATCGCGCCGTCGGACACGGCCAGGCCCAGCGTCTGCCCGTAAAACTCCCTGGCGCGCGCCACGTCGTTGACGCTGAAGCTGGAAAACGAACCCTTGGGCGCAAACATGGCCTTCTCCTTCGATGACTCCAGTCCTTCTGCAGCTCAGGAGGATGAGGCACCCCTGGACTGCCGTAACTCCCAGAATGGCACAGGCCAGGGCCCCTGACGAGGGCCCCGGCCACGGGTCCCGGGGTCCTGCTCCGGCCTCGGCGCGGCCTTGACCGCCGCTGGTAGGGTCTGCGACATGGATGAAAAACTGGGGAAGTTCATCGACGATTTCGCGCGGCTTGTGGAGATTGCACAGTCCGGCCAGCACCGCGTCAAGGCGGGAACGCAGCTGCTGACAACAATCACCGACCATCTGGCGGTGCCGGCCGAATCACTCGCGGTGGTGGTGGAGGAGGTGCCGGCGCACCGGTTCGTGGACGCGGACATCCTGATGGCCGAACTCGCAAGCGAAGACGAGGAGTTCCGGCTGGTGGGCATCGGGGGCGGAGACCAGCGCCACCACCAGTCCCTGAGCGACATGCTGCAGCAGTCACAGTTCTTTCCGCAGTTTCCGCTGTCGCAGCCCGATTACATCAACCTCGCGGTGGGACCGGATGACCAGCGGCAGGCCGTGGCTCTGGGCCTATGGCTGTTCCGGCACGCGGGCAGACCTGTTGCCGTCCTGCAGCGGGACGCGGCGCCGCGCTACGGGAGGCAGACGGCGTGCCTCGAGGTCCTGGCCGCTGACGCCAACGGCGCGGCAGATTTCCTGTCCGAATTCCGCCGGCGCATGCAGCGCGGCAGCATCCTGAAAGGCCAGGTGATTTCCCTCGTCATGGGTGACTACGGGCCCAGCAGCGGAGGCGTGACGTTCCACGCCCGGCCGGACCTCACCGCCTCCGAGGTCATCCTTCCGCAGGGGCTGCTGCAGAAGGTGGCTGACCACGCCCTGGGCATCGCCGCGCACCGGGAGTCGCTGAACGAATACGGCCAGCACCTGAAGCGGGGCATCCTGCTGTACGGCAGGCCGGGGACCGGCAAGACCCACACCGTGCGGTACCTGCTGAGCCAGGGCGCCGGCATCACGGCGATCCTGCTGTCCGGCGGGTCCCTCGCCAGGATCTCGGAGGCGGCCGCCATGGCCAGGGCACTTCAGCCCTCGATCGTTGTGCTGGAGGACTGCGACCTGATCGCTGAGGATCGGAGCTTCGGGCACGGACCGCAGCCGCTGCTGTTCGAGGTGCTGGATGCCATGGACGGACTGGACCACGACGCCGACGTCGCGTTCGTCCTCACCACCAACCGCGTGGACATGCTCGAGCGGGCCCTTGCCCAGCGCCCCGGCCGGGTGGACCTGGCTGTGGACATTCCGCTGCCGGCTTTGGACGAGCGCATCGGACTCGTGACCCTGTACGCACGCGGAATTCCGTTCAGCCCGGATGCTGTCCGGGACGCCGCCGCCCGTACCGAAGGAACAACGGCCTCGTTCGCTCGCGAACTTGTCCGCCGGGCCGTCGTGCGCGCCGCACTGGATGAATCCCCCGTCTCGGACAGTCACCTGCTCGAGGCGGTGGAAGAACTGATGGCCGACGGCGAGACCCTCACCAGGAGCCTGCTGGGCAGCAGCCCCGCCGGCGGCGGGGACGGGCCGGGCGGTTTCCCCGGTCCCGGGTTTCCCGGACCCGGCTTCGGCGGGCCGGGGTTTCCCGGACCCGGCTTCTTTCCCGGCCCGGACTTCGGCAACGCCGGCTTCTCCGGGCCGGGCTAGACCCGCCTGCCTGGACAGTTCACAACCAGGCCGCACCGGTTGTGGGGTTCATCCACTGTGCGCGGGGCGGGCGGCCTTTGGATCCGGCTGGGATCCTCAGGCCGCCCCTGCCAGCGCGGCTGCCGGCTACGTCTCGATCTGATGCAGCTGGCCCTTGCTTTCGATCTCGATCTTCCGCGGCTTAGCCTGCTCCGCCACGGGAATACGCAGTGTCAGCACACCGACGTCGCAGCTGGCCTTGATGTTGTCCGTGTCCAGGGTGTCGCCCAGGATGAGCTGGCGGCTGAAGACGCCGCGAGGCCGCTCCGATACCACCAGCTCGACGTTGGGCTGGGTGGCGTCCCTGCGCTCCGCCCGGACGGTAAGGACGTTCCGTTCAACGTTCAGATCCACGTCGTCGGGCGAAATCCCGGGCAGGTCAAACGCCACGACAAATTCCCCGTCCTCCTGCCACGCGTCCATCGGCATGGCCGCCGGGCGGGCTGCTGTTCCGAAGACCTGCTGGGTGAGCCGGTCCAGCTCACGGAACGGGTCAGTACGGATAAGCATCATTTCCCACTCCCTTCAGCATCTTGGTTTTACGGCTGCCCACCACCGTTTATCTATGGTGATGGATATAGATTTTTTATAGCACCTGTCACAAACCAGGGCAAGAGGAAGATCAGGAAAAATCTGGGCGGGGAATCTATGGGCAACCGCCACGGCGCCCAGGCAGTGGACGACACCGAATCCCGACGCCCGCACTTGGGGACTACAGCCGGCCCCCGGCGAGCAGGAAAGAGTCCTCGAGCAGTTCGGCGAGCTGCCCAGCGTCGACCTTTGAAAGCCGGACCAAAATCAACTGGGGCGACCGCTCATGGTGCGGCGTCCAGAAGAACGTCTCCGGATCAGTTCCGGCGAGCGCCTCGCGCTCCGCTGTTTTGACCGTGAGTACGCCCGTTTCCCAGATGCGGGCCATCAGGGTTTTGGCGAACCACGCAGGCTGGTTCCAGCTGGTTCGTTCGGTCACGCCCGGCAGTGCAAGGCAGATCCGGCGGACATCGGCTTCGGTGGCCATGCCTTCAGTCCGGGACGTCGGCTTTGGAGAGCTCGCCGGTGACCTCCTCGCCCGGCACCCGGGCGGTCCGCCAGGTGTCCACGGCAATTACAGTGCCGAGCACCACCAGCGACAGCGACACCGACGCCACGGCGTCACTCACCCAGTGGTAGCCCAGGTAGAGCCTGCTGATGGCGGCCAGGAACACGCCGATGATGGCAACAACAAAACTGACGACGGCGGCTTTCGGGTTCCGGTGCCGGGAAAAGACCAGGAATGTGGTCACCAGCAGGAAGTCAGACGCACCCAGGACGTGGCCCGACGGAAAGGAAAACGTGTGGTCGGCGCCGAACAGCATGAGGTCGACCGGAGGCCGCTGGCGCTCGATGGATCTGCCGATAAGCTGCGCCAGCCCCACACCGGTGAGCATGGCCGCCGCCAGCAGAATCGGCCGCCAGGCATGTTTCGCCAGGATGCCCCACACCACTGTGACCACGAGGACGATGATCGGCAGTCCCACGGGTCCGAAGATGACCGCGAGGACTATCATCACCACGGTCAGCACGTCCGATCTGGTGGTCAGGAGCCATCTCTGCGCTTCCCCGTCAGCGCTGGCCATACCGTCATTCTGCAGGACTCCTGCGAGCGTTATGAAGAAGATGGTTGCACCGACGAGGGCCAGCACGATGGCCGTCACGTAGAGGCTTCTCCTGGCACCGGGTTCCATGTAGCGTTCTTCGACCACAAACTTGTCATGGAAGACCCGCCACCGGCCCTGCTTGCCCGCTGATTCTTCTGCCACCTGAAAGACCGCCTGTGCGCCGAGGAAAATTGCCTAGAAGTGAAGGTTATCCCTGTTCCGCGCGGGCCAGCAGAAACCTAAGCCCCCTTACGGATGTCTTCCCCCGCTGTTACGGTGAAACTCCCAGCCCCACGAGGTCTCAGGAGACGACATGAGCACTGAAGGAACCGGCCAGGAAGACCGGAGCAGCGGAACTGCGCCGCAGACCCAAGGGGACGGCGTGCCCGACTCCGGTGCCGGCGTCGCGATCGGAGCAGGCGAGCCGAACACTTTCGAACCGGAGGAGGGCACGGACAGCACGCAAACCGAAGCGCCAAGCGACGACCAGATTGCCACGGCGGAGGACACCCCGGACGTCGAGCAAACACCTGTGGACACCACCGAACCCAGCTGACCCGGTCCCCGGCTCGGCAGAACTTCGGGCCAGCCCGACTGAACGCTGCCGAACCGTCCGGCAGAACCGATAGACCCGTTCCGGTAGCCCTGTGCGGAATGACAGGCGCGGTGGATAATTAGTCACACATTGAAGTGGCAACGGGGCTACGGAGGCTGCCGTGAGGATCATCGGAACGCTTGTGGTCATCTGGCTCATCGTCGGCATTTTCGCCGCGTTTCAGCGGGGCTACTTCGGCGGCTCCCCGGACTCCTGCACGGAGGCCGGAACCGTGGCGATCACCATCGCCGCCGGACCACTGAACTACATGGGCGCCAACCCCAAGCTGACCTGCGAAGTGCCCCAGCCTTCCAAGTAAGCGCAGCCTTCCAAAGTAGTACGGCCTGTCCAGTACGTGCAGCCTGTCCAAGTAAGCCCGGGCGCTCCAAGTACCGGCGCCGCTTCGCCGGACGGCGTGTGACGTTCACCCGCGATTCATGCGCGCGTCCTCGCCTGTCCAAGCTGCCCCGTTAGGTTCGGGGCCATGGACATCACGCGCAGAACACTCATCACCAGCAGCCTCGGTGCCGGCCTCGTCGTCGCCCTGCCCGGCACCGCCGTCGCCGATCCCCGGAATGCAGAAGCGAGCCTCCCCACCGATCCGTTCACCCTCGGCGTCGCTTCCGGCGACCCCTGGCCCGACGGCTTCGTGCTCTGGACCCGGCTCGCGCTCAACCCGCTCGCGGAGGACGGGCTGGGCGGCATGCCCTCCCGGGTTGTCACTGTGGCCTGGGAGGTCGCCGAGGACCCTGCAATGCGGAACGTGGTCCAGCGCGGCGTGGAACAGGCCCTGCCGGAAACGGCACACTCCGTTCACGCAGAACTGCGCGGCCTGAAGCCGGGCCGCGAATACTTCTACCGGTTCCGCGCCGGCCGCCACATCAGCCCTGTGGGCCGCACGCTGACCAGCCCGGCCTGGTACGAGACGCCGGCCGCGCTGGCCATGTCCTTCGCCAGCTGCGCCCAGTACGAGCACGGTTTCTTCACGGCCTACCGCCGCCTCGCCGAGGACCAGCCGGACCTGGTGCTGCACCTTGGCGACTACCAGTACGAATACAAGAAGGGCTCCTACGTGACCGGCGGCGGGAACGTCCGCGACCATGAGGGCCCGGAGACGGTGACGCTGGAGAACTACCGCCAGCGCCACGCCCAGTACAAGGCCGACGCCGACCTGCAGGCCGCGCATGCCGCCGCGCCCTGGCTGATGGTCTGGGATGACCACGAGGTGGATAACAACTGGGCGGACGAGGTGCCGGAAAACGCGGACCCGGCCCAGCTGAACGACACTGCGGCCAACTTCAGGAAGCGCCGGGCCGCCGCGTTCCAGGCGTACTACGAGAACATGCCACTTCGCCGGCCGTCCATGCCCGCCGGGGCGGATATGAAGATCTACCGCACGGTCCAGTGGGGCCAGCTCGCCAACTTTCACATGATGGACACGCGCCAGTACCGGGACGACCAGCTGGCGGGGGACGGCTGGCGGAAGAACGTGCAGGAACGCCTGGCGGAGGACCGGACCATCACCGGAGCCGAGCAGGAGCAGTGGCTGCTCGACGGTTTCCGCAAGTCCAAGGCGCGCTGGGACCTGCTGGGCCAGCAGGTGTTCTTCGCCGAGCGGGACCGCAACCAGGCGGCCGACATCGACGACATGTCCATGGACGGCTGGGACGGCTACGCATCCTCCCGCCGCCGGATCACCCAGGGCTGGGTGGACGCGAAGGTGCGCAACGCCGTCGTCCTCACCGGCGATGTCCACCGCAACTGGGCCAACGACGTAAAGGTGGACTACAGGAATCCGGACGCGCCGGTGGTCGGGTCGGAGCTGGTGTGCACGTCCGTCACCTCCACCGGCAACGGAACGGGCTCCGTCACCGACCCCACCATGGCCTGGAACGAGCACCTGAAGTTCTACAACGACCAGCGCGGCTATGTTCGGACCACCATCACGAAGGAGTCCCTGACGGCTGACTTCCGCGTGCTGGACTACGTCAACACTCCGGGTTCCGCGGTGAGCACCAAGGCGTCCTTCCGGATCGACGACGGCGTGCCCGGCCTCCAGCCCCGCGCCTAGCCCTCTGTGGGCGCTCAGTCCTTTGCGGGTGCTCAGTCCTCAGTGGGCGTCGTGCGGTTCGAGTGGTAGTTCCGCCAGCTGTGCTCGGGCGCGTAGCCGAGAAGCCGCCTGGCCTTGTCGATGGAGAGCAGGGTCTCGTGCTCGCCCAGCTCCTTCGTGACTTCCACCCGCGGGAACACTTCCTGGGCCAGGCTGGCACTGGAACGGCTCATCACCGTGTCCTCATTGGCAATGATGAAGGCTTCGAACCCCGGCGTGCGGTATTCCAGCGCGCGTGCCACCGCCTGGGCGCCGTCCCGGGCGTCGATGTAGCCCCAGAGGTTCCATTTGCGCAGCGCCGCGTCCGCGTCAAACGACGGAAACTCCTCGTAGTCCTCCGGATCCATGACGTTGGAGAAGCGCAGTCCCACGATGCTCAACTCCGGGTCCCAGCGCGTCAGCTGGATCGCCATCTGCTCCTCCAGGTGCTTCACCAGAGAGTAGGTGCTCTCCGGACGCGCCGGATATTCCTCATCCACCGGAATGTAGGGAGGGTCGACGTCGAACGGCAGTCCCAGCACCGTCTCACTGGACGCGTACACGATTTTCTTGATGCCGGCCCTGCGGGCCGCCTGGAACACGTTGTAGGTGGACAGCATGTTGTTTTCGAAGGTGGCGGCGTCGGGCACAAGCCCTGGCGCGGGGATGGCACCCAGATGGACGATCGCGTCGAAGCCCTGATGCCGGTCGTCAAGACCCAGGATGACGTCGACGACCTGCCCGTAGTTGCGCAGATCCACGGCGGCGAAATGCGGGCTCCGGTCACCCGCCCGGTCCAGGTTGAGAACCGAATGCCCGTCTGCCACAAGCCTGCGGACCACGTTCCGTCCGAGCTTTCCGCTGCCTCCCGTTACGGCAATTCTCACCGTGGCCTCCTCCTGTTGGTCGGTTGCCCTGGCCAGGGCAGCCGTGCTCCGTTGACCGAGGCGACTGCCGCCGCCCGGCATCTTCCCCAAGCCTAGGGCCCGCCACCGTAACGGCAGCCATGGCACGTGCGGAACTTGGTGTATATTTTCTCGGTACGGTTTAGCAGAAGGCCGTTGGATTGTTGTTCGATCCGGCACCTTGCTCGCTGCTATCCGCCCCGGCCACGGGGTACCTGCGCAGCGCCCCGCCGGTTCGTCTTGACCCGAGCGAAACGGTACCGAAAGATCGTGGCCAGCGAGTCGACCGCAAAAACTGAAACCTCAATCACGGAGCACCTCAACGAGCTTGTGCTCAACAGCTCCGACGTGGGTGAATTCCTCCACGAGCTTGCTCGGGTCTCTGCACGCAGCCTCTCCGAAACCGGTGACGAAGTCCTCTGCGGCGTAACCCTGCTGCGGCACCGCAAGGCAGCCACCGTGGCGAGCAGCAGCCCTGAGGCGCAGGCCATGGACGAGATCCAGTACGACTTCGGCGACGGTCCCTGCATGACGGCCTCGCGCGAGCAGGTCACCATCCACATCACGGACCTCCGCAAACACGACCGTTGGGACAGCTACGCCGAGAAGGTGCTGGGGCAGGGGGTGCGGTCCATCCTCGCCATTCCGTTTGTGCTGGAGGGCGAGACCCGGGCCGCCCTGAACCTTTACTCACACCGGCCAGGACGTTTCGAGGGCCGGGTCTTGGAACTCGCGCAGGACTTCGTCAGCCAGACGTCGATGGCCCTGCGGCTCGCGGTGCGGTTCGCCCACTACAGCGATGCGGCGGCCAACCTCAAGGCCACGCTGGAGACCCGGACTGTGATCGACGTCGCCGTCGGCGTGATCATGGCGCAGAACAGGTGCAGCCAGGAGGAAGCCTTCGAGCTGCTCAAGGCAGCGTCAAGTACACGCAACATCAAGCTGCGCAGCGTTGCGACGTCGATCGTTGACTCGCTCGGACAGGGCCCGGCAAAGACCCACTACGAGGGCTGAGCTGCCGGGCTAGGGGCCACCGAAACTCTGGCCTTCGGGTTCCTGCCCCGTAGTGCGTGCACCGGCAGTTCCCCCACCGGCAGTTCCAGCGCCACGGGAGACGCGGATCTTCTGGCCGCCCCCGGCGGCCTCCTCGTTCAACGGAACGCGCACTTCCAAAACGCCGTCGGTGTATGAGGCACGTATGTCCTCCTGGTTCACCGGGGCAGGAAGGCTTACGGTCCGCGAAAATGTGCCAAAGCGGAATTCCGAGCGGTACCCTTCCTTGTCTTTGTGCTCCGATTTTTCTTCGCGGCGGACGGTGATCTGCAGTTGGCTGCCGGCCAGGGTGATGTCCACGTCATTGTCAGGATCGATACCCGGCGCTTCGGCCTTTACCACCAGTGAGCCGGCCTCACGGTATTCCTCGACCCGCAGCCAGGCGTCCAAATCCCCCTCCAGGAAGCGACGGAAGGGTTCCGGGATATCGACGCCGGCACGCCGGAATATGTTGGTCATCGCTGTTACCTCCTGTCAGCTTCCGGCCCCGTTGCAGGATGCGGAGGACCGGAACGGGTCCAACACCAACAAAGCTACGCCCTTCCGGAATGCTTGTTAAGGCGGAAGTCCGGGGGCCCAAGCGGGCCTGCCCGCCGGCCTTCCGCAGCCGCATCCTGAGAGTTTCCCTATGAAAACCCGGGAACTTCCCGGCGGACGGGCCCGTGTTCCGGGTTCAGCAGGACTTTTCGCTGCGCTGGCCCCCCAATTTCCGCCCGGGGCGTTCCGTCGAGGGGTGCCGGCACCGAGGTTTTTACAGGAGGAATACCGCACATTGGCGCCATGCAAAGGAGCAAAACTGGGAACCTTCAGGGAGGTCCCGATGGACGCTAGTTGTCCCACCCCGGCTGAGCCCGAATGGCTGAAGACGGCTGCTGAACCTGGCCGATGCACCCAGGATGCCGCGGACCCACTAGATGTCTTCTGCAGCGACTCGCTGAGGTCCATCGACAGGACCGTGATGCGCGCCCAGGTGATCGAACTTATCCTGGACATCCTCGCCACCACGGATGTCCAGTCCGAGGCCCGGCGCCGGCTGCTGCAGCATCTGGCATCCCATCCGGGCTCCCCCGAACAGGCGCTGCTGTGCCACCTGAGCGAGAACGCCTGCCTCCCGCCGGCGAAGAGATCGAGCAGCGTCGCGGCGGGTGACTATCTCCCGGCCGGCGGAGACTACTTAGCGGCCGGAACCGGGGACCTGCCGGCGGAAAACAGCGGGACCACACGTGACGGAGCGAAGCCGAAGTGGCTGCCGGCTCCGCTGCGGAACGTGCTGCGGCTCGACTGAAAACCGGCGGGCGGCGTCAGCTCCGGTGGTGCTCGATCAGCCAGCCGGCCATCTGCTGCGCCCGCTTGGAAGCGAGGAAGTCGCCTTCTGTGGCGGAAATGATGGAGCCCTTCATCAGGATGTGCCAGGAGCGTGCGAATTCATCAGGACGTTCCAGCCCCGCCTCCTCGGCAAGTGCCTGGATGTGGCCCCGGATTCTGGCGAGGTAGCCGATGCTGGCCTCGCCAAGCGGGTGCCCCGGTCCCATCTCGAGCAGGACGTTGATGAAGGTGCACGCCTCGAAATCGTCCCGCTGGAACCAGTCACCGAAAACGTCGAAGATGGCAAGCAGGCGGCCTTCAGGCGTGGTCCCCCTGCGCCTCGCCTCGGAGACAATCAGGTCCACAGTCCAGACCTGGTCGCGGAGAGCCAGGAAAGCCAGAACAAGTGCATCCTTGGACGGGAAGTGGCGGTAGAAAGTGGATTTGGCGACCCCGGACCGCTCGATCAGCTCGTTGATTCCGACGTCGCGGACACCGCGGTGGGAGAACAGCTCGTAGGCAGTGGCAAGGATCCGGTCCACGGGTTCACTATGGCCGGTCCGCACCTCGTCAGGCAGCAGGGCATCCCCGGTTGCATCAGGAGCACTCATCAGAGAATCAGTGTACCTTGGGACTGGTAGAGACAGACCTGTCTGTCTTATTGTTTTAGGAACATGACACCTCGTCTTAGGGAACACTGGTCCCCTAGACGCTGGCGTCACTGCAATGGAGCAGAGACGGAGGACACCAATGGACGACGACGATATCCGCGCGGTGGAAGAAGCTGTGGCGACGCTGGAATCCACAGAGGCAGAGCACGACCCCGCAGCGTCAACCCTGCAGAATGCAGTCGCGGCGGCGGTAACCCATGGCAAGCCGATCCGTGAGGTAGCCGCGGCCGCGCACATGACGGCGCTGGAGGTCCTCGATGCGGCCGACGCAGTCACGTATCCGCAACAGGCACCCCAGCCCTGGATGATGGCCCAGTAGCTGCGCGCAAGACCTTGCGAAAACTTGATTGGATCCCGAGTTAAACCTGCGGCAAGCCTGATCGGCCCGCGCCACCCTTAAGCATCAGCCCCTGGAGGAGCGATTCTTCCAGGGAAAGCATGCAACTAGGACCGCAAAAACGGGGGCGCCATGAATCAGTCAGCAGTTCTCGAGGAAGTCGTCGCAGTGGGCGGTGTCATCACTGATCGGAAGCCCGTGGACTTTCACCGGCTGGGACTCGCCGGCTGCATTGACCGGCTCACGGTCCCCCTTCGCCGCCAAGGCACCTGCGTCCATTGGGAGACGCCCCATCACGGCGTGGAGATCTCGTCCGGCTGCGCCTCGCTGCTGTATCAGTCTGCGCAGGAGGCGCTGAGCAATACGTTCAAACATGCCCACGCTACGGATGTCACCGTGCGCCTTGCCGCCGTTTTCCACGGCATCCGGTTGATGGTGGCCGACAACGGCACCGGCTTCGATGCAGTTCCACCGGCGGCGGGGCAAGACCACGGCGACCGCGCGGGGCTCAAGACCATTTCACAGGCCGTGGAGGCAGCGGGCGGGACTGTGAACATCACCTCGGCTCCCGGCACCGGCACGGCCATCACCATCACCATTCCGCTGGACTGAAGTCCACACGTCACAGTACGGCTCCGAACGTCACAGCACGCGCCTGCGCTCCCCCGGGCCTCGCCTAGGATGCTGTGCATGACCCTTCCGAACCTTGAGCCGCAAGACGTTGAACCGAGAGACGTTGAGCCACAAGCCAGCGAGCCCCAGACCATCCGGGCTTTCGAAGCCGGAGAGATCCAGCAGGCCGTTGCCCAACTGCGCAGCAGGCTTGCCTCCGGAAGGCGGATTCTGCTCGGTGTGGCAGGTTCCCCGGGGTCCGGGAAGTCCACGTTCTCGGCCTGCCTTGCGGACGCCCTGGGCTCCGACGCCGCCCTTGTGGTGCCCATGGATGGCTTCCACCTGGGCAACGCCATCATTGACGGCACTCCCCTGCGGCAGCGCAAGGGGGCCCCGGACACGTTCGACGTCGGCGGTTACCTTTCGCTGCTGCGGCGGCTTGTGCGCCGGGACGAAGAGGTCGTGTACGCGCCGGAATTCCGGCGGACGATCGATGAGCCGGTGGCCGCATCGCTCGCCATTCCAGCCAGCATCCCCATCATCATCACCGAGGGCAACTACCTGCTCAGCGACGGTCCGCGCTGGCAGCAGGTGCGGGCGCTCCTGGACGAGGTATGGTTCGTCGACACTCCGCACGACCTGCGCCTTGCCCGGCTGGTTGAACGGCACATGCTCTACGGCATGGACCGCGCTGCTGCCGAGGCCTGGGCAAACGGTCCGGACGCAGCCAATACCCGCCTGATCGAAGCCACCCGCTCCCGCGCCGACAGGGTCATTCCCTGGGCGTAGCTACCTGTCCTCCGCGTCCCACAGCCCGGATTCGTCCGCGGCTGCTTCCGGCTTGCGTCCGCCTTCCGGCGCTCCACTGCCCACGTAGCTGGCGGGCACGGTTCCGCCCGCCTGTGTCATCTGTTCCTCACGGATGTTGTGGGCCGTCCCGGCTTGGGGATGGGGCTGCTCCTGTTCGACGGCGTCCGGGTCGCCAGGGCCCCGAAGGTCGCTGGGCTCTTCCGCATTGCGCTTGCTGTCGGTCATGCCACTGCCTCTCACTGGGAAATGCCGGTCGCGTCGCAGTCTAGGCACACCTAGGACCGCCGCAGCGAAGTTGCCAGCAGCCAAAGGGTCCAGACCAGGATGAGCGCGATGCCGGCGAGTGTGGGCACGGTGTTGCTGACGGAGAAGCCTCCCGCTCCGATGACCCAACCTTGGGCCAGGTACGCCAGCCCGGACAGCCCCATGAGGTAGCCCACCGGCCGCGGCACGCGGCGGCTAGCCACCAGCGCGATGCCAAGCAGGATGAGGGCTGCGCCGAGAACGAAGCTTTGGTAGCTGCGCATCCCCCACTCAAGCCAGCGCATGTCCTCTGCGGCCGCAAAGCGAACGGCCTTCTCGGCTCCCTCTGCTTTAGCCCAGGCATCAACGGAATGCTTCAAGGCCACGCCGTCGACGGCCTGGAGTGCGCCGTAGAGTGCCAGCGCGGCGCCAGCCGCCCAGCTACCCAGCTTGCCGTCCAGCCCGCAAGGCGCCGGCGGCAAACGAAACAACGGCGCCGGCCACCAGCAGGACCGCGGCCAGCCGCCGGGCGCCCGGGCCTGGAGCCCGACCGCCGCCGTGATTCCGGCCGCCGTCGTGCTTCTGGTTAAAGGGAACGTGATTCCTGTCCACGGCAACCGCCCTTCCGGGAGGATCCGTCCTAAGCCCGTAGGTTACGCCCGCTCCGGCATATCCTGCGGCGCCCATCCCAAGGAGGGGGCGACGTGGCGGGCGATAGTGGCAAGCAGCTTGGTGTTGTACTCCACCCCGAGCTGGTTGGGTACAGTCAGCAGGAGCGTGTCGGCCGCCTGCACCGCGGCATCAGCGGCGAGTTCGCCGGCGATGACGTCCGGCTCACCGATGTAGCTCTTGCCGAAGCGGGCCAGCGTGCCGTCGAGGGCCCCCACCTGGTCCCGGCCCTCGCGAAGGGCGCTCAGCCCAAAGTACTGCCGGTCCTCGTCATCGGTCAGCGGCAGGACGCTGCGGCTGACCGAAACCCGTGGCTCACGGCCATGCCCGGCCGCCGCCCACGCCTCGCGGAACATCGCGATCTGCTCGGCCTGGAGCTCGTGGAACGGCACCCCGGTATCCTCGGTCAGCAGGGTGGAGCTCATGAGGTTCATTCCGCGCTCGGCAGCCCAGACCGCCGTCTTCCGGGTGCCGGCGCCCCACCAGATCCGCTCGGGCAGACCCTCGGAGCGGGGCTGGACGGGCAGCAGCCCGGTGGCCCCGCCGGCATACCGCGGGTCGGCCTCCACCACGCCGGCGCCGGCGATCGCCCGCCTGAACTCCTCGGCGTGCCGTCGGGCCATGTCGGCATCTGTCTCACCGTGCCGCGGCACGTGGCCGAATGCGCCCGCGCCGTTCCGGGCCGGCTCGGGTGAGCCGCGGCTGATGCCGAGCTGAAGCCGGCCCCCGCTGATGAGGTCCGTGGCCGCCGCCTCCTCAGCCATGTACAGCGGATTCTCGTAGCGCATGTCGATGACACCGGTGCCGAGGTCAATGCGGCTGGTGCGGGCCGCCGCAGCGGCGAGCAGCGGAAACGGCGACGCCTGCTGGCGCGCGAAGTGGTGAACGCGGAAAAACGCGCCGTCCATGCCCAGCTCCTCCGCGGCCACGGCCAGCTCTATCCCCTGCAACAGCGCATCACGCGCCGTCCGGGTGCGGGAACCCTGCACCGGGCCCCAGTGGCCGAAGGAAAGGAAGCCAATTCGTTTCATGCCCTGCACAACGCCACCCTCTTCGTAGCCATTCCTGCACGCTACGCCCCGTGACAGGCCGCGCCCTCCGGCACACGATCCCGGTAGGTTGGTACCACCGCTTGAGGACGCCCGTTCTCACGAGACCGAAGGGAATGCTGATATGGCTTACATCACCGTTGGACAGGAAAACAGCACCGACATCGAGCTCTACTACGAAGACCACGGAACCGGACAGGCTGTTGTCCTCATCCACGGCTATCCCCTGGATGGATCCTCCTGGGAGAAGCAGACGGCCGCACTGCTCGATGCCGGCTACCGCGTCATCACGTACGACCGCCGGGGATTCGGCAAGTCCAGCAAGCCCACCACCGGCTACGACTACGACACCTTCGCGGGCGACCTCAACACCCTCCTGACCACCCTGGACCTCGATGAGGCGGTGCTGGTTGGCTTCTCGATGGGAACGGGTGAGGTGGCACGGTATCTCTACAGCTTCGGCTCGGCGCGCATCGCCAAGGCCGCGTTCCTGGGATCCCTGGAGCCCTACCTCCTGCAGACCGACGACAACCCCACCGGCGTGCCGCAGTCCGTCTTTGACGGCCTCACCGAGGCCGTCAAAGCGGACCGCTACGCCTTCTTCACCGAGTTCTTCAAGAACTTCTACAACACCGACACTTTCCTGGGTACCCCCCGGCTCAGCGAAGAGTCCCTCAGGGCAAGCTGGAACCTGGCCGCCAGCGCCGGCGCATTCGCCTCGGTGGCCGCCCAGCCCACGTGGCTCACCGATTTCCGCTCCGACATCCCGAAGATCGACGTCCCCGCACTGATCGTGCACGGCACGGCGGACAACATCCTGCCCATTGACGCCACCGGCCGGCAGTTCAGCAAGGCGCTGCCGGAGGCTGACTACGTGGAGATCGACGGCGCTCCGCATGGACTGCTCTGGACCCACGGGGCAGAGGTCAACGCGGCCCTGCTCGCCTTTCTGCGCAAGTAGCCCCGCAAAGTAAGGCGGCCGACGCCGGGAACGCCCGCCGTCGGCCGCCTTACCCGCGTCGGGCCGGCCCGTGCGAAACAACCATTAGTGGTTGACAATTCCCGTAAATAAGTGTTGACACCCACTTAAGGGCGTAAAATTTGAAGCACCGGAGCCGGGCAGTTGCCCCTGAAAACGGATCCGGATCCAGGCCCACCCGGTCAGTCCGGGTGGACGATCAAAATGCGGACAGAAGTGGTTGATGGGTCTCCACGCGTCACGTGATCGGCCAGTGATGCCCGAACACATAACGCGGGAGAAACAATGAGCATGACCACTCCAACACGGCAGCGGCGCCCTTTGGCAGCCAGGCTCGCACTGGTTTCAGCAGCGTCTCTGAGCCTCATAGGAGGCTCGGTGGCGGTGGCAGGACCGGCGTCAGCCGCAGGCTACGACTATAAGCCCGACAAGAAGGTCGAGTGCAAGGTCGACGCCAAGAACGTGTACCACAAGGAATACGGCAAGTACTCGAAGAAGGCAGACGTCAAGTTCGAGTTCAAAGTATGGTGCGACAAGAAAACCGACGTGAAGTTCGACCACTGGATCTTCCAAAAGAAGAACAACGGTAAGTGGGAACTGATCAAGCATCGGGACGGCAAGCTCAAGGATGTCAAGTACGAATCAAAGCACACCAAGGCTGAGGTCAAGGACAAGGGCCGCAAGGGTGGCGAGGAAAAGGTTTACCACATCGTCAAGATCAAGTACGACGACAAGAAGGGTAAGTACTCCCACACCGTAACCAAGAGTGACAGCGGTTGGGGAACGGTCCATTTCGGCCACTGACACAGTCGTCCGTGTCAGACTCACTTGCCAGACACCTACAAACAAAAGGCCGACGGCGGCACGCGGGTGCCGCCGTCGGCCTCTGTTTTGTGGACTCAGAGTTTGCTGGAGCTAGAACGAACCGGTGGTGAGCGTCCAGCTGGCTGACTTCAGCGGGTTCCCGGCCAGGTCGCGCACCGCCGCGGTGCCTCCGGTCACGTTGACCGTGTAAGTGGTCCGCGCGGCCAGGGTTGCCGCAGGGTTCAGGATCCACTGGTTCGTGGTGCCGTTGCGGGAAACAGTTGCCGCCACGGTGGCGCCGGTGGCGGCGTTCCTGAGCGAGACGGTGCCGGTGCCGGCTCCCGTGATGGCCTCGCTGAAAGTCACCGCGATGTTGTTGGCGCGCCGCACCAGCGTTGCGCCCGGACGCGGCGTCATGGCCGTGATAACGGGGGCCGGGCCGGTGGTGAACGTCCAGCTGGTGGTGGCCAACGGGGTGCCGGCGGCATCGCGGACCGCAGCCGCTCCGCCGGTCAGTGTCACCGTGTACCTGGCGTCGTTGGCGAGGTTGGCAACGGGGTCCAGGGTGGCGGTCCTGGTGGCCGCGCTGTAGCTGACGGCTGCCGGAACAAGGGTGCCATCAGGGGCCCGCAGCAGGAAACTGCTGCTGCTGATGCCCTGCACCGCGGTGCTGAAGGTGGCCGTGACGTTGCTGCCCGCGGCAACGGCGGTGCCACCCGCGCCGGGCGTGCGTGCCGTGACCGTGGGTGCCGCGGCAGTGGTGAAGAACCAACTGCCCGTGACGAAGGGTGTGCCCGCAGCGTCGCGGATGGCCGCGGTTCCGCCGGTCAGCGTCGCCGTGTACTTCTGCGATGCACCGAGCAGGCCGTCGGGGTTCAGCGTTGCGGTGTGCGTGGCGGCGTCGTAGGTGACTGCAGCCGGCACTGTTGCCCCTGCGGCGTTCCGGAGGACGAAGGTGGAACCGGTGACGCCCTGGACGGCGGTGCCGAAGGTGGCGTTGACGTTGGCTGCCACGGCGGCACCCGAGGAGCCCGCTGCCGGGCTGAGCGCCGTCACGGACGGCGCGGTGAGGACCGCGGTGGCGGGGTCGGTGAACAGCAGGCGGTTCGGTGTTCCCGCGGTGGCGGCGGAGACCGCACCGGGGGTGGCCGCGGACAGCAGCTTCGTTGCAACATCCGAGGGCAGCAGCCCCGGCGCCCGGGACAGCATCACGGCTGCGGCGCCGGCCACATGCGGTGAGGCCATCGAGGTGCCGCTCATCAGGGCCGTCGCGGTAGTGGAACTGGGGGAAGCGGACTTGATGCCGACGCCCGGAGCGTACAGGTCAACGCAGCTGCCGTAGTTGGAGAACGCCGCCTGCTTGTCCGCGGAGTCGCTCGCGGCGACGGTCAGCGCGCCGGCAACGCGGGCCGGGGAGCTGCTGCAGGCATCGGCGGCTGAGTTTCCGGCGGCGACCACTGCGGTGACGCCGTCGTTGATGATGCCCTGCACCGCGGCGTCCACCATGGCGCTGGCGGTGCTGCCGAGGCTCAGGTTGGCTACAGCCGGTGTTCCGGCCTGGTGGTTGGCGGCGACCCATTCCAGCCCGGCGATGACGTCCGAGTTGAAGCCCGAACCGCTGCAGTCCAGCACACGGACGGGGACCACGGTGGCCGCCTTGGCCACGCCGTAGGTCTTCCCCGCGATAGTGCCGGCAACGTGCGTGCCGTGGCCGTTACAGTCCCCTGTGCCCATGCCGTCGGAAACTGCGCTCCATCCCTGCGCGACGCGGCCGCCGAAATCCGCGTGCGCAGACAGCACGCCGGAGTCAATGACGTAGGCGCTCACGCCGGCGCCTGACGCCACCGAGCTGTAGGTTCCGGAAAGCGGCAGGACATGCTGGTCAATGCGGTCCAGGCCCCATGGTGCGGACTGCTGGGTATCGGCGGCCCTCACCCTGGCATCGGGTTCGACGGCGGCAACGCCCGCCGAGCGCTTGAGTTCCGCGGCCTGAGCAGGCGTTGCCGTCACCACGGCGCCCCGAATGGCTTTGGCGAAGGTGCGTCCGACGGCGATGCTCCGCGAGCGCAGGTTCCGCACGGCCGAGGAAACGTCGGTCCCGGCGGAGTAGCGCACGATGTAGCGGGAAGGAGTTGTCGGCACTGCCGCCTCGGTTTCCGTAGCGGCGGTGCCCGGCGAGACCCCGGCGAATACTGCCGCGAGGCCCGTCAGCAGCAGCGAGGCCAGGGCAGGACGGAGAACAGATGAAGAGCGAATTTTGGGCTTCCTTCGAAAGCTGAGGTCCGGTGGAGAGAGCCAGTGGAAGGCTGTATCCAGTGTATTTTCCGCGGCCATGCAGGGTGCCGGAGTTGCCCCGAAGCTTCGGTGAAGCTTCGGCTCATGCGGAAAAAGCGGCGTAATCCTGTGGTTCAGATCCAGTTGTTGTGCTTGAAGGTGGCATAGAGGACCAGACCCATGCCGAGCATCAGCCCCAGCGCCATGGGATAGCCGAAGATCCAGTCCTCAGGGCCCGCAGAATCCCCGCCAACGGCCCGGTGGCGCGCTGCACGGTGATGACCTGGCGGGACAGCTCGTAAATGCGGCGGGACACCTCCGGATCCGCGCCGAAGAACTCGTCCTCGATCTCGTCGATGTCGTTTTCCAGACCGGCCGCCACAGGCTCGTACTCGTCAACCACCTGGTCCAGAATGGCGTACAGTACCGCGTCCGGGCCCAGGGCCAGGAACTCCGGCTGGGATTCCATGCGGCGGCGCACCCGCGCCAGGTCCGGTGATTCCGCGCGCGGCACGGTGACCACGAAATCCGGCCCGGCGAAGACGTGGATCTCGCCGAACTCAACCTGCCCTTCCAGGACGCTGTGCCAATACGCCGGGGTACGCACAAGGCAGCTCAGGGAGACGGCCGTGGCTGCCCGGACCCGGCCGGCTCAGGTTCCTGCGGCTTAGATTCTGGCGTGGAGGCCGCGGCTGACCGGCCGCCCGAACGACGCCGCGCCAAGGAATTCGACGGCCACGAACGGCTCGGAACCCACCACCCATTCATCGTGCCCTGGAGGAATCGCATAGGTGTCATTGGCGCGGATGAAGGAGCGGGCGCCCCCGGGTGCCTGCACCTCCATGACACCGGACAGGCAGAACCCGAGGTGGTTGTGCTGGCAGAAGGGTGTCTGCTCATTGGGCTTGGCGCATTCGGACCAGCGCCATCCGGGGGCGAGGATCAGGCGGGCAACGGAGAAATCGTTGACGCTGACCAGGTCCACCTCGGCCTTGTCCGGGCACCTCTTCTTGTCTGGTTCATCGAAGGACTTGACGGCAAAGGCTGTAACGAAATTAGCGGTCATGGACGGTACCTGCAGATTTGGTTGAGACCTGAAATGGGGAAGGCGGCTTCGGGAGAAGCCCCACGCTGGCGAGGTGCGGGCTGCCCGGAGGCGTGACCGTGCAACAGCCGCAGATTGTTGGTGTGGCTGCCCCCGCGCCACACACGCACGCAACAGGTCAATGTTGACGTAGTTCAACCGTAGACCTCCGCAGGCCGAAGTCAATGGGCGCTTATTTGCCGTAGAGCTGCACGAAGTTCCGCAGGATCTTCATGGGTTCGGTGGCGGTGAAGGTCCGGGCTTCCGCCATCAGCTCCTCGGCGGATTCGGGCGGGAAGTACCCGGCATTGCGGTAGATGTCGATCCGGGTCACCAGCCCTTCGGCGTCGAGCTCGGGGTGGAACTGGGTGGCGTACAGGTTCTGTTTGATCCGGAACATGTGCACCGGGCAGGCGGCGGAGCTCGCCAGCAGCACCGCATGCGGGGGCAGCACCGTGCACCCTTCCTTGTGGCCGGTGAACGCGGTGAACTGCGCCGGGAGGCCAGCCAGCAGCGGGTCCCGCAGGCCCTCCGGGCTCAGGCTGATGGTCACCCCGCCCAGCTGCTCGCCGTAGGTCCTGTCGATCACTGCGCCCTGGTGCAGGCCGAGGGTGCCGACTCCGTAGCAGGCACCCAGGAACGGGAAATCCTCTGCCACGATCCGGTCCAGCAGCCCCGACAGTTCGCGCTCCACCCGGTGCTGGGCTTCACTCTTCTTGTCGGCAGGATCGCTCGAGGTGAACGGGCTGCCGCCCACGATGACGCCGGAATAATCGTCCAGGTCCAGCTCCGGCAGCGGCGCGCGCTCCATCCGGATCCGGTTCAGCTGGTGCGGCTCCAGCCCGCCAAAGCGCAGGTATGCCTCGTATTCGTCCTCCGCGGCGACGTCCTCGGCCCGCGAAGCGAGCAGCAGAAACGGCTTCATGTGCTTACTTCAGCAGGGCGACGTCGGACACGAGGGTGATGTGGTCAAGCATCGCCGCCGCGGCGGCCTGCGAATCCTGGGCCCGGATGGCGTCCGCGATCTTGCGGTGGGATGCAAGTGACTGCTCCGGCCGGCCGGGCTGCCCCAGCGACTCGAGCCGCGTTTCGAGGATCATCCCGGCAATGAAGGACATCAGCTGGGCCAGCACGCCGGAGTGCGCGGCGGCGGTGATGGCCTGGTGGAACAACTCGTCGCCGTGGGCCCCCTTCGCGCCCGAGGCGACTTCCTCCGCCATGACCTCCAGCGCCTGGTCGATCGCCTGCATGTCCCCGTCCGTGCGCCGCGCGGCAGCCAGCTCAGCCAGCTTCACCTCGAGCGTGCTGCGGGCTTCGACGATCTCGGGAAGGCGGCTCCGGTGCTCGCGCAGTCCCTTGAGCACCGAGGGAACGTTGGGCCGGTAGACAAGGACCGCTCCGGTGCCGTGCTGGACGTCGATGACACCCAGGACTTCCAGGGCCACCAGGGCCTGGGCAAGTGTCGCCCGCGAGACGCCCAGCCGTTCGGCCAGGTCCCGCTCCGCGGGGAGGGTGTCGCCGGGCCCCAGCTGCGCGGACTCGATGAAGTCCATCAACTGCTCTACGAGCTGTTCGTAGAGGCGCGGGCGCGCGACGCGGGAAATTTGTTGCGTTGCGGTTTTCCTGGGCATGCGCATCCTTCCGGCGTTCTTGCATCAGCTTAGCGGAGGAATATTGACAAAGTCACCTAGTGTCTAGGAGGCTAGGCCAGTGAGCCTGTAAGCCACATCACATCAACTCTCACCCCGGAGGAACAACGATGTCCGCTCCTGTCCTGTCCATCATCATCCTGGCGGTGATGTTCCTGCTGGCCACGGTGCTGCCTCTCAACATGGGTGCCCTGGCCTTCGTAGGCGCCTTCCTGCTCGGCTCGGTGGTTCTGGGAATGTCCACCAGCGACATTCTCGCCAACTTCCCCGGCGGCTTGTTTCTGACGATCGTCGGCGTCACCTACCTCTTCGCGATCGCCCAGAACAACGGAACCATCGACCTACTGGTCCGCGGCGCGGTCCGGCTGGTGGGCAGCAAGGTGGCCCTTATCCCCTGGGTCATGTTCGCCATCACGGCGCTCATCACCGCCGTCGGCGCGCTGTCCCCCGCCGCCGTCGCGATCATCGCTCCCATCGCCCTGAGCTTCGCCGCCAAGCACAGGATCAACCCCCTCATGATGGGCATGATGGTGATCCACGGGGCGCAGGCCGGTGGCTTCTCCCCGATCGCCGTCTACGGCGTCACGGTCAACGGCATCATCGCCAAGACGGACCTTGAAGCCAGCCCCATGGCGATCTTCCTCGCCAGCTTTGTCTTCAACCTCGCCATCGCCGTCGTGCTCTTCATCGTCCTGGGCGGCAGCAAACTGCTCTCCACCAAGACCGGCCGGCTCGTGGAGCAGGCCGCGGAGTCCAGGATGTCTGTCAGCGTCGGCGCCCGCGCCGCCGGTGCCACCCTGCGGGGCTCCGGCACCGACATCTCCTCCTCCGGCGTCGCAGCCAAAGGAACCTCCGGCTCCTCTTCTGCCGCCAAGTCCGCCGATGCCGGCGGTGCGCGCGCCACGGTTCCGCAGCTGGTCACCATTGCCGGCCTGATCGCCCTGGCCGTCATCTCACTCGGTTTCAAGGTGGACGTCGGGTTCGTCTCCATCACCATCGCCATGGTCCTGGCCCTCGTCTCACCCGCCGCCCAGAAGGGCGCCATCAACAAGATCAGCTGGTCCACCGTCCTGCTCATCTGCGGCATGCTCACCTTCGTGGGCGTCCTTGAGGAAGCCGGCACCATCAAGTTCGTGTCCGACGGCGTCGCCCACCTCGGGATGCCGCTGCTCGCGGCCCTGCTGATCTGCTACATCGGCGCCGTGGTCTCGGCCTTCGCCTCCTCCACCGCCATCCTGGCCGCCCTCATCCCGCTGGCCGTACCGTTCCTGTCCACGGGCGAAATCGGTGCGGTCGGCGTGATCGCCGCCCTGGCCGTCGCCGCCACGATCGTTGACGTCTCGCCGTTTTCCACCAACGGTGCGCTGGTTCTGGCCAACGCCCCGGAGGACGTGGACAAGGACAGGTTCTACAAGCAGATCCTGGCCTACAGCGGCATCGTCGTCATCGCGGGCCCCGCCATCGCCTGGCTGGTCATGGTGCTCCCCGGCTGGATGTAGCCGGCCCGAGCAGCACCAGCAGCCCCTCCCAGCAAGAGAAGGAACACCCAGTATGAACCATGACTCCACGCCCCAGCCCGAAGGCCCCCTCGCCGGCTACCTTGTGGTGGACCTGAGCCGGGCCCTGGCCGGACCGCACGCCGGCATGATGCTCGCGGATCTCGGCGCCCGGGTCATCAAGGTTGAGAATCCCGGCACCGGCGACGATACGCGCGGCTGGGGGCCGCCGTTCGTCGGCCCCGAGGACGATCCCCAGGCCACGTACTTCCTCTCCTGCAACCGCAACAAGGAATCCATCGCCCTGGATCTGAAGAGCGACGACGGGCGGACGGTTCTGCGCGAACTGCTGGAACGCGCCGACGTCGTCATTGAAAACTTCCGCCCCGGCGTGCTGGACCGGCTCGGGTTCTCCGCCGCGCAGATGCACGCCCTGAACCCTTCGCTGGTGGTCCTGTCCATCACCGGTTTCGGGCATGACGGCCCGGAGTCGCGCCGCAGCGGCTATGACCAGATCCTGCAGGGTGAGGCCGGGCTGATGTCCCTGACCGGCTCCGGCCCGGACGACCCCCAGCGGGTGGGTGTGCCGATCGCAGACCTCCTCTCCGGCATGTACGGGGCGTTCGGCACGCTCGCGGCGCTGCTGCAGCGCGAACGGACGGGCCAGGGACAGATCGTGCGGACCTCGCTGCTTGCCGCCCTGATCGGGGTGCACGCGTTCCAAGGCACGCGCGCCACCGTTGCCGGCGAGATCCCCAAAGCCCAGGGCAACCACCACCCGTCCATCGCCCCCTACGGCCTGTTCCACTGCCGGCAGGGCCGCGTGCAGATCAGCGTGGGCAGCGAGAAGCTGTGGCGCACGTTTGCCTCGGCATTCGGCATAGACGCCGACCGTCCGGAATTCGCCTCCAACGCCGAGCGCGTCCGGAACCGGGAAAAAGTCATCGAGGAGGTGGAGCGCGCATTCGCCGGGCACGAGGCGGAACCGCTGCTCGCCATGCTGAACGAGGCCGGGATCCCGGCGGGCAAGGTCCGCACCCTGGACGAGGTCTACGCATGGGAACAGGTCCATTCGCAGGGCCTGGTGATCGACGTCGACCACAAGATCCTCGGGAACGTCACCCTGCCGGGGCCGCCGCTGCGCTTCTTCAGCGCCGCGGACACCGCGGAAACCACGCTCAAGGCCCACACGGCTCCGCCGCTGCTGGACCAGGACGGCGAGCAGATCAGGCAATGGCTCGGACTTGTGCCGGCCGACACCGCCGCTGCCGGCGCCGGCTCCGCCGGGGAGGGCCGGTGAGCATGGGCACAGACACCGCCCGGAAGAAGGTCCGGCACCTGGACGCCACCGAACTCATCAGCGCGGTGCTCGATCCCGGCTCCTACCGCTCCTGGGACTCCCCTGTGGTGGACCCCGACCCCAGCCCCGGGTACCGGCAGGAACTGGCCGCCGCCCGGGAGAAGACCGGCGTGGACGAGTCCGTCCTCACCGGTGAAGGCCTCATCCGCGGCCGGCGTGTGGCTGTCATTGTCAGCGAATTCCGCTTCCTGGCCGGCTCCATCGGCCTCGCTGCAGCGGAACGGATCGTGAACGCCGTCGAACGCGCCACCCGGGAGGGGCTGCCGCTCCTGGCCGGACCGGCGTCGGGCGGCACGCGCATGCAGGAGGGCACCATCGCGTTCCTCTCCATGGTAAAGATCAGCGCTGCCGTCCGGGCGCACAGGCAGGCCGGCCTGCCCTACCTCGTCTACCTCCGTCATCCCACCACCGGCGGCGTCATGGCGTCCTGGGGTTCCCTCGGCCACATCACCGTGGCCGAGCCGGGCGCCCTCCTCGGGTTCCTGGGGCCGCGGGTCTACGAGGCGCTGTACGGTTCCCCTTTTCCGGAGAACGTCCAGGTGGCCGAGAACCTCTTCGACAAGGGGCTCGTGGACGCGGTGGTCCCGCCATGGCAGCTATCCGACGTCGTCGACCGCGCCTTGAGCATCCTGGTCGCCGGCCCGCCGGCGCGGGTCCATCCGCCGCGGACGCTGTCGGTGAAACCGTCCGGCGCCGGAGCCTGGGAATCGATCGAAATCTCCCGGAACCCGCGCCGCCCGGACCTGGGGCAGTTGCTGGCTTACGGGGCCCGTGACGTGCTTCCGCTCAACGGCACCGGCCAGGGCGAAAAGGACCCGGGGCTGCTGCTGGCACTGGCCCGCTTCGGGCAGAAGTCCTGCGTGGTGATCGGGCACACCCGGCCCCGGCCCTCGCAGCAGACCGCCATGGGGCCCGCGTCCCTGCGGGAAGCCCGGCGCGGCATGCTGCTGGCCGGGGAACTCGGACTGCCCCTGGTCACGGTGATCGACACCGGCGGCGCGGCGCTGTCCAAGGAAGCGGAAGAGGGCGGACTGGCCGGCGAAATCGCACGGTCGCTCCATGACCTCATCGGGCTCAACTCCCCCACGGTATCCGTGCTGATGGGCCAGGGCACCGGCGGCGGCGCCCTGGCACTGTTTCCGGCCGACCGAACCATCGCTGCGCAGCACGCCTGGCTCTCCCCTCTACCGCCCGAAGGGGCAAGCGCCATCGTGCACCGCAGCACCGAGTTCGCCCCGGCCATGTCCGAGGCGCAGGGCGTCAACGTCGCCTCACTCTATGCGCACGGCATGGTGGAGCACATCGTGGACGAACGGGGCGATGCCGCCCTCGAGGGCAGGGCGTTCTGCCAGCGCCTAGGCCAGGCGATCGAGTACGAGCTGGCTGTGCTCTCGGCCGCCGGCGTGGCCGAACTCCTCCCGCAGCGGCTCGAAAAGTACCGCAACCTCGGCGGCCCCGTCCCCGTCCCCTCTAGCGCCGCCACTCTCTAAGCGCCCCCTCGAGAAGTTTTTGTCCAGATAATGGGACTTCTGGGCCTCCGAGCGGCCAATATCTGGACAAAATTTCGGGAGAAGGCGGCTAGCGGGAGAGCTTCTGGGTGTCGGGCTCCGGGTCGCCGATGTGGCCCGGTGCATTGGCTGCCAGGACCCGCTGCACGAAGGCGCAGTACTCCTCCATGTAGTGCCGCAGGAAGGCCTCAGTGGATTCGTCCTTGACCTCGCCGTCGCTGCCGAAGACGTCGGGGTTGAACTTGACGTAGGCCTCAGGGGCGTTCAGCTGCGGGGCATCGAGGAAGCTCAGAACGGCGCGCATGGAGGACTGCATCACCGCCGTGCCGATGCTCCCGGGCGAGGCGCCGATGATGCCGGTGGGCTTGCGGGCGAACGAGTTGGTGCCCCAGGGCCGGGAGCCCCAGTCGATGGCGTTCTTCAGCGCCCCGGGAATGGACCGGTTGTATTCCGGCGAGACAAAGAGGATGCCGTCAGAGCCTTCGATGGCTTCCTTGAGTGCCCGGCCTTCTGGCGGGAACTCGGCGTCGTAGTCGTAGCTGTACAGGGGCAGGTCCTTGATGGGAATCTCGGTGAACTCAAGGTCCCCGGGGGCCAGCTTGATCAGGGCCTTGGAGAGGGTCCGGTTGATGGAGCCGCTGGCCAGGCTCCCTACGAAATAGCCGATCTTGTGCGTTGCCATAGTGCTGTTCCTTCCCAACAGCCGGTGCGGACCGGCTGGGTAGACGGTGCTAAGGGCAGTGCTGCGGCTGGCGGCCGCAGGGCATTCCGGGTGCAACCCCAACAGTTCAACACAGAACAGCATCCCCGGCCAGAGCGGAGGCGCCGGTCCTTGACAGTCTGACTGGTGCGGTAGCTAGATGAACGTTAAGCGATGGCCCACAGCACACAACCGCAACAGAGGAGCGGCAGTCATGAGCGAGACCCCGGAGTCGCTGCAGCGCATCCACAGCGAGGCCCCCGCCGAAGGGGATGAAACGGCAGACCCCACCGACATCCGCATGCATTCGCAGGATCCGGCCGAAGGTGCTGACGACGTCGTCGAACCCGCGCCCCGGCGTGCGGAGACATCCTGACCGGAGTCCCCGTCCCCACCCGCCGTCGGCCAGTCCGCGGCAGTTGAGAGAATAGCCGCATGGACGTCGCCCTGGGGTTGCTGGCGCTCGCCGCCGTTGTGTGCGCGGTTAGCGCACTGGGCCGCAAGCTGGATGTGTCGGTCCCGCTGCTCCTGGTGATGGCCGGGGTGGCCGGTTCCTTCCTCCCGTTCGTGCCCCGCGTCGAGCTCAACCCTGAGCTGGTCCTCGTGGGGCTGCTGCCGCCGCTCCTGTATGCGGCCGCCCTGCGGACATCGCTGTACGATTTCCGCTCCAACCGCCGCGCCATCGGGCTGCTCTCGGTGGGCTACGTCATCTTCGGCACCATCGTGGTGGGCCTGGTGGTCTGGTGGCTGTTCCCGGAGATACCGCTCGCCGCGGCCATCGCGCTCGCTGCCGTGGTGGCCCCGCCGGATGCGGTGGCCGCCACGGCCATTGCACGCAAGGTGGGGATGCCACGCAGGATCGTCAGCATCCTGGAGGGCGAATCGCTGGTCAACGACGCAACCGCCCTGGTGTGCCTGCGCGCCGCCGTCGCCGCGCTCGCAGGGACCGTTTCCGTGCTGGAGATCGGCGCCGACTTCCTGCTGGCCGCCGGCGGCGGGCTGGTGGTGGGACTCGCCGCCGCCTACGTCCTCACCCAGTTGCGCCTGCGGATCCGCAACGTTGCCATCAATACCTCGACGTCGCTGATGGCACCCTTCGTGGCCTACCTGCCGGCGGAGGCAATCCACGCTTCAGGGGTCCTGGCCGTGGTGGTCACCGGCCTGATCATGGGGACCAAGGCTCCCTCCATGCCGAACGGGGCCGCCCGGCAGAGCCAGCGGAGCAACTGGGAGACAGTGCAGTTCCTGCTGGAGAACTCGGTCTTCCTCCTCATCGGACTGCAGGTGCGGACCATTATCGAGGGCGTCCAGGACGATTCGCTCGGAGCCGCCAGAATCTGGGCCGGGTGCGCGGTGATCCTGCTGGCCGTGCTGCTGCTGCGGCCTGTCTGGGTCTTTCCGGCCACCTACCTGCCCCGGCTCATCCCGGCCGTGGCCCGGAAGGACCCCGCGCCGCCCTGGCAATACCCGGCCATCATCTCGTGGGCCGGCATGCGCGGCGTGGTCAGCCTCGCCGCAGTCCTCACCCTGCCCCAGGACCTGGAGCACCGCACTGTCCTGATCCTGGCGGCGATGGTGGTGGTGGCCGGCACGCTGGCGCTGCAGGGGTTCACGCTGCCCGCCCTGGTGCGGCTGCTCCGCGTGCAGGGACCCGATCCGGGCGAGGACGCCCTGGCCCAGGCATCGCTGACGCAGCAGGCCACGGCCGCTGGAGTGGAGCGGCTGCACGAACTCCGGAGCGACGATGATCCTCCGGAGGTGGTGGCCATGCTCAAGCGGAGGACGCTGGAACGCGGGCTGGCAGCGTGGGAACGCCTGGGCAGGCCCACGTCGGAAGCCGCCACTCCCAGCCAGCGCTACGCCCAGCTGCGGCTCGCCATGCTCGAGGCGGAGCGCGCGAAGGTCCTCGAGCTCAGAAGCGGCGGGAACTACCCTCATGAAGTGCTCAGCAATGTCCTGGAGCGGCTCGACGTCGAAGAATCGATGCTGGACGCCGTCATCGAGGAGGCCGACGTTTCCGGTTCCAGGGCGGTCGCCAGGCCGGGAGGCGACTGCGAGCATCTGGAGGCAGCAACCGATCCCGAGGTACCCCGCGACGCGCGCTGCGACGCCTGCGTCCGGGAAGGCACTGTCACGGTCCACCTGCGGATGTGCCTGGAGTGCGGGAACGTGGCCTGCTGTGATTCCTCGCCCGCCACCCACGCGTCCCGGCATTTCAGGGCGACCGGCCACCCGGTCATGCGGAGCATCGAACCGGGTGAGGACTGGCGGTGGTGCTATGTGGACGATCTTCTCGGCTGACCCGGCTGACCCCGGTGGCGACCATTTTGGCAAACGGATCTAACAGCCCCGTAACCCGCCGTTAATCCGGGGGCGGGACACTGGAGATCTTGGATCCGCAGACTGGCCTTGCGTCTTGGGGCAGCCACTCAACGAGGAGTTTGCCAGCATGAACCATTCCGACGACAGCAGCAGGCCGGCACCCACGGCCCTACCCGTCAGCGGCGGGGAACGGCCCGATCTGCGAAGCCTTCACGTACGCGAGGACATTGCCCTGACGGGCCGTTGCGGGAATGTGCACCTGGCCACCGGACGCACCTGCATCCTGCCCGAACGCCACCAGGGCTCCTGCAACTTCGTGGGCCCAGAGGACGTCACCGGGGCGGCACGCTAGACGCCGGCCTGCCGGTTCAGTCCCCAAACTCGAGGCGGTGCCGGTCGTAGTCAAGGCGGGCACGGGCCACGCCGTCCATGTTTTCCTCAGCCCAGGCCTTCAGTCCGTGCACCACGCCCAGCAGCGAATGGCCCGCGGGCGTCAGCTCGTAGTCGGTCCGCACCGGAACGGACACGGTCACCAGCCGCGAAACCAGGCCGTCGCGTTCGAGTGCCCGCAGCGTTGAAGTCAGCATCTTCTGGCTGGCCCCGGGTATTTGCCGGCGCAGTTCGCTGGGCCGCTGCGGCCCGCCGGCAAGGGCCAGCATCACCAGGGTTACCCATTTGCTGCTGATGGTTTCCAGGAGCTGGCGCGCCGGACACTGGGCGAGCCCGCCGTTGTATGCCTCCCGCGCAGCGAGGCGCTTCTGCTCCGCCGTAAGTGTCATGCCGTCCCCCTCCTGCACACCAACAGGCACCAGCCTACCCATGCGCAGCAGGGAACCTCCACGTGCCCTAGGCAGGTCAAAGTGCGTCCTTCCGCCGTCCCGCCGGGGGCGGCGAGGATCAAAAGGGCGGCCAAAGCCGGCCCCTCTCCCCGACACACCATCCCTGGCTGACGCCGTCCGGCGCAGCCCGCGAAAGGACCATCATGCCCACGATTCTCCACGTCAACGCCTCACCGCGGGGTTCCCGCAGCGATTCCCTGCAGCTGGCCCGCCACTTTCTTGCCGCCGTCCAGTCCACCGGGGACAGCAGCATTGACGTCCAGACACTGAACGTGTTCGACCCCGGCGCCCTCCCCGAGTTCGGCCGCACCGCTGCTGCCGCCAAGATGGCCGTATTTTCGGGCGTGGAACAGACGGCGGAGCAGCTCCAGTCGTGGGAGAACGCCCGGGCCGTGTTCAACCAGTTCGCCGCAGCGGACGCGTACGTCTTCAACATCCCGATGTGGAATGCCGGCGTCCCGTACGCGCTCAAGCAGTGGATCGACCTGGTGACCCAGCCGGGCTGGAGCTTCGGGTTCGATCCCGCCGCCGGCTACTTCGGACTCATCACCGGAAAACCGGTGCTGGCGATCCACACCAGCGGCGTGTATGCCCCGGGCGTTCCTGCGGCGTTCGGTTCCGACTTCAGCAGCACCTTCTTTGCCGACTGGCTGGACTTCATCGGACTCACGGAAGCCACGCACGTCCGTTTCGCCCCCACCGTGGTCACCCCCGACGCCGCCGCAGCCCGCGGCCTGGCCGAGGCCGAGCTGAGCGCGCACGCGACCCGCTTCGCCGCGGAACTCGGTGCCGGAGAAGGACTTAATTCCGGAGAGACCAGGGGCCCCGAACTGCAGCTCGTGGACTAAAAACGGCCCGTCTAAGTGCTTTCCGTTCCAGGTGCAGACGGCACAGACACGCCCGCAATCTCCGACGCCGGGGTCAGGATCCACCGCTCCCCGTCCTGTTCGTAACTGATCACCATGGACGCGGCGGCAGTGCCTGCCGCGTCCATGGCGAGCAGCAGTGCCGCCTGCATGCGCCGGGCATGCCCGAACCTGGCGTTCGCGCTGCCTTCGAGGTCGCTGTTGTCGATGAGAATATAGGCCTTGCCCTCGGCCACCGCCCTGATCGAATACCCGCGCTCCTCGTGGACGGATCCGCGGGACGAGGCAATCTCCGTGACCCTGTCGGCCCGCACCAGGCTGTGGCTGATCGTGCGGATCCACACGTCACCCATGGGGTCTCCTTTGCTGCCGTGCGGGCTGGAAGTGCCTTTACTTGCAAACGGTAGTCCGTGACAGCCCGGATGTAAGCCCCCCAAACAGTGCTGCCGCCGTCGTGCTCAGAACGGCCAGCAAGTTTTCCCCAAGCTCCGGGAGGGTTTTCCCAAAGCTCTTTAGGAAATAGCGAGCCTGACCAGGGATTATCCCTGGACGGTCTCAGAGCACCGCCCAACGCACAGCGTTCGGGCGATGCCCGCGACCGCCTGGTTCTTAGGGGGAGAGATGTTTCAAACCTTTTGGCGGTTCCGCGGGGCGATAGCCCCGCATGTCTGGGCGCTGGCCGGAGGTGCCCTGCTGGTGGTGTTCGTCGCCGCCATGGAAGTGGCCCTGCCGTGGCCCATGAAAATCATTGTCGACGATGTCCTGCAGCCAACGGGCGGTTCCCAACTCCACACGATGCCCGCATTCCTCGGCTTGGCCGGCCTGAGCCAGCTCCAGCTGCTCCTGCTCGCCGCATCGGCCCTGCTCGCCATGACAGTGCTCAATGCCGGAGCAGATTACGTCGGCACGCGCCTGCTCAACGGCGTCGGGGAGCGGGCCATGGCCACGATCCGGGCCGAAGTCTTCACCCACCTGCAGCGGCTGTCTTTAGCCTTCCACGACAAGCAGCGGCTGGGCGACCTCGTCACCCGCACCACCACCGATGTCGACTACGTGCGTGCCCTCATGGTGTCAATCCTGTCCGTGCTGCTGCCCAATGTGTTCATCCTGGGGTTCGTGATCACGGTCTGCGTGCTGATCGACCCGACCTTTGCGCTGATCGGCCTGGCGGTGTCACCGCTGCTGTTCATCACGGTGCTGTTCTACCGGCGCCGCATCAAGGGTGCGTCCAAGGAGGCCCGGAGCCGGGACAGCGACATCGCTGCGGCGATGTCGGAAACGTTCTCCTCGGTCCGGGTGATGCAGACCTACACGAGCGAGTCGCGCCACGAGGAGGAGTTCCACACCCGGAATGACGGACGGCGCGACGCCGGCCTGAGGGTCATCCGGCTGCAGTCCATGTTCTCGCCGCTGATAGACATCATCGCGACCGTGGGCACGGTGCTGGTCCTCTGGATCGGCGCCCAGCGCGTGCTGGACGGGACCCTGACGCTGGGCCTGCTGCTGGTTTTCCTCGCCTACCTCAAGGCCCTGTACTCCCCCATGAAGTCGCTGGCCAAGCTCACCACCGTCATCAGCCGCGGCCAGGCCAGCGCCGAGCGCATCCAGGAAATCCTGGACACCGCGCCGGCCATCTCGGACCTGCCCGGAGCACGGCCGGCTCCGCCGCTGGTCGGCGGAGTGGAACTGCGCTCGGTGAGCTTCGGCTACCAGGGGGACCGCCAAGTGCTGCACGGGATAAACCTCAAGGTGGCCCCCGGCAGCGTCGTGGCGATCACGGGCCCGACCGGCGCCGGAAAGTCGTCCGTCGTCAGCCTCATTCCGCGGCTCTACGACGCATCGGAGGGGGAAGCTCTCCTTGACGGCATCGATGTGCGGGACCTGCGGGTGGGCACCGTGCGACGGCAAATATCCATCGTGCTGCAGGAATCGATCCTGTTCCGCGGGACCATCTACGACAACATCGCCTACGGCGCGGAGGGCGTCAGCCGGGAACAGGTCCTGGCCGCGGCCGAGGCAGCCCACGTGGACGAGTTCGTCCGCAATCTGCCCCTGGGGTACGACACCCCGGTGGCCGAGCGGGGCGTCACTCTCTCCGGCGGGCAGCGCCAGCGCATTGCGATCGCCCGCGCGCTGGTCCGCGACACACCTATCGTCATCCTCGATGAACCAACGTCCGGCCTGGACGCCATCTCCGAGCAGTACGTCATGCGCGGTCTTGAGCGGCTCATGGCAGGGCGCACGGTGATCGTCCGCTACCGCTCCGCCTACTACCTGCCGCTGTCCCCGGCGGACCTCAGCACTGCGTTGGACCTCAGCACTGCCGTGGACCTGCGCGCCGCGGTGGACCTGCGGGCCGCGGTGTAGCCCGTGTGCCCGCTTTGCGGCAGTTGTACGCTCAGACAGTGGACATTGTGGAGTTCCTGTCTGCGCGCATCGCTGAAGACGAGGCCGTGGCCCGCAAGCTGCTCGGCGACCGCATGACGTCGGAATCGGGCAGGTGGTACGAACGCCGCCTGCTGCTGGAGTGCGAAGCCAAGCGGCGCCTGATCGGCATCGTCGAGGCGGCCAGGCAGACTGCGCTGGCCACACTCGTGAGCGACCCCTTCGGCGACGACACCGAGTGGATTCCGCAGGCGCTGGAATGGACCACCCTGTCACTGAATGCGCTCGCTGTCCCCTACAGTGATCATCCTGACTTCAACCGGGACTGGCTCTGGTCCCCGTAGCTCCTCCTGGCCGGGCGCGGCTCACGTGCTGCCCAGGATGCGGCGGGCGTCGGCCTGTGCGTCCAGTTCCTGCTGTGAAACCACGGAGCCGCTGATGTAGCCCGCGCGGGACCTCATGGCCCGCAGTTCCGCCACGGTGTACGGAATGCTGCGGCGGTGCGCCATGGCGTGGCAGTTGGGGCACAACGGAACCAGGTCCCCCACAGGATCCAGCTCGTAGCCGGGTCCCAGCTGGGCGGCCGGCACCAGGTGATGGACATGGATGAAGCCTTCGCCTTCCGGCCCGTAGGCGGCCTCGAAGGAAAACCCGCAGGCGGCGCATGAGGTGCCGTGGTGCGCCAGGCAGACGCGGCGGGCGTGCGGATTGTGCTCGTACCTGTTCACGGCCACCCGGAACAGGGCGTCCTGCGGCAGCGTGCCGGGCACCGGAAGAACAGGATCGATCTCGTCGGCCGGCAGGCACTCTGCCCAGAGCTCCCGGATAGCCCGCGCCTGTTCCTCCGGGACCGGCTGGCATGCGCCCATGGTCACGGCAGCAGCCCAGTCCGTCAGCGGCGCGCGGGCTGCAAGGATGTCCACCGGGACCTGGTCTCCGAGCGGCAGCAGCATGTCGAAGTCCACGTCAATGCATGCCCGGGTCCCGCGCTCCGGCTCGGGCCCGGCAACCGGATATGGCGCGGAAGCGACCACACCGTGGCCGATCAGCCCGCTTCCTGTTTTTCCGTGCAGCAGGAGCCAGGCATCGGCTCCCGGCGCCGGCGGGGTGCCGGTTCCGGTGGGCCACGCGCGCCGGTGCACGCCGGCAGCGCCCAGCTCATCCACAACCCGCGAATAACCCGGCCAGGTATCGCCTACGCCCGGGTTCCAGCCCAGCAGAACAGCCACCATTCCTTTATCGTGCCACCTGCGGGCACCTCAGGAGGAGCGCTTCAGGAGGAGCGCTGGAGCAGACGCCGCCACCAGGGCCGCTTGGCTTCCGGGACCGGTTCCGGCGCAGCCGCGGCTGCCGCGGCACGCCGTTCATGCCACCGCTGCACCTCGGCGTCGGTGTCACGGGTTTTGGTGATCACCGGCGGCCCGCCCTGCAGCTGGCGGCGGGCGTCGACGACCCTGGCGTTGAAATCCTCGATGATGTCGCGCACCTGCTTTTCCGTGAACTGGGTGTCCAGTTTGGCGTCCAGCTCCGCGTCCTCGGTGCGCAGCAGGATCGCCTTCGGTCCCAGTCCGCTGAGGTGCTCCCGCTGGATGAGGCCCTTGACCCACCAGTCGGGGTCATATCCGTCCCCGAGTGCGGGAATCGGTTTGCCGGAGTATTTCAGGTTGTCGAACTTTCCCTGCGCCATCGCATCCCGGATCAGGTACTCGGCCCGGGCTGCGTCGCTGACCTTCCGCCGTTTTTCCCGCAGTTCAGTCTCCGCGGCGGACAGCTCCGCGTCGTCCTCTGCTGTCCCACCGGAGGACCGGAGGGCACGGAGTTCGGCCGCACGCTCCACCCTCCGCCTGAAGTTGCCGTTTGCCGCACCCGTCACCTTGTCACCGCCCCTTACCGCCGGACATTGTCCCGTTTCCAGTATTCCGGCGGGCACCGGAGTCTTCAACGGAAGCGTCGGGCGGAACCAGGCAAGTACCGGCCGGAATGACGACGGCGGGACCTCCCGCCGTCGTCCCCTGGAGCGGGTGTCCGCTGCAGCGAGTGTCCGGTCCAGCCGGTGTCCGCCGCAGCGGGAGCCCGATTACATGGGATCTGGCCAGTTGCCGATATCCGCACGTGCCGGAACGGCGGCGGCTTCGTCGCCCTGCGGCCGTGTACCGGCAGCGCCGGGGGCGGCTGCGGCCGGGCCCGCAGGATGCTCGGGCACCGCCTTCACAGGTGCTGCGTTCACAGGTGCCGTGTTCACAGCCGCCGTGATGACGGGGATTTCAGACCTCGGAATCTTCATGGAGCCCTCGCAGGTGGGGCGGCAACTTAAGGCCGGACCGGGTACTTAACTATGATTGCCGGCCGCCAGACGGGGCTTTCCGGGCCCTGCGTCTGATGACACGGCGATCACCGACGTGCCGGATCAGCCGGGGAGGACCGGCCGGTCCCACAACAACCGTGGCGGCCGTCCCAGCCCAGTGCGTGCCGGTAATTGGTGGTTCCGGCACGCTTTCCACCACCCAATACCTCAAACCCTATGTGCCACAGCGGGGATGCGGCATCCGTAGCAGGTACTCGATTTTGCGCTGCAGCCGCTACTTGGGCACTCGCGGACTTCCGGCAGTCCGCCGACGTCTGGCGTAACGTGCGAAATACCTGCAGGCTGCCCGCTGTTGCGCGGACATGACAACAATCGGAATCATCGGTGCAGGACACATTGGAAGCGCGGTCGCACGGAAGGCTGTGGAGCTCGGCTACCACGTGGTCATCAGCAACTCGCGGGGGCCGGAAACGCTGGACGCTCTGGTTGCGGAGCTGGGACCGCGGGCCAAGGCAGCAACCGCGGCGGGGGCTGCGGCGGCGGGCGATTTCGCCGTCGTCACCGTTCCGCTCAAGAACTACCGGGAAATCCCGGTGGAGCCGTTGGCAGGAAAGATCGTGATCGATACCAACAACTACTACTGGGAGCGGGACGGCCGCTTCCCGGCGCTGGAAAACGGGGAAGCCACCACGTCCGGCCTGCTGCAGGAACACCTTCCGGAGTCCAAGGTGGCCAAGGGATTCAACCACATCATGGCCAAGCAGATCACCTCGGACGGCACCCCGCCCGGCACGGCAAACCGCCGAGCGCTGGCCACCGCCAGCGACTACCCGGAGGCGAGTGAGCTGGTGGCGAAGCTCTACGACGAGTTCGGCTTCGACACCGTCAACATCGGCCCCCTGGCCGATAGCTGGCGCGTCGAACGCGACCGCCCGGCCTATGTGGTCCGGCAGAACGCGGCAGAGCTCGCCGGGAACCTGGCGAAGGCTCCGCGGACCATCTGAGGCCCGACCACCGGAGCCAGGCTCGGACGGGCGGAGCCATGCTCCAACGGGCTGAGCTGGCGGACCCTAGGCAGGGTCCGCCAGCTCCGGCGGCCAGACCACCCGGAACCGCTCGAAAACAATCTCGTCGCCCTCCGTCCATGCCTGCCCGCGGCGGGCCCGGACGCGGGTCCAGTACTTCCGGTGCTCCGCCTGCCAGCTCGTCAGAGACCGGTCATCTTCTCCCTCATCCCGGGCGAACGCCTCATCGGCGCTGGCGAACGGGCCGAGCCGCAGCTCGACGGTCCGCAGCACGACGCGCGGGACGCCGGCGCCGTCACACGCTATCCAGTGCGACCCGATGCGGGGCAGGCAGTCCCCGGCCACAAGGAATTCGTCGGCGAGCTCAGAGGTGGCCCGCTTGGCCCCCTCCGTCACTGCCCGCAACAGCCCGTCGGCCAGCACGGCGGAATCCCCGAACCGCTCCACGGTGTAGTCCGCACAAAGCCGGACAGCGTCGGGGCAGGCGGCGGCATATTCGGACCAGAAAAGCCCGGCCGCAGCAGTGTCCACGGCGGGAAGGCCGGCAGCGCTCACGCCAGCGCCTCCCTCAGCCAGCGGCCCAACACAGGGGCCGGCGCCGCGCCTGCCTGGCGGGCCACGACCTTCCCCTCCACGATCACCATCAGCGTCGGGACTGCCTGGATGGCGAAGCGGGCGGACAGGCGGGGCGCATTGTCCACATCCACTTTCACCAGCTTCACTTCTCCCGCCCGCTCATGCGCCAGCTGGTCCAGCACGGGGCTGACCGTGCGGCAGGGCCCGCACCAGGCCGCCCAGAAGTCCACCAACACCGGCACGCGGGACTGTTCGGCAATCACGGCGTAGTCGTCGTCGCCGGCTTCCACCACCCACGGCAGGTCGCGGCGGCATTTTCCGCACCGGGGCCGGCCCTCGGCAGCAGCCGGCACGCGGTTGGCCTGGCCGCAATGGGGGCATTTGATAATTGCCTTGTTCATGCCGTCCTTATCCTCCACTGCCCAATATCTTCCACTGCCCAATTCCCACGGCCATTGTGCCAAACGCAGGAGAACGACGGCGGGTGCGTCCCGCCGTCGTCCGCTTGCCTGTTCCGATTGCCTGTTCCGATCCGGTCAACTTGGCCGGACCTGGTCCGCCTCGCCGGGCGGTCGGAGATCGATGATGGGAAGGTGCCCGTCCGTACGGATGCTGTCTCCGCCGCCGTTGCGGTGGTGGTACCCGGAGGAGAAATGCCGGATGATGTGCACGGATTCCACGGCATTGGCTGTTTGCAGCGTGCCGATGATGAAGTCGCGCTCCTCGTCCGTCCCGTCGGCGATCTTGTGCGTGATCTGGAACGTGAAGAGCGAGAGTCCCACGCTTTTGTCGTAGGTTCCGGCACCCACCCAGTCGACGGCGAAGCCGCCGGGAAGCATCCAGCCGTCCGGGCATTTCCAGAACCGCACATGGTGCCGCTTGCGCGGGTTGCCATCGATTTCGCGCTGGAAGGCCATGTCATGCCTGTTGCCGAAGACGTACAGGGCACTGACTGGCGACTTCGGATAGCTCCGGCCCAGAAGCGTCGCGGCAAGGGTGCGCCAGGCCGTGGACAGGGTCACGGGATCGGCCTCAATCCACCCTGCCGTGAGCATCGCGGTGTGCAGTTCGTCCGCCGGGCCGATGACGGCGAGATTGACCGGATCCCCCAGCACGCCGTCGCCGGTACGGGCACGCCCGATGAAGTAATTCGGCAGGTACAGGCTGCTGAGGATCTTGTGGACGCGGGGCAGGAAGGCGTAGGCAGCAATCAGCCAGACGGGGAGGAAAACCCACACCTGCTCCGGTCCCTTGGCCAGCCGGGCCAGCAGGAAGAAATAGACGGCCCAGCCCACGGCGGCGGTGATGGCTACGTACAGCAGGCGCTGGAGGATGGCGACGACGGTGGCCCAGCGGGTGCCCCAGCGCGCCTTCCGGCTGTCCGGCCGGGAATGCTCCGGCTCCGGCGGCGCCTGGCCTCCGGCACTCCGCGGGGCAGCGGGTTCCGCCTTCTGCGGGACGTCCGGGTCGGTCACTGCATCCCTTTCGGTGTCTTTGTGAACAGCCACCTACTTGGGCAGGTGCTCCAGCAGGTGCCCGGTGACCGCACCGTAGGCGGCGTGCGGCACGAGGTCGCTGACCCAGTCCGCGGCACTCCAGGTCCGCGGATCAGTCACACCCAGGGCGGTCATCGGAACGTTGGAGACGAGCAGGGCAGCGACGGAGGCCACCGCCACTGACCGGACAGGCCCGGTGCGGACCCCCAATGATCCGGCCGCCCCCAGCACAGCACCCAGGCCCATGCCGGTGGCTATTCCGAGCAGCGGACCCAGTGCCTCGATCCGGTTCCCGCGCTGGGCTTCGTTTCCGGGGATCGTCACGCCTGCCCGGTCCGCCAGCCGCTCCACTGAGTCGGTGGGCGTGGTGCTCGCGGCCCGGCCGCGCCACGCCATGTCCAGATAGCTGACGGCATTGAGCGCCGTGGTTCCGGCGGCGCCGGCGAGCGCTCCGTTCACAAGTCCTTTAAGCAGGGACATCCTCAACTCTCCTTCTGGCCATCTGCCAAGCATGCTCTTCCCCGAAGCTACGTCAGGTCCCGTGGCCACGGCAACGGCGGCCGGCTTCGCCGGAGAAATAGCGGTGACCGCCGCCGAAGAATGATGGACGCTATTGTTGCTGTGCGCCGTTATGCTTTGAGTGATCCATGTCTCGTGATGGCGACATGCAACAACCAGGGGGCACTGTTGCGTCCGGATTCCAACTGGCGGGAGAGCCCGCCGCCACCAGGTTTTGGCGTGCCCGACGAGGGGTTGCCGCCGGGCGTCCGACGGTCCGCGAGCGGACGGATTCCGCAGTGGGCCATCGACGAGGCCTTCGGGACGCAGCCCGACCCGGGCCCGTGGCGTTCGGGACCCTCAGCCCACATGCCACCTCCGGGCCCGCCCTCACGCCGGCGCGGCAGGCGCCCCGGCGTGAGGGGGCACGGCCGCAAGTGGGCCATCGGCGCAGGCGTCGCCCTGCTCGTGGGCCTGTCCTCCGTGCCGATGGTGTTCGAGCGCTTTGTGCTGCCCGCAGTCCTGCCGTACCTCCCCGGAGCGCCGGTGCCGCCGCCTGGATTCGAGGCTGCGGCATCCCCGCTCGGGCGGCCGCCCGCCACCACGGGGTCAAAGGCGTACGTGCTGCAGGAATCCCCCGATCCCGGGCAGCCCTTCGCCGCCTACGATCCCTGCCGCCCGGTGCATTACGTGGTCCGTCCCGACAACGCCCCGCCCGGTGCCGAGCAGATGATCCAGGAGGCAGTCGCCAAAGTTTCGGCCGCCACCGGCCTGAGGTTTGTCTATGACGGCCCCACCTCGGAGGCGCCCAGCGAGGAACGCGAGATGTTCCAGCCGGACCTCTACGGCAAGCGGTGGGCTTCCATGCTCATTGCCTGGTCCAACCCTGCGGAGAGCCCTGACCTGGCCGGGGACGTCGACGGCCTGGGCGGCAGCGCCTACGCGTACATGGACGGGCAGCCGTATGTCCTGGTGGCGGGCCAGGTGGCACTGGACGCCCCCGATTTCGCCGAGATCCTGCAGTGGCCGGACGGACGCCGGTACGCCCGTGCCGTCATCATGCACGAGCTCGCCCACGTCGTGGGACTGGACCACGTGAACGACCCCACCCAGCTGATGAACCCGGAAGGCGCCGACGTCACCGAGTTCGCCGCAGGCGACCTCGCCGGCCTGGCCATCCTGGGCCGCGGGGAATGCGTTCCGGAACTCTGACCCTGCCCGCAGACGGCCGCCGATGGCGGTTCGTCCCCGCGGTCGTCGCCCCCGCCGGTTCGCCACATTGTCCGGACCGGCGGAGCTGTGAAAACATGCCTCATGCGCGCCATGCAGAATTCCAGCCGATTGCAAGATGTCCGGTACGACCTCAGGGGTCCGGTGCAGCATGCGGCGAAAAAAATGGAGTCAGAAGGCCACAGCATCCTGCGCATGAACCTCGGGGACCCGGCGCCGTTCGGCCTGCATGCGCCGGAGTCCATCGTGGTGGACATGATCCATCACCTGCGTGAGGCGCAGGGCTACAGCGACTCGAAGGGCATCTTCTCCGCCCGGACCGCCATCTCCCAGTACTACGAGACCAAGGGCCTGATGGAGATCGGCGTCGAGGATATCTTCATCGGCAACGGGGTCAGCGAGCTCATCTCCATGACGCTGCAGGCGTTCCTGGAGGTCGGTGACGAGGTTCTCATTCCGTCACCGGACTATCCGTTGTGGACAGCCGCCACCGTGCTGTGCGGCGGCAACGCCGTGCACTACACGTGCGACGAGGAGAACAACTGGTGGCCGGACATGGCCGACGTCGAGGCGAAGATCACCGACCGCACGCGGGCCATAGTGCTCATCAACCCCAACAACCCCACCGGGGCCGTCTATCCCCGGCACATCCTGGAGGGGTTCGCCGATCTGGCCCGGCGCCACGACCTGGTGCTGTTCTCCGACGAAATCTACGAGAAGATCACGTTCGAGGACAACGTCCACATCCATACGGCCTCCGTGGCCCGGGACATTCCGGTGCTGACCTTCTCCGGCCTGTCCAAGGCCTACCGGATGCCGGGTTACCGGGCCGGCTGGGTGGCGGTTTCCGGTCCGCGCTGGGCCACTGCGGCCTACCGGGAATCGCTGGAGCTGCTGGCCTCGCTCCGGCTCTGCCCCAATGTTCCCGCGCAGCACGCGATCCAGACGTCGCTTGGCGGCTACCAGAGCATCACGGACCTGATCCGGCCCGGCGGGCGGCTGCGGGAGCAGCGCGACCTTGCCTGCCGGCTGCTCAACGAGATTCCCGGCGTGAGCTGCGTGCCGGCGGCCGGCGCGATGTATCTGTTCCCGAAGCTGGATCCGGAGATGTACCCATTCGTGGATGATGAGCAGTTTGTCCTTGACCTGCTGCAGGACCAGAAAATCCTGGTCTCGCACGGGACGGCCTTCCACTGGCACGCCACGGACCACTTCCGGTTCGTCATCCTGCCCGCCGTGGACGACATCCGTGAGGCTGTTCGCCGCATCGCCACCTTCCTGGCCTCGTACCGGGCCAAGGCCGGCCGTGCCCGCGCCATGTCCGGCAACGCCCACCACGGCCCGGACGAACTGAGCGCCTGAGCACGGTCCCTTCCATGGCCCGCCAGTTCCCGTGGACGGCCTGGGAGGCAACAAGTAAGGTTACTTACTAAACGCCTTGCTGCTGAGTTCGCGGCGAACGATGAGAGACGGGACCCGAATTGGCTGACGAACCGTTGACCGACAAGCCGCTGCCCTACGGGCCTCTGACCGACAAACAGGGAACACTGCAAACCGGCGTGCGCGGCGAACTCCGCCAGGACACGTCCGTCGGAGGCAGGGACCTCACCCGCTGGCAGAGCCGCTTCGGCCGCCTGCTGGTCGGAGCCGCCCAGCGGATCAGTCAGATCCTGGGACCGCACGGCGCCCTGGTCCTGACCCTGATGCTGGGTGCGGTCATCGCCGCCGTCCTGACTGCCGCCTTTGCCGAGGTGTACGAGTCGGTGGTCCGCGCCGACGGGGTGGCCGGCCTGGACCATCCCGTGCTCGCAGCCGGCAAGACCCTGCGCTCCCCCGGCCTTGATGTGGCCATCACAGCCTTCACCGACGTGGGCGGCACTATCGGCATGCCCCTCCTGGCACTGACCGTCATGGGCACACTGGCCTACCGGAGGCGGTCCTGGACGCCCGTCATTTTGATTGTCACCGCGGGCCTGGGCTCCCTGCTGATGACCATCGCCGGGAAGCGGCTGATCGGCCGCACGCGCCCCGACCTGAGCGACGCCGTCCCGCCCTACGAACACTCCGCCTCGTTTCCCAGCGGCCATTCCCTGAATGCTGTGGTGATCGCCGGAATCGTCGCCTACCTGATCATCCTGCGGCTGAAGACGGCCCGGGGCCGCGTCCTCACCGGCGCGGCCGCCGCGGTTTTCGCCGCGGCCATGGGCCTGAGCAGGGTATACCTCGGCCATCACTGGCTCACCGACGTTCTCGCGGCGTGGGCGCTCGGCGCCGCCTGGCTGGCACTCGTAATCACCGCCCACCGGCTTTACCTGACAGTGCGGAAGCGGCGGCCCCACGGGGAGGTCCCGGCGGGAACGGCTTCCAGGGCCGGGCGCATCTAGGGCCAGCGCACTGAGGGCCGGAAACAACTTAGGGACGGACGACGGCGGGAGGTTCCCGCCGTCGTCGTCCTGCCTTTGGGGCTGGAAATGTCAGCCGATCGGCTCGGCCATCTGCTCCACGATGTACTGGACATCCACGGAATTTCCGGTCACCGGATCGGCCATCTCCACCTTCCAGCTGCGGGCGAACTGGTTCACGCCGCCGGTCATGGCAACGGTGCCGGAGATGAGCACCGTTCCGGGGGCGTTGAGGCCGCGTTCGGTGAGGACGTCCAGCCAGTAGTCCGGGGTCAGCAGGGCTTCCAGCGAGCTGTCCTGGATGAGGGTGTCGGGGGTGTCGCCCTCCCCCACCCAGGCCCGGAGGGTGATCTGGTCCAGGTGGTCCCGCACGTCATCGAGCCGCCAGGCCTTGCGGCCCAGCACGTCCGGGCTCGCGTTCTTGCTCCAGGCCACGCCGTGAACCTCCAGCGCGCGGTCAGTATGGTCGCAGGCGACGGTGAGCAGCACCCCGTCGGCAGTGATGACAAGGGCCCACTCCGCCTCCCCCGATGTCCGCCCATGCTGCACCTGCACTTCCGTTACCTGCTGGGCCAGATAGGGGGACACTGGATACAGGGCGGGAGTAGTAGCCGGGCCCGGAACGCCAAGCTCAGCGAGCTCAGCGATATGGGCCTGGACTTCATCCTGCTCACGCCCTGCGTAGCCTGCATTCAGGAGGTGCCTGACCTCCACATCCTGCGTGCGGCCGTCCGGTAGTTCGAAGCTCAGAGTCGTCATCGTGGATCCATCCTTTGCATTTGCTGCTGCGGAAATTTCTACAAACCGGAAACCGGAAACGGTCGCCAATGTACATCCAGTATGCGTAATGTATACATTTAACGCCAGCGTGACAGGCGTCACTAGAAAAACCTCGTGGAGGACAACACCATGGCAAACACTCCAGTTCCGGGTCCCGGCACAGCGCCGCATCCGCACAAGACGATCCACCCCAAGGGCCTGTACAAGGCCTTTGCCGCCAGCCTCACCGGCACCGCGCTCGAGTGGTACGACTTCGCCGTCTACTCGGCGGCAGCCGCCGTCGTATTTCCCGTCGTTTTCTTCCCGGCGACCGATCCGCTGACCGGGACCATCCTCGCCTTCTCCACCTACGCCGTCGGCTACGTTTCCCGCCCGGTGGGCGGCATCATTTTCGGCCGCCTCGGGGACCGCATTGGCCGCAAGAAGGTCCTGGTGACCACACTGATGATCATCGGTGTGGCCACGGTGCTCATCGGCGTGCTGCCCGGGTACGCCAACATCGGCGCCACGGCAGGCATCCTCCTGGTGGTCCTGCGCTTCGCACAGGGCGTGGGTGTGGGCGGCGAGTGGGGCGGCGCCGTCCTGCTCTCCAGCGAGTACGGCGACCCGCACCGCCGCGGCTTCTGGGCTTCCGCAGCGCAGGTGGGTCCGCCCGCGGGCAACCTTCTGGCCAACGGCGCCCTTGCCGTCCTGACCGTTTCACTCACCGAGGAGCAGTTCCTGAGCTTCGGCTGGCGACTCGCCTTCCTGGTCTCCGCCGTGCTGGTCGGTTTCGGCCTCTGGATCCGGCTAAAGCTGGAGGACACCCCGATCTTCAAGGCCATCGAAGCGCACGGCGAACAGCCTCACGCCCCCATCCGCGAGGTCTTCAGCAAGGAACTCCGCCCGCTGATCGCCGCCATTCTGTGCCGCGTGGGTCCGGACGTGCTGTACGCACTGTTCACGGTCTTCACGCTCACGTACGGCATCCAGGTCCTCGGTTACGAGCGCAACCAGGTGCTCACCGCAGTCCTCATCGGCTCCGCGTTCCAGCTGTTCATGATCCCGCTGGCCGGCGCCGTCTCCGACCGCTTCAACCGCCGCCTGGTCTACGGCGTCGGCGCTGTGGTCGGCGCGGTGTGGACGTTCGTCTTCTTCGGCGTCCTGGGCGGCAACAACCAGCCGATGCTCATCGTCGGCATTGTGCTGGGCCTGATGGCGCACTCCTTCATGTACGGCCCGCAGGCAGCCTTCATCGTGGAGCAGTTCTCCCCGCGGCTCCGGTCCACCGGAAGTTCGCTGGCCTACACGTTCGCGGGCGTCATCGGCGGCGCCATCGCACCCCTGCTGTTCACGTTGCTGCTCGCCGAATTTGGAACCTGGATTCCGGTGGCGATCTACGTGGCCGTGGCCGCAGCGGTCACCGTGGTGGGGCTGGCCCTCGGCCGGGACAACGACACCGTGGAGGACCTCGACTACCGGCTGCTCCTGGAAGGTTCCGCCTCGGCCCGCCAGCAGTCCGGCGTCGGCGAAACCCTCTAGCGTCTCCACCCTCCAGTGGTTCCGAGTTTTTGTCCGGATATCGGCCGCCGAAGGCCGCCGAAGTCCGATTCTCTGGACAAAAACTCCGTCAGGTGCGGAGTCAGGTGCGGAGCAGGATGTCGCGGGTGACCGCCAGGTGGTGGTCGATGGCCTCCTGCGCCTTCGCGGCGTCCCCGGACACCAGGGCATCGAGGATGTCCTGGTGTTCGGAGCACACCTGCTCGCGTCTGCCTCCCGTCCGGAACAGGGCGGAAACCCCGACGACGATCTGCCGGACGTGCAGATTGCTGTAGGTCCGGGAGATGAGCTCGTTGCCGGCAGCGTCGATGAGCTGCTGGTGGAAGAGGGTGTCCAGCCGGATAAACTCCTGGGCCGCTTCCGCCCCCTCGTTTTCGGGGAGCGTGGACTGCTGGTCGAGGGTGTCCTGCATCTTGTCCGCCGGCACGCTCCGGTGCTCGATGACGAGGCGGGCGGCATGGCTTTCCAGCACGCCGCGCAGTTCCATCAGTTCCGAGATTTCCCGGCCGGTCACCGGGGGAACGTAGGCCCCGCGCTGCGGGATCAGTTCCACCAGGCCGTCGGAGACAAGCAGCAGCAGGGCCTCGCGGACAGGGGTGCGGGAGACCCCGATCTCGGCGGCCAGCTCCTGCTCGTTGAGGAACCGCCCCTGCCTTTCCGGGTCGGTCAGGATGTTTTCACGCAGATAGGCGTACGCCTTCTCCCGGCCGGACGCCGCAGGCCCCGAACTTTTTCGCATACATCAGGTATACAACAGAGAAGAGCAGATCCATGCGTTTAGCAGTTGCCCAAATCGTCACCGGCGCCGACCTGACGGCCAACCTCGGGCTGATCCGAGAATACGCCAGCCGGGCAAAGGCAGCCGGCGCGGAGCTGGTGGTGTTCCCCGAGGCGGCCATGCGTGCCTTCGGCAATACGCTGGCGGACATCGCCGAACCGCTGGACGGGCCGTGGGCCACCGCGGTCCGGGAAATTGCCCGGGACCTGGGCATCGCCGTCGTGGCTGGCATGTTCACGCCCGGGGAGGGCGGGCGGGTGCGGAACACGCTCCTGGTGACCGGCCCGGGGCTCGACACATCCTATGACAAGATCCACCTTTTTGATGCCTTCGGCTTCGCCGAGTCCGATTCGGTGGATGCCGGAACCGCCCCGGTGACCTTCGAGCTGAACGGCGCCACCATCGGCCTGGCCACCTGCTACGACGTTCGCTTCCCCGCACTGTTCACGGCCAACGCCAGGGCCGGCGCCGCCATCAACATCGTCTGCGCGTCCTGGGGCGCGGGCGAAGGCAAGGCGGAGCAGTGGGACCTGCTGGTCCGCGCCCGGGCGGTGGACAGCACCACCTTTGTGGTGGCCTGCGGGCAGGGCGATCCGGCAACACTGGGGCTGCCGTCCGCCGGCGCGGCGCCCACCGGGATCGGCCACAGCGCGGTGGTCTCGCCGCTGGGCTCCCCGCTGGTGGCGCTGGGCGGCGAACCCGAACTGGCGGTGGTCGACGTCGACCCGTCCGTCATCCCGGACGTCCGCAGAAAGCTGCCCGTACTGGCAAACGCCAGGAGCTTCTAGGCCGGCTTTAACAAGCGAGGGGCAGAGCCACACTCAGTGGCCCTGCCCCGCCTTTGTTCTGCCTTTATTGCCCTGCCGGCACCCGGTACGTGCTCTCCGGAACATCTGTAATGAACATGTGCCCGGGAGCGTGACTGATGGCGAAGGTAGGCCGGGATGCCATCACAGCGCTCTGCGGCGTCACGCCGCAGGCCCAGAACACGGGCACCTCGCCGGGCCGGATGTCCACCGCGTCCCCGAAGTCGGGGCGCGACAAGTCGGCTATGCCCAGCTCCTGGGGTGATCCGACGTGGACCGGCGAGCCGTGAACCTTCGGCACCTCAGCGGTTACTCGAATGGCGGTTTCCACCAGTTCGGCCGGCATGGGCCGCATCGAGACCACCATCGGACCGTGGATCCGTCCTGCCGGGACGCACTCGACATTCGTGCGGTACATGGGGACGTTGCGCCCCGTCTCCGTGTGGCGGAGCGGGATGCCCTCGGCGGCAAGCGCAGCTTCGAACGTGAAGCTGCAGCCGATGAGCACGCCCACCATGTCGTCGCGCCAGAGCGTGCGAACGTCCGGTACCTCGGCGGCCAGCTCACCGTCCTTCCACACCCGGTAGGCAGGGATGTCGGTGCGGATATCAGATCCTGCAGCAAGGGCGCTTTCGTACTGCCCAGCGGGAATGACGTCGATGACCGGGCAGGCCTTGGCGTTGAGCCGGCAAAACTCGAGGAACTCGTCCGCGTAGTCAGCCGTCACGGCGATCAGGTTGGCCTGGGTATAGCCGTCGCTCCAGCCGGAGGTGGGTGTGACCAGGCCACCACGGAACTGCCGGCGGGCCTCGGCCGGCGCCAGGAGGGCATTCGCCTGCTTCATCGGGCTGCGCTTTCGGCGGCACCGGTGGATGCACGGAGGTATTCCTCGTCCTCAGCGACGTTGGAGTCGCGGCCCAGGGCCAGGCCCACCAGCGTCAGCAGGCAGGCAACACTGAGGTAAATGGCCACCGGGACCCAGCTGTGGAAGGTGCTCAGCAGCAGGGTGAACATGAACGGTGCGATCGCTCCGCCGATGATGCCCGCAAAAGTGTACGCCAGGGAGCTACCCGTGGAGCGGAGCCGCGGAGAGAACTGCTCGACGACGAATGCGGCCTGCGGTCCGTACATGAAGGAGTGGCAGAGCAGTCCCAGCACGGTGCCCACGACGAGCATCACCGGGGAGCGGCCTTCCAGCACGATGAAGAACAGGTAGCCCCACACGGCCGCAGCCACGGCGGCGATGCCGTAGAGAAGGCGGCGGTTGATCCGGTCGGATATGGCACCCGCGAGCGGCATCGTGAAGAGCTGCAGGCCCGAGCCGATGAGTACAGCGAGGAGGACCTGCCCGCGGTCGAAGCCAAGCTCCTGGATGCCGTAGGTCAGGGTAAAGACAGTGCACAGCGCGTAGGTGACGTCCGGGCCGATGCGGCTGAGCATGGCGGCCAGGAGGGGCCGGCGCTGGGTGGCGAGGAGTTCGCGGATGGGCGCCTTGGGCTGCTCGCCCCGGGCTTCCATGGCCTTGAAGATGGGGGTGTCTTCGAGTTTAAGGCGGATCCACAGCCCGAACGCGACGAGCAGTGCCGAGATCAGGAAGGCGATCCTCCAGCCGTAGTCCAGGAATGCCTGCTCGGACAGGGTCAGCGTGAGGACGGCGAGCGCGCCGTTGGCCATCAGGTTGCCGGCGGGCGGACCGATCTGTGCCGCGGAGGCCCAGAAACCGCGGCGGCGCGGGTCACCGAATTCGCTGGAGAGCAGGACTGCCCCGCCCCATTCGCCGCCGACGCCGACGCCCTGCGCGAAGCGGAGGAAAACCAGGATGGCGGGGGCGATGATGCCGATGTTGCCGTAGGTGGGCAGCAGGCCGATGAGGAAAGTGGCCACGCCGATCAGCATCAGGGTGAAGACCAGGATCTTCTTGCGTCCGATCTCATCGCCCAGCCGGCCAAAGATGATGCCGCCGACCGGGCGGGAGATGTAGCCCACCGCGTAGGTCGAGAACGCCAGCAGGGTGCCCGTCACAGGGTCCGACGCCGGGAAGAAGATCAGCGGGAAGACGATGGCGGCCGCCGCGGAGTAGACCGCGAAGTCGTAGAACTCCAGCGCGGTCCCGGTGAGGCTGGCCGCGAATGCTTTGTACATGTCCTTGCGCCCGACAGCGGGCTTGGGGGCTGCGGAGGCCATTGCGGATTGATTGGCCATTTGTTCCTCCATGAAGAGTGTGGATGCTATCCGTCTTGCTACGGATGCGCTGGTTCGCCTGTCTACCCAGCCTGCAACGATGACAGGGCGAGGGCACTGAGGTTGGTTGGCGGCTTCCCCGGGTAACCGCCGAAAGCGGAGTTTTCTGTTGGATTGTGGAAATGTAGAACAATCCAGAACGTGTTGAACAATCTACGCGACGCAGATCACAGGGTCAAGGGGCTTAAATGCGAACGGACACTTATGGCCCCCGGAAATGGGGCCCCGAGTGTCCGTTCGCGCCAGTGGAGTGGTAAGGAGCGTCAGCTACGACGAGTGGACGGCGGTCTGGTGCTCTTCGGACTGGTCAAGGTAGGCCAGGAGCCGTTCAGCCGCCCGCTCAAACTCCCCGGCTTCCAGCGCCTTGCAGATCTGCTCGTTATCGGACAGGTAGTCCTGGTAGAAACCGCCGTCGATGGAGGCCTTGTGGAAGAACAGCCTCATCTCCGCCAGCACCTGCGACATGATGCTGTTGAGGCGCTCGCTGCCGGCCATGGCAACGAGGGCACCGTGAAAATGCTGGTTGGCGCTGCCGAGCCGTTCACTGTCCCCGGCCTCGGCCGCGCGCTTGCCTTCCTCCACGGCCGCGCGCACGGCCGCGATGCTTTCGGCACTGCCGCCACCCCGCACCGCGCTTATCTCTATGGCGCGCCGGACGGCGTAGACGTCGTGGATATCGCTGGCCTCGAGGCTGGCGACAAAGACGCCGCGGTTTGGCTGGCGGACCACCAACCGCTCGCTGGCAAGCTCGGCGAACGCCTCGCGGACAGTGTTGCGTGAGACCCCGAGCTCCTCGGAAAGAGCCTCTTCCTTCAGCTTGGTCCCGGGCGGAAGGGCACCTTCTGCGATCTGTAGCCGGAGCTCGCTCGCAACCCGGGTGGCCACCGAGGGCACGGCCACGCGGAGCCGGGCGGCGCCGGATGCTGCTCGCACCGTTGATTCATGCGGATTCACTGTGGCCATACACCGAATTTACACGAGCCAACCACAATTGGATTGTTGAATTGTTGAACATTTTTGCCGGAGGGTGCATCCTTGTATAAGGACGAGTTGAGATGAGGGTCACAATGCACGCAATAGATTTGAACAGCGACGTCGGTGAATCCTTCGGGCGATGGAGCCTCGGAGACGACGCGGCCATGATGGCCTCCGTATCGAGCGCCAACGTCGCCTGCGGATTCCACGCCGGCGATCCCAGCGTCATCCGGTCCACCTGCGAGGCGGCCGCCAAGGCCGGCGTGGTGGTCGGGGCCCACGTGGGCTACCGCGACCTGGCCGGATTCGGCCGCCGGTACATGGACGTAGATCCCCGCGAACTGGCCGACGACGTCGTCTACCAGATCGGTGCCCTGCAGGCGCTGGCCGCGACGGCCGGCACCAGGGTCCGCTACGTGAAGCCGCACGGCGGCCTCTACAACGCCATCGTCCGCAACACCGCCCAGGCCCGCGCCGTGGTGGACGCGGTGAAGTCGGTGGATCCCGGCCTGCCCATCCTTGGCCTGCCCGGATCCGAAGTGCTGCGGCTCGCGGAGGCAGCCGGGCTCCGGGCCGTCTCCGAGGCGTTCGCGGACCGCGCCTACAACCCTGACGGCACGCTGACGTCGCGCTCCCAGCCCGGTTCTGTGCTGGAGGACCCGGAGGCGGTTGCGGCCCGCGTCCTGCAGATGACCACCGGCGAGGCCATTAGCGCGATCGACGGTTCGGACCTGAAAATCAGTGCGGAATCGGTGTGCGTCCACGGGGATTCCCCGGGTGCGGTGGCCATGGCGGTGGCCGTGAAGCGCGCGCTCGACGCCGCCGGCATCAACATCGAAGCCTTCGTCTAACCATGAAGCGACGGATTCAGACCCCGATGGCAGACGTGGACACGGGCAACGCATCATCAGGCCAGGCCGCCCCGGACGCCCGCCCAAGCGCCGCCCGCCCCGGCAGGGTGCGCGCGGTGCGGCCGGTGGGAACTCGGACGGTCCTCGCGGAAGTTTCCGGAACGCAGGACGTACTCGCCCTGCAGGCCGCGCTCCTGGAGGCTCCGCTCCCGGGACAGCAGGACGTCCTGGCGGCCGCCGAAACAGTCATGGTCAGGGCCGAATCCCCCGCCGCCGCCCGCCGGATCGGGCAGGCCCTCCTGGAGCTGGACCTCACGGCACCGGCCGAGCAGGCCGGCGGCCTGGTGGTCATTGACACCGTGTACGACGGCGAGGATCTCGCCGAGGTGGGGCAGCTGACCGGCCTCGGTGCCGACGGTGTGATCGCCGTCCACACCGGCCAGGTCTGGACCGTTGCCTTCGCGGGCTTCGCACCCGGCTTCGGGTACATGGTGGGCGAGAACCAGGCGCTGGAGGTGCCGCGCCGAAGCTCCCCGCGCACCGCGGTCCCGGCAGGATCGGTAGCGCTGGCCGGGAACTACTCGGCCGTCTACCCGCGGCAGTCCCCGGGAGGCTGGCAGCTGATCGGCCGCACCGGAGCGAAGATGTGGGACCTCGACCGCCCCGAACCCGCACTGGCCAGCCCGGGCCACCGGGTCCAGTTCCGCGCGGTCCGTGACGTGGTCCAGTTGGCCACTGAACCGTCCGGCGAAGCAACCACGGACAGCCAGCAAACCGACAGCCAGCAGGCACCCCCGGCAACCACCTCAGGCCTCCGCGTCCTGTCGCCCGGCATCCACAGCCTCATTCAGGACCTCGGCCGGCAGGGGTATTCGGCCCTTGGCGTCTCCGCCGCCGGCGCACTGGACCGGGCCTCGCTCCGCAGGGCAAACCGCCTGGTGGGGAACGCGCCGTCGGCCGCAGCTATCGAGACCGTCTCCGGCGGGCTCAGGGTCCAGGCCGTCGGGGACCAGGTCCTGGCCGTTGCGGGGGCGCCGTCGGCACTCACCGTTTCCACGCCGTCGGCCTCTGATGCGCCGGAAGCCGGCGAGATCCAGAACGGCGACGCACCGAACCGGCAGCGCACCGTTCCCGTGGCAGCGCCGTTCGCCCTCCTTGACGGCGAGATCCTCACTCTCGGGGTTCCCGACGCCGGCTTCCGCAGCTACGTGGCTGTCCGCGGCGGCGTCGACGCGCCACCTGTGCTGGGCAGCCGTTCCACGGACACCATGTCCGGCATCGGGCCGAAGCCACTGGCCGCCGGCCAACTGCTGCCCTCTGGCGGCGCGGCCGAGTCCGGCGTCGTCGGCAGCCCGGAAATCCAGCCCGACTACCCAAGCGGAGGGGTCACAGTGCTGGACATCGTCCCGGGCCCGCGCGCGGACTGGTTCGACCAGGCCGCCCTCGACGCCCTGTGCGGCCAGGACTGGACGGTCAAGCCGGAGTCCAACCGCGTGGGCATGAGGCTCCACGGAACACCCCTGCAGCGCAGCCGCACGGGCGAGCTCCCGAGCGAAGGAACGGTGGCGGGTGCCATCCAGATGCCGCCGGAGGGCCTGCCCGTCCTTTTCCTCGCCGACCATCCCATCACGGGCGGCTACCCGGTCATCGGAGTGGTGGTTGACCATCAGCTCGACCTGGCCGCCCAGGTCCCGATTGGCGGAAGGATCCGCTTCCGCATCGCCCCCAACACGGCCGCCTCCGAGGGCTCCCCCGCAGAAACTTCTCCCGAACAGACTCCACAAAGAAAAGCGAGCAACTGATGCACAAGGTCCTCATAGCCAACCGCGGCGAAATCGCCGTCCGGATCGCCCGTGCCTGCGACGACGCACAGCTGGCCTCCGTGGCCGTGTATGCCGACATCGACGCGGACGCCATGCACGTCACCGCCGCTGACGAGGCGTTCAGCCTTGGCGGCAACTCTCCCGCGGACACGTACCTGAACATCGAGAAGCTCCTCGGCGCCGCTGCCGCTGCCGGGGCGGACGCGGTCCACCCCGGGTACGGTTTCCTGTCCGAGAACGCGAATTTTGCCCAGGCGGTGCTGGACGCCGGACTCGCGTGGATCGGGCCGTCGCCGGAGGCCATCCGCCAGCTCGGCAACAAGATCACGGCCCGCGAGATCGCCGTCCGCGCCGGCGCACCGCTTGTGGCGGGCAGCGACGGGCCGGTGGAGTCCGCTGCCGAGGCCCGCACCTTCGCGGAGGAGCACGGGCTGCCCATTGCCATCAAGGCTGCCTTCGGCGGCGGCGGGCGCGGCTTGAAGGTGGTCCGGAACATGGAGGAGGTCGAGGAGGCCTTCGACTCCGCGGTGCGCGAGGCGGTGGCCGCGTTCGGCCGCGGCGAATGCTTCGTGGAACGCTACCTGGACCGGCCGCGGCATGTGGAGGCGCAGGTGCTGGCCGACACGCACCGCAACGTCATCGTCGTCGGAACCCGCGACTGTTCCCTCCAGCGCCGGCACCAGAAGCTGGTGGAGGAGGCGCCCGCGCCGTTCCTCAGCGACGGTCAGCGGACCCAGATCTACGACGCCGCCAAGGCAGTCTGCCGGGAAGCCGGCTACTCGGGTGCCGGGACGGTGGAGTTTTTGGTCGCCGCCGACGGCACGGTTGCCTTCCTCGAGGTGAACACGCGGCTGCAGGTGGAACACCCCATCACCGAGGAAACCACGGGGATCGACCTGGTCCAGGAGCAGTTCCGGATCGCCGCCGGGGAACGGCTCCGCTTTACCGAGGATCCCGCCCCGCGCGGCCATGCCTTCGAATTCAGGATCAACGCCGAGGACGTGGGGCGCGGCTTCCTGCCCTCCCCCGGCACCATCGGAGAATTCACCGCACCCACGGGCCCCGGCATCCGGCTGGACACCGGAGTCCGCTCCGGTTCCTTCGTGGCACCGCAGTTCGACTCGCTCTTGGCGAAGCTAATCGTCACCGGCGCCGACCGCCAGCAGGCGCTGCGCCGGGCCCGCCGCGCCCTCGCCGAGATCAGCATCACCGGCGTTGCCACTGTCCTGCCGTTCCACCGCGCGGTGGTGGAAGCTGCGGACTTCGCTTCGGAGACCGGCCTGGACGTCCACACCCGCTGGATCGAGACGGACTTCGCCGACAGCATCCCGGCCGATCCGGACTTCTCCCCCACCGGCCCCGACGGCCGCCGGCGCACCATCACCGTGGACCTGGACGGCCGCCGGCTCGCGGTGGGGCTTCCGGCGGACCTGCTGGACGGCTGGGCCCGGTCAGGCCAGGCCCTTCCCGGCGGCCTGGATGGTCTGGGGACGGCAGACGGCGGCTCCCCCGACGGCGGTACCGGCGGCTCCGATCCTGCGCAGCTCCGCGCCGCCATGAGCGGCACCGTGGTGAAGTGGCTCGTGGAGCCGGGTGCCGAAGTGGCCGCCGGTGATCCCGTGGTGGTTCTGGAGGCCATGAAGATGGAGACCAGCGTCCCCGCCCACCGGGACGGCGTGCTCTCCGGCGTCGCCGCCGGCCCCGGCGAGCTGATCACCGCGGGCTCAGTCCTGGCACTCATCGGCTAAGCCGCCAACCGGCGAACACAACGGATGGACGACGGCCGGACGGCCCGCCGTCGTTCTTGCTTACGCAGCAAGGGTCCTGCGCAGGATCATGGGGAGGACGCCGCCGACGGCGCCGCAGCACCGCTCCGGCCCACCTGCGCGAACGGACACTTGAGGCCCTTGGGAAACGCTTCCTGAGGGCCTCAAGTGTCCGTTGGCGCTGAAGGGGCATGTGTCAAACCTCACCCGCCGTTTGCGGCCAAATCGGTTGAAAAGCCTTCCCGCGCCTGTGCATCATAGAGTGAAGCCCGATAGTAATACGCTTTCCGAAATCGGGTTTAGAAGTTCAAACACAACAAAATCCTGGTGGACGCAATGAGGCCAAACCGGTGAGCTCGTCGAGCTGCCTAAGGCCTCCGAGCGTTCTCTAGGCCGACCTGTTCCGCGGCATCGCATTGGCGCCATGCCCAGAGACGAAAGCACTGAGAAAATGACCTTCGAAACCGCCGAATCAATGACGATCAAGATCTGGGACCGTTCTGCAGTGAACCACACGCTGGAGACGCTGGTGCACGATTTTTCGAGCCGGGCCAACGCACAGAAGAGCGACGTCGCCGTCACCCTCAGCGGCCCGAACACCTTCACGCTCAGCCTGAACACCGCGGGCGCTGCGCTCTAGGCAGCACCCCGGACAAAACGTAAGAGGACGACGGCGGAACTTCCCGCCGTCGTCCTCTTGCGTTTGCGCCGCGGCCGGCTGACCGGCCGGCAAGGGCCGCGCGCTAGGCGCGGGAGTGCTCGGCCAGCAGGGCGTCGATCTGTCCGGCAGCCTCCTTCATGCCGTCCTCCATGCCCATCTCGATCATCTTGTTCATCTGCTCTTCGGACTCGAAAACGGACAGGACGGTCATCCGGGTACGGCCGCCGATGTCCTCCAGCGTGACGGTGGCGTGCGTAGTGCCCATTTCCGCGACGGGTGCGCCGTCGTCGTCCGCGAAGCCGTCGTCGAACTCAAGGCGGTTGGGCGCCTGGATGTCGGTGATGCGCCACCAGCCGCCGGCCTTCTCGCCCTCCGGCCCGGTCATGTAATAGGAAGCCTCTCCGCCGGGGGTGAATTCGTACTGGCTGAACGTTGCCGGCCAGGTGGGCGGCCCCCACCAGCGCTCGAGCTGCCGCGGGTCTTCCCAGATCTGCCAAACGCGCTTCACATCGGCGTCGAACTCTGCCACGAGCGTGAAGCTGAGCGCCTCGGGGTTCTTGGTGGAACTGATAACCGTCATTGCCGGACCCTTCCTATTCTTCAGTGCGGATATCTGCTTCTTCAGTGAGGATGTCTGCAATCCGGGCGACGCGCTGCCGCCAGATCACCTCGTACTCATCAAGCAGCCGGCGGGCTTTCTCCAGGCCATCATGGTTGCCCCGCACGATCTGTTCCCTTCCGCGCTTCTCCTTGGTGACCAGGGACGCGCGCTCCAACACCGCCACGTGCTTTTGAACGGCGGCGAAGCTCATGGCGTAGAGGGCTGCCAGGCCGCTCACCGAGTACTCGCCCACCGTCACCCGGCGCATGATGTCCCGCCGGGTGGTGTCCGCGAACGCCTGGAAGAGGCGGTCAAGTTCGGCATCGCTAAGCTGATCTACAACCATTTGGTTGTAGGATATGGCAGCCGGTGAAGGGTGTCAATGGGCTGTCCTGTTCCCTGTCAGGCTGCACCCACGCCGATGCCGGAGTCCGCGGGCACAGCGCCGGAGTCCACGGGCACAATCCCTTCCACGGGCACAGTCCCGTCGTCCTCGTACTCCACGGCGCCGGCCAGATCCCGGCCGGCAACGTATCCGAACGCCAGCGCCGGGCCGAGGTTGATGCCGCCGGCGGGGTAGTGCCCGCCCATCACACTGGCCTGATCGTTGCCGGTGACGTAGAGGCCCGGGATTGGCCGGCCGTCGTCGTCCAAAGCGCGCGAGCGCCCGTCCACATCCAGTCCCGCGAACGTGCCGAAGCTCCCCGGCACCACACGCACCGCATAGAACGGACCCTTCTCGATGGGGCCAAGCGACGGGTTCGGCTTCACAGACGCGTCTCCGCCATAGCGGTTAAAGGGCGTGGAGCCGCGGCCGAAGTCCGGGTCCACGCCTGCGGCGGCGTTGCGGTTGAAGCGCTCCACGGTGTCCTTCAGCCCGGCGGGGTCGATGCCGCACCGCTCCGCGAGTTCCTCGAGCGTGCGGCCCTTCTTCAGATAACCGGAGCGGAGGTAGGGGAAAAGCGGCACGGGCAGCGGCTTGGCCATGCCCAGCGGAAAGCGACGCACAAAGCGGGAGTCGGCGATCTGCCAGGCCTCCGCCGGCTCTCCCGCCGGCGTGGCCTCCAGCATTGCCGACACATAGTCGTAGTACCCGTTGGCCTCGTTGACGAACCGCCTCCCGCTGCGCAGGACGCCGATACTGCCCGGCTTGGCCCGGTCCATGATGTGCGGGAAGGTGCCGGTGCGGCCGCTGCGGTACGGCACCAGCGACACCGGGCACCATGCGGCCGCGGACTTCACGTCAGTCCGGAAGCGGGCACCCACCGACTGGCCCAGGCTGATGCCGTCGCCGCTAGCCTCCGCCGGTGCCAGCGTCCAGTGTTCGCGTCCGGTGGGTGTGTTCGGGAACAGCTCTTTCCGGCGCTCCACATCCTGCGGGAAGCCACCGGCGGCCAGGACCACCCCGCGTGAGGCGTTGATCCGCAGCTCCCCCTCAGGGGTTCCGACGACGGCGCCCGTCACCTTGCCTGCCCCGTCGGTCAGCAGGCGCCGGGCCGGGGTGGAGACGCGGACGTCCACGCCGAAGCGGTCTGCTGACTGCAGCAGCCAGCCGGTCAGGGCCGTGCCGTTGACCAGCTGCATGTTGCGCCGGTGCGTCACCAGGTCCAGGACGTGCAGGCCGAAGCGCCAGCCTGCATGGAGGAGACCGCGCGGGTTGCCCCGGGACGCGGACAGGAACCTGCCCAGGTCCTGCCCCGCCATGATGCCCATTCCCAGGAACGAGGTTTCATACAGCTGGTGCCGCAGCTTGGCACGCACCGCCGGACGGATCCGCCGGGCATTCAGGGGCTTAGGCCCCACCGAGCGGTGCCCGGTCCCGGCACCGGGCAGGCCACCATAGATGTCGTTGATCCTGGCACCCGGGACGAACTGCAGCGACGTCTTCCCGTGGAAGAAGCCCACCATGTGCGGGACCGCCTCCAGGAAGGCGTCCACCCGGTCGGCCTGGTAGTCGGCCCCCAGGACACCGCGCAGGTAGGCCCGGAAGGTCTCCTTGTCCTCGCTGACGCCGGCAGCCCGGGCCAGCGGATTGCCCGGAGCCCAGGCCCAGCCGCCCGACCACGCCGTGGCACCGCCGCACACGTCCGCCTTTTCCACCACCACAACCTTCAGCCCGTGGTAGGCGGCCGTCACGGCGGCGGCCAGGCCGCCCGCGCCGGAGCCCACCACCAGGACGTCGCAGTCCAGGCTGGAAAGCAGGTCTTCGCCAGCCGGCGCATTGGCTGCGGCCACGGAGGGCGCTGTCGTATCAGTCGGGTGAGTCATTTTTTGCTCCAGTGGTTCTTTCAGTGTCCGAATTCGTCCGAGTCGAGCCGCGTCGGCGCGCCTGTGTCCAGGGCATCGATGCCGGCCATTTCCGCCTCCGTGAGTGCAAAGCCGAAGACGTCGAGGTTTTCGCGCTGCCGCCGGTCGTCGGCGGACTTGGGGATGGCAACCCGGCCGGACTGGACCTGCCAGCGGAGCACCACCTGCGCCGGTGTCTTGCAGTGTTCCCCGGCCGGACCGGTGACGGCAGGGGCCGAGAGGAAGCCGCCGTTGCGGCCCAGAGGGCTGTACGCGGCGGTGACGATGCCGTGCTCGCGGTGGAAGGCCAGTTGGTCCGGCTGCTGGTGTTCGGGATCGATCTGCACCTGGTTGACCGGTATTTCCAGTCCTGCCGCCCGCAGCTCCCGCAGATGGGCCGGTTTGAAGTTGGAAACACCCCAGCACCTGATCAGCCCCTCCCCGGCCAGCCGGGTGAGCCCCTCCGCTGCCTCGACAAACCGGCCCTGGGCAGGATTCGGCCAGTGGATCAGGAAGAGGTCCAGGTACTCGGTGCCAAGCCGCCGGGTTGCCGCGCCGAAGGCCTCTCGCACACCAGCTCTGCCGTGCCACTGCCTGTTGAACTTGGTGGTGACGAACAGGTCCCCGCGGGCGATGCCGCTGCGGCGGATTCCCTCGCCCACGGCTTCCTCATTGTTGTAGTTTTCGGCCGTATCGATGTGCCGGTATCCGTTGGCGATGGCACGGGCCACGGCGTCGGCGGCCGCCTCACCGGTCATTGGCCAGGTGCCCAGGCCAATGAGGGGAATCCCGACGCCGGGCGCCAGTTCCGCCGTCATGCTGTCCCGTACTGCCGGGCTTTCCTGGACTTCATGGCTTTGCTGAACTTCCCGGCTCATTTGCTTCCTGCTTTCTGAAGGTTGTCCGCCGCCTGCAGCACGGCGCCGGCGGCGGCCTTAAGTTTCCGTGCCCAGGCCGGCTCCCCCAGCCGGGCCAGGGTGCTGTCCGACGGCACCTCGACGCTCACCGGAGCATCGGCGGGGAAAGCATTGACGAGGGCGGCCAAGTCAAAGTCTCCTTCGCCCGGAACACCGCGTTCCGAGCGGGACTCCGTCACCAGCGCCGCACGGTCGGCCGGACGTGCGGTCGGGCCGTCACAGAGCTGCAGCAGCGGCACCAGGCCGAGGTTCGCCTCAAGGTCCTGCCACTGCGCGGACCCCGGGACCGCCCCGAAGCGGTTCAGATGGAGCGCGTCCACCACGATGCTGCAGCCTGAGGCGCGGGCCAGGGCGACAGCGGCGGGAATGGAGTTCACCGCCTGGTAGGAGATGGGCTCGAGGGTGGGGACGATGCCGTAGCTGCGGCCGTCCTCGGTCATGTGGGCCAGGGTGTCGGCAAGGCGTGCGACGTCCGGATCGGACGCGGCCACGGTCAGCGATGCCGCGCCGAGGGCCTGCCCCGCCTCCATCATGGCCAGCCAGGCATCGCGCTGGTCGGTGCCATCCAGCAGCAGGAACTCGATGTCGCGGACCGTGACCCCGGTGTCGGCCATCCGGCCCAGCGTTTCCTTCAGCATCGGGGACCCGGGCTGAAGGTCGTACGGGCGCTCGGTGGGAGTGACAGCGCGGACACGGGCGCCGATGAAGTCGAAGCCGGCTTCCGCGGCCACGGCCACCAACCGCGGCGGGGCGGTGTTGAGGAGGGACAGCTGGGCCAGGCCCAGCAGACGGCGCGGTGCGCTCATGATACTGCTCCGTTAATGCTGAGTTCGACGGGTTCGTAGGGGCGGCCTGCGGGTTCGGACCCGGGCGCAGCGGGGCTGGCGGCAAGTGCCGTGGCGATGTGCTGCGCGGCGTCGTACCCGCTCTTCACCGCGTTGGAGGCGATCGCGGGGGCCCGGTCCACCACGGTCCCGGCGAACGCAACCGGCACGCCGGCCGCCTGGGCCATGTCTGCTTCGCGGCCCTCCGCCGGGACGGAGCCGTCGAGCGGCAGCACCGAAGGGGACACCAGCAGGCTCCCCGGCGCGTCCAGCCACTCGGAGGCGGACCCGTCCCGCGCCGTGCTGGCGACCCGGATCCGGGTGCCGTCGTATTCCTCGATGGTGGCACCGAGCCGGATCCGGACCTGCGGATTCTGTTCGAGCCGCGGTACGGCAAGGATCTTTGCCCGCCGGCCGGATTCCGGCGCGAGGACCTCCTGCGGTCCCACCAGCAGCACGGCAGTGCCGCGGTCCGCGAGGGTATCGGCGACGCTCATGGCCACGGAGTCGGCGCCCCAGATGGTCACGGCATAGGGAACGTCGCCGCCGGCCGGCCCGTCGGCGTGTAGCACCTCCGGATGGGCGGCGAGCCAGTCCCGGACGTCCGTCACTCCGGGCAGGTCGGAGCCCGGGAAACCTGCCGGCTGGCGTGTCCCGCCGGTGGCCAGCACGACGGCATCGGCACCCGTTTCCCGGACCAGCGCATCTACGCCGCCGGGATCCACGTGATTGCCCAGCCGGACGTCAACACCCAACCGTTCGTTCTCGGCCGCGGACCAGTCCGTGAACCGGTGGAAGTCCGGGGTGGACTTCATCTGTTCCGCAAGGGCAAACTGCCCGCCAAGCCGGGCGCCGTCGTCGAGCACGGTGACCTGCGCACCTGCCAGGGCTAGTTCCCGGGCGGCGGTGAGGCCCGCGGGCCCGGCGCCCACCACGGCCACCCGGGCACCCGGCCGCACGGCCGGCGTCGGAACGGGTACCCGCGAGCGCCCCACGGCGGGGTTGACGGTGCACGTGACCTGCCCCTGCCCGAGGGTGTCGATGCAGACGTTGCACGCGATGCACGGGCGGTACGCCTCGCCCCGGAGCACGCCGCCCACAAAGGCGGGGTCCGCGTGGATGGCGCGGGCCAGGCTGACGAAGTCGCAGACGCCGGCGCCGAGGACCTCCTCGATGACGGCCGGCGAGTTCAGCCTGCCGGCCATGCCGAGCGGGAGCCCGAACTGCCGGTACGCCGCGGCATGGTCGCGGAGCAGGCCCGGCTTCCACTCCCCGGGCTGCACGATCCATTCGCCGGCGTCATAGCTGCCGGCGGACAGGTCGAGGAAGTCAAGCTGGTCCAGATGCGCCTTGGCCATGATCGCCACCTGGTCTGCGGCGCTGATGCCCTCCGCCGGCCCCTCGATGACAGACACCCGGACCCCCACAATGGCATCGGGCGCAGCATCGCGGACGGCGTCGATGACCAGGTTCAGGAAGTGCTCCGGCGCGGCGAACTCGTCCGTCCGGTGGTTGGAGGTGGGGGACATGAACTGGTGAATCAGGTAGCCGTGGGCGCCATGGATGTTGATTACGTCAAAGCCGGCTGCCACGGCCCGGCGGGCCGCCGCGGCGTAGGACTCCACCAGGTCATGGCATTCCGCGGCGGTCAGTTCCCGCGGAACCTCCCCGCCGGCCACCGCACACGGCACCGGCGAGGGCGCCACGTTCTTGTGCCCGGACACCGCAGTTTGGGCGGTCCGGCCGCCGTGGTTAAGTTCGACGGCGGCCAGCGCACCTTCCGCGTGCAGCGCGTCGGTGAGCCTGCGCAGCCCGGGAATCATGGCGTCGGTGTGCAGGCCCAGCTGGTGTGTGCGGCCCTTGCCGTCGGCCCGCACGTAGGTGGCTTCGGTGGTGACCAGCCCCAGGCCGGCTCTGGCCCGGGTGACGAGATAGTCGATGTACTGCTCGGTGATGTGCCCGTCCACCGTGCCGTAGTTGCGTTCCATCGGTGCGGAGGCGAGCCGGTTGCGGAGGGTCCGCGGGGTTCGGCCGTTCCGGCCCAGGGTTAGCGGGCGGGAAGCGTAACGGGTGCTGTGCTCGGTCATGGGTCAGCCCGCCGCTTCCGCTCGAACGCGGGCTTCGACGTCCGCCGGAACTTCGACGCCGGCGGGAACCTCGCTGTCAGCGAAACGGACGGGGCGCCCGGTGCGGGCGGATTCGTAGACCGCGAGCAGGATCCGCAGCGATTTGAGGGCGTCCTTGCCGGTGATGGCGGGCTCGGTGCCGGCGTCCAGGGCCTGCACGAAATCGCGGACCTGGCTGGTGTGGTGCGGAATCAGCTGGCCGTTGATGGTGGACAGGTCAATGTTGGGCTCCACGCCCTCGGGGTGGACGGGCTCCACGGTGATCTTCTCCCCCACGGCCCACAGGTCCAGCCGGCCGTCGCTGCCTTCGGGGAACTCGGTCAGCGAAGCTGAAGCCCCCGTTTCGCCGGTGATCCGGAGCTGGATGCCCAGGTTGGGGGACACCGCCGTCGAAGCTTCCAGAGTTGCCATGGCACCGGAGGTGAAGGTGATGACGGCCGTGGCAGAGTCCTCCACGTCGATGTAGCCGCCGTGGCGGTAGGTGTTGACCTTCCCGTAGACCTCTGCCACGTCGCCCAGGTACCACTGCAGCAGGTCGATCTGGTGGATAGCCTGCGTCATGAGCACGCCACCGCCGTCGTTCTGCCAGGTGCCGCGCCACGCGTCCCGGTTGTAGTATTCCGGCGCGCGGTGCAGCATCACCGAACACTGGGCAATGAGCGGGCGGCCCAGCGTTCCGTCGTCGATGGCGGAGCGGATCCGCTGTGCGGCCGGCCAGAAACGGCGCTGGAACAGTGCCCCGAACTGAACGCCGGCCTCCTCGCATGCCGCCACCATCCGCTCAGCCGAGTCGATCCGGGTGGCGATCGGTTTTTCGCACAGCACGTGCACCCCGGCTGCCGCGGCCTTGAGCACCACCTCCTCATGGGTGGGGTGGGGCGTGCAGACCGAGACGATGTCCACGCCCAGCGCCAGGATCTCCTCCACGGTGTCCACCGCATTCGGCACATTCCAAGCCCGCGCGGTGGCACGTGACCGCTCCAGGTCGATGTCGCACACCCCCACCACCTGGACGTTGTCCAGGGCGCCGAAGGCCTCGAGGTGGTTGCGGGAGATGGCGCCGCAGCCCACGATTCCGGCTCGGTAGGTTCGGGGGGCGGTTGCTGACGGAGTCATGGTTCCAACTTTCATTCTTCGCGGGGCAGGACGGGCGGGGACGGGGACGGGTGGGGGCGGGTCAGGCGGACATCCGGCGCTGGCGCGGCAGGCCAAGGTCCTCGAGAGGAGTCTTGTGGGTTTCGTGGGCGGTGGCGATGGCGATGGCGGAGACTGCCAGGCAGGCCACGGTGAAGAGCGCCACCGGGATCCAGCCGCCGGGGCCCGGCTGGGCCAGGACGGTGGCGATGGCGGGGGCGAAGCCGGTGAGGATGAGGCCCACCTGGCTGCCGATGGCCATCCCGGAGTAGCGGACCGGTGCCGGGAACATCTCGGGGAAGAAGACCGTCCAGACGCCGTTCCAGCAGGAGTAGAAGACGGACATGTTCAGGAACCCGAAGACGAAGATCAGGGCGATGTTGTGCTCGCTAATGGCCCAGAAGTAGCCGAATGAGGTGACGGCGCAACCGAGGGAACCCACCAGGAGCACCTTCTTGCGGCCGATGCGGTCCGAGATGATGCCGGCCAGCGGGATGGTGAACATGGACAGGCCGATGGTGAGTGCGTTGACCGTGAGCATCAGGGTCCGGTCCAGGCCGATGCCCTTGCCGGTGGCGTAGGCCAGCGCGTACACGGTGAAGGTGGTCTGCATGACGGAGAACAGCATCACCAGGGCCACGCGCAGGACGTCGCGCCACTGGGTTTTCAGCACCTCGGCCGCCGGAATGCCCTTGGGCTTCTTCGCCTCCACGGTCTCTTCGAACACGGGCGGCTCCTCAAGCCGGGTGCGGATCCAGTAGGCGACCAGGAGCACCACGGCAGACAGCCAGAACGGGACGCGCCAGCCCCAGCCCAGCAGCTGCTCCTCCGGGAGGGCGGCGAGCGGGATGAACACCACCGTGGAGAGGACCATGCCGGACGCGTAGCCGGTCATGACGAAGCTGGTGAAGAAGCCGCGCCGTCCCTCCGGGGAGTGTTCCATGGTCAGGGTTGAGGCGCCCGCGGCCTCGGCGCCGGCCGAGAATCCCTGCGCCAGCCGGCCCGCCAGCAGGAGTGCCGTGGCCCAGTAGCCGATCTGGTCATAGGTGGGCAGGAAGCCGATGCCGAGGGAAGCTACACCCATGATCACCAGCGTGATCATCAGCGCCTGCTTGCGGCCGATCTTGTCGCCGAAGTGGCTCATGATGACGCCGCCCAGCGGCCGAGCCAGGTAGCCGACGCCGAACGTGGCCATCGCCCCGAGCAGGGCAACCACCGGGTCTCCGCCGGGGAAGAAGATCTTCGGAAACACGAGTGCTGCTGCCGTGCCGTAGATGAAGAAGTCGTAGTACTCCAGCGTGGATCCCAGGAAGGAAGCCAGCGCGGCTTTCCGCGGGGTCTTCGCCGGGTGGCTGTCCGTGCGTTCCAGGACGGCGGTCTCCGCAGCGGGGGTTGGGGGCTGGACGTGTCCCATAGGTTCTCCTCATTGAGTTTCCAGGGTGGCCGGCACCGAAGTTGGTGGGGCCAAAAGTGGTGGGCGTGCACCGTGTCCGGTGGCTGCCGCTCTGGAGGAAAACACTAGGAGCAGGGAAAAGCGCCGCGGTGAAATTTCCCATTCAACGGGACGTTGCTGTCCCGGGAGCCGGGTGGAAAAGGGCCCGGAAGGCCGGCGTCAGGCGCCCTGCAGCCAGGGCCGCGTGCCGTAAGGCCGGCGTCAGGCGCCCTGCAGCCAGGGCCGCGTGCCGTAAGGCCGGCGCTCCGCGCCCATGGTCCGGGAGAGGCCACGCCCCGCGGCCACCAAAACGGGAAGAACCACCTTAGGGTCCTCGTCCGCCGTCGGAATTACGACGGCGATGGCCCCGATCACGCTGTTGCCCTCACCAAAGACGGGGACGGCGTAGGCGGTGTTTTCTTCCACCAGGACGCCCGCCATCCGGACGTAGCCGCGTTCCCGGATCAGGGCGAGCTGGGCGCGCAGGCGCGCGGGGTCCGTCTCCGTGGCCGTCGTGGTTTTCTCCAGCGGCCCGGCCAGGAACCGCTCCTGCACGTCGCGCGGCATGTGCGCCATCATGGCCATGCCGGACGAAGTGTTGTGGATCAGGAGCCGGCCGGCCACCGCGGCAAGATTGGTGGCGGTGCCATGCCGGTCCAGCTGCTCCAGGTACAGCACGGTGCCGGAACCGACGTCGGGAATGGAGAGCGACACCTGTTCCCGGACGGCGGCGTGGACGCCCTCCAGGAACGGAAGGCCCCGGCGTCGGAATTCCTCCAGTGGATTGCTGCGGGACGCCAGTTCCCACATCTTCATGCCGACGCCGTAGTCGCCCGCTTCGCTGCGGTTCAGCAGCCCGCTGTCCACCAGGTCGTTGGCCAACCGGTGCGCGGTGCTGCTGGACATGCCCGTGGCGCGGACCAGTTCACTCAGCGACATCCGCGGCCTGCCTTTCGAAAAGGCATCCAGGATCTTCACCACACGCTGGATGACGGATTCGCCGGAGGGCGAGTTGGCCATCAGGCCCGCCGCAGCCCGGACGCGTCCCCGCCGTAGTCCAGGCCGATCTGCCGGGCGGCCTCCTGCAGGCGCGGCACCACGGACTTTTCAATGTCCTCGGCAGGGGAACGGTGGGTCTGCAGGGAGACGTTGACGGCCGCCACCACGTCGTGGCCGCGGCACACCGGTACGGCCACGCCGCGCAGCCCCTCTTCCAGTTCCTGCGACACCATGGCCCAGCCCCTGGACCTGGCCCGGTCGATTTCCGCCCGCAGCTGGTCCAGGCTTGCAACGGAGTGCTCTGTCAGCTTCTGCAGCCGGACGGTCTCGAAGTAGGCCTGCAGATCCGTCTCGGTCAGGGCCCCAAGCAGCACGCGCCCCATGGAGGTGGCCCAGGCCGGGAACCTGGTGCCCACGGTAATGGTGACGCTGAGGAGCCGGGGCGAGGGCACGCAGGCGACGTACACGACGTCGGCGCCGTCGAGGATGCAGAGGGAGGTGGTTTCGTTCAGCTCCGCGGCGAGGGCCTTCAGATGCCGGTCGGCGATGGCCGGAAGCTCGAGGTTGGCCAGGAAGGACCGGCCGATGTCCAGCGAGCGCGCTGTCAGCTCGAAGTGCGCCCCGTCCGCCCGCAGGTAGCCGAGGTCGGCCAGGGTGAGCAGGAACCGCCGGGCGGAAGCCCGGGTCGTGTCCGCAGCCGCGGCCACCTGGGACACGGTCAGCCGGGGAGTGCCCGGAGTGAAGGCGCGGAGCACGTCGAACGCCTTTTCGACCGATTTCACAAAGTAGGCCGGCTGTTCGTCCATGGGCTCCTGCACCTCAAGCTGCGCGCTGTTCCTGACCTATCAAGAATACGGGCCGCCGCCCCGCCGGGAGCGGGCCCACCAAATGCGGATTGTGAGTCACTTCACTGTGCGCTAGACTTTTTTCTAGTCGCATATCGCACGCCTGTTCGCGATACGCACAATTACCAATTCGGACCCCGTCTTTCAGTGCGGAAGGACCCCTGCAATGACCGATCTCGCCCCTACCCAGACCGCTGAGGCGAAGCAGTACCAGCTCAAGCGCGCCAAGAAGGCCGCCCTCGCCGCCTTCCTTGGCGGCGCGCTGGAGTACTACGACTTCTTCATCTACGCCACCGCGGCGTCGCTGGTCTTCTCCAAGATCTTCTTCCCGGCAGGCGATGCCACGGTCGCCCTCATCGCCTCGTTTGCCACCTTCGGAGTGGCCTACGTGGCCCGCCCCTTCGGCGCCGTCGTCTTCGGCCACCTTGGGGACAAGATCGGCCGCAAGAACACCCTCGTCCTGACCCTGGTGCTCATGGGATCGGCCACGTTCCTAATCGGCGTGCTCCCGGACTTCAACGCCGCCGGCTACTGGGCGCCCGCCCTGCTGGTGCTCCTGCGCCTCATGCAGGGCCTCTCCGCCGGCGCGGAAACCGCTGGCGCCTCCGCCCTGTCCACCGAGGAGGCACCGGAAGGCCGCCGCGGCTTCTTCGCCAGCTTCGCCATGAGCGGCATCTCCGCGGGCATCGTTCTTGCCTCCCTGGCCTTCCTCCCTGTGGCCGCCATGAGCGAGGCGGACCGCCTCGCCTGGGGCTGGCGCATCCCGTTCTGGCTGTCCCTCGTGGTGCTGGTGGTCGCGTACCTGGTCCGGCGCTCCCTCGAGGAGCCCGAGGTCTTCGAGGAAAAGCACGACCATGGGGAACTCGTGAAGCTCCCCTTCGCCAAGATGTTCAAGACGCACCCGGCGCAGTTCTTCCAGGTGGCGCTGATGTCCTTCGAAACCGTCACCAACACGTTCATGCAGTCCTTCGGCCTCGCCTACGCCGTCTCCGTCGGCGTCCCGGCCTCCACCATGCTGTGGGTAAGCATCCTGGGCAACATCATCGCCGTGTTCAGCCAGCCGCTGATGGCCCGGCTCTCCGACCGTTTCGGCCGGCGCCCGGTGTTCATCACCGGCGTGCTGGGATCCGGGCTGATGATCTTCGTCTACTTCTCCGTCATCTCCACCGGCAACATCCCGATGATCTTCCTCACCAGCACCCTTATCACCGCGGGCACCTACTCGATGTCCAACGCCATCTACCCGGCGTGGTTCTCTGAGCTGTTCAACGTGAAGGTCCGCTACTCGGGCATGGCCATCGGCCTGCAGGTCGGCATCCTCTGCGCAGGCTTCACTCCCCTGCTGGGCACCGCGCTGGTCGGCGCTGACAAGGCCAACTGGGGCCCTGCCGCCTGGATCGTCGCGGCGTCGTCCCTGCTGGCGGTGGCCGGCGCATACTGGGCCCGCGAAACCCACAAGACCCCGCTGCGGCAGCTGGGCAACCCCGTCCGCTAGCCGCCCGGGACTGGAGTTTTCGTCCACGTAACGCCACTTGGAGGCCCTTTAGCGGCCATTAGCTGGACAAAAACTCCGTGCGAAAGTACGAACAGATGGTGCCCTCAAATTGCTGAGGGCACCATCTGCCGCTTAGGGAGCAGAGGGGGAACTGGATGGAGCTTCGGCAGATCGAGGCTTTCCTCGCCGTGGCCGAGGAACTTCACTTCGGCCGGGCAGCCCAGCGCCTCCGCATGGCCCAGTCGCCGTTGAGCCAGACCATCAGGAAGCTCGAGAAGGAACTCGGCTCGGATCTGTTTGAGCGCAGCACCCGCTCGGTCGCCCTGACGACGGCGGGTGTCGCCTTTCTCCCCCACGCCCGCCGGATCATCGACGAGCTTGACCTCGCCCGCCGCTCCGCCGTCACCGAACCGGGCACGTTCTACGGCCGGCTCAGCATCGGCTTTTCGGGGGCGCTGAACCACCGGACCCTTCCCCCGCTGACCCGGGCGCTCCGGCACCGCTACCCGTCCCTGGACCTGACCCTCACCGGAGGCCTGCTGACCCAGGACGCCCTGCAGCAGCTCCGCAACGGTTCGCTGGACCTCGCGTTCGTGGGGCTGCCGCTCGATGCAGGCGCACTGGCCACCCGCACCATCGCCCTCGAACAGCTGGGCGCCACCGTGCCGGTGGACCACCCTTTGGCCGAAAGGCCGGCGATCGGGCTCGCCGAACTGTCCGACGACGGTTTTGTCACCATGCGCGCGGCGCAGGGATCCACTCTCCGCGAGGCCATCTTCGCCGCCTGCGCGGCCGCCGGGTTCAGGCCGAGGGTGGCACAGGAAGTCACGGATCCGTACACCGCGCTCTCGCTCGTCGCCGGCGGCGTCGGGGTGAGCCTCATGCCCTCCTCCGTCGCGAGCATCATGCCGGGCGGAACCGTGTTCATCCCGCTGACCGGCACCGCGCCGCTGCTGGAATCAGGCCTCGCTTGGAACCCGGCCGGCATGTCCCCCGCCTTGGCACTCGCCCTGGCCGTCGCCGAGGAAGTCCTCCCGACGCCGTCCGGCTGAGCCGGTCTCCACTGCCTGGCACCCAGGCCGGCCGAGGCACCCAACCCGGCCTCCCGCCGTCGTACATTATGTGTTTTCCGCACATACTCATTGACCAAATAAGTGTTGGACGCGGCACAATCCCGGTGGCCACGATGGAGTGAACATCCACCCGCTCAACGATGAGGACACACCCCATGGGAACTTTCGCCGTCACCTACGCCTACGCCGCCAACTCGTCCGCCGGCCGGGACGAACACCGCCCCCGTCACGTCGAATTCCTGCAGGAGCAGTTCGACGCCGGCACGCTGGTGAAGAGCGGTCCTTTCGGGCCGGAGGAGGATCCGGGCGCGCTGCTGATCATCGAGGCTGACTCGAAGGCCGACGCCGAGGCGCTGATGGACCGGGACCCGTTCTACCTCAACGGCCTTGTGGAGCACCGCAGCATCCGGCAGTGGAACATTTTCTTTGGTGCCGACGCAGCCGCCGGCGCCGCGCGGAATTAGGGGCACGCCATGCTGATCGCGCGCACCGTCGCCAAAGAGACCATTCGGTACGAGGACGTTCCGGCGCCGGCCCTCGAGCCCGGCTACGCCCTGGTCCGCGTCCACAACGTCACCCTCTGCGGCACCGACCTGCACATCTGGGAGGACGACTATCCGGCCGGGCTGCCCGTCATCCAGGGCCATGAATTCGCCGGCGTCGTGGAGTCCGTGGGAACCAACGACGCAGGCATCCTCGCCGGTGACCGCGTTGCCGTCAGTCCGATGCTCTACTGCGGGCAGTGCCGCCCCTGCCGGCTGGGCAGGTTCAACGTCTGCGAGAACATCGGCTGCATCGGCTGTTACTCGGACGGCGCACTCGTGGAACTTGTCAGAGTGCCGGTGGAGAAACTGTGCCCCGTGCCGGACGGCCTCGACCTGGATCTCGCCGCCATGGCCGAGCCCGCGTCCATCGCCATCCAGGCGGTGAACCGGGGCCGGCCGGCCGCGGGGGAAACGGCCCTGGTGCTGGGCAGCGGCCCGATCGGGCTGCTCGCCACGTTGTACCTGACGGATCTGGGCGTGAACGTCGTCTGCGCCGACACCCAGCCGGACCGGCTGGCGCTGGCTTCCGTGTTCGGGGCCGTGGACACCCTGCTGGTGGATCCCCGTTTGGACTTCCCGGGCGCTGACCAGGGCGTACGTCTGGATTTGCTGACGGACACGTCCGGGCCGGAGCTGGTCATTGAGGCTACGGGTGTTCCGTCCTCCCTGGAGACCGCCATCCGCCTGGTGGCGAGCGCCGGACGGATCGTGCAGGTGGGGATCTCGGCGCGGACCGCGTCCGTCCCCATGAATGCCGTCCCCTTCAAGGAGATCGACCTGCTGGGCAGCCGGAATAGCCTGAACCTCATCCCGGCCGGGCTGGAACTGCTGGCCAACCACCGGAACCAGGCCCGGGCCCTGATGACGCACCGTTTTGGCTTCGGGGACCTGCAGCAGGCCTTCGAACTGATGCGCAGCCGCACCGAACCGGTGGGCAAAATCGTGGTGGACATGCTTGCCTCGCACGCCGCCCACGAGGCGGGAACTGACGCGCTCACGGGAGTGCGGGCGTGAGCGGCGGCGTGAGCAGCGCAGCGGAAGGCCCGCTGCTCACCCCCGCCGGGAACATCTCGGGCGCCTACGACGTGGTGGTCGCGGGCAGCGGCGCGGCCGGCCTGGTCGCCGCGATCCGGGCGGCTAACGCCGGGCTGAGGGTGCTGGTGGCCGAGAAGGCCCCGCTGCTCGGCGGCACCACGGCCGCCGGCGGCGGCGTGATGTGGGCACCAAACAACCACCTCGCCCGGCAGGCCGGTTACCGGGACAGCCACGAGGACGGCGTCGCCTACCTCACGGCGGCCGCCGGGCACGTGCTAACCCGCGCGGAGGTGGAGTGGTACGTCAGCACGGCTCCGCGCGCCGTCGCATATCTCGACGCCGAAACCCGGCTTTCGCTGACGCCGATCGCCCGCCCGGACTACCACATGGAATGGCAGGGTGCGGCCGACGGCGGACGCGGACTGGACAACGATGCCTTCGACCCGTCGGGGTACCCGGGCCTCGCGGAGGCGATCCGGCCGTCGTCGTATTTTCCGCTGCTGACCATGACGGAGCGCGACCGGCTCAACGGCCGGGCGGCGGATCCGGAGCTCCTGGCCCGGCGTGCCGCCACGGGCGTGCGGACTATGGGCGGCGCCCTGGTGGGGTCGCTCCTGGCGAGCGCACTGGACCGCGGCGTGGAGATTGCGGTCTCCGCGCCGGTCGGGGACCTGGCCCGCGATGGGGACAAGTGGGCGGTGACCCTCGGCGGCGCCGCAGCCGGAAGGGCCGTGTCTGCCGCCGCCGTCGTGCTCGCTTCCGGCGGTTTCGAGTGGAACCCCCGGCTCCGCCAGGCGTTCCTGCCGTTTCCGGTGACCCCCATCAGCGCACCGTCCAACGAGGGCGACGGCCTGGAGCTGGGGCTGAAGGCCGGCGCCGCGGTGGCGGACATGACCGCCATTTGGGGAGTGCCAGTGATCTCCGAGGCCGCGCACGAGTACGACGGCGTGCGGTCTGGCCGAATGGGAAACGTGGAAATGACCCTTCCCGGCTCGATCACCGTGAACGCGGCAGGGAAGCGCTTCGTGAATGAGGCGCTGAACTACCACGACGCCTGCCGCGTCTTCGCCTCCATTGACCCGCTGACCGGCCGCAAGCAGAACAACCCGGCCTGGCTCGTGTTCGATGCGGCATACCTGTCGAAGTACCCGGTGGCAGGTGCCGCCGCGGGCGTTCCGGCTGACTGGATGACGGCGGCGGCCTCGCTGGAGGAACTGGCCGGGAAGGTGGGCATCGATCCCGTCGGGCTGGCTGCCACGGTGGCAAGGTTCAACGAGGACGCTTCGGAGGGAGTGGACACGGAGTTCCACCGCGGCGCCACGCCCCAGGACCGCTTCCTCGGCGATGCCGCCAACACCCCCAACCCGTGCTTAGCGCCGCTCCGCTCGGCTCCGTTTTACGCGGTCCGGATTTCCGCCGGCGTGCTGGGAACCTCGGGCGGTCTGGATACCGATTTCGACGGCCGCGTCCTGGACAGGCACCGGCAGCCGATCCCCGGACTTTACGCGGCGGGCAACGTCTCAGCCGGGGTTTTCCGCAATAATTACCCCGGCGGCGGTGCAACCCTGGGCTCGGCCATCACCCGGGCCTTCGCAGTAGGTGAGCACCTCGCCGCGCACCTGTAACCGCGCCCCGCCATTGGAGTTTTTGTCCATTTGTCGCGACTTCCGGGCGTTAAGCGGCCAACATCCGGACAAAAACTCGGAGCAGAAACCTAGCGTCAGCCGACGCGTGGCAACGGCTCCTCCGCGGACATCCCCACGGCGGCAGCCTGGGCGGCGGAAATCGCGGCGGGGAGCCTGGCCGGGTGGGACTGCAGCCAGGCCGGGATTCGCTCGGCGGGCAGCGGCTTGCTCCACAGGTACCCCTGCGCGAGGCGCACACCCAGCCGGCGGAGTTCGCTCAGCTGGACGGCCGTCTCCACGCCTTCGGCCACTACATCCAGCCGCAGGCTCTCTGCCATGCCGAGGACCAGTTCGATGATGGTGGCCCCGTGCGGGTCGGTGCCCAGCTCCTCGACGAAGGTGCGGTCGATTTTGAGTGTGCGGGCCGAGAGCCACTTGAGGTAGCTCAGCGAGGAGTATCCGGTGCCGAAGTCGTCGATGGACAGGCCCACGCCCAGGCGGGCCAGCCGCTGCAGGGTTTCCTTGGGCAGGTCCGGCTGGTCCATGAGGACGGTTTCGGTGATTTCCAGGTGGACGGCGGCCGGGTCGATGCCGGTGTCGCGGATGGCCGCCTCCACGATGTCGGGAAAGTCGTCGGCCACGAGCTGGCGGCCGGAAATGTTCACTGCCGCCGTGAAGTTCTCCGCCCCCGGAACCTGCGTGCGCCACTGCTGCACCTGGCGCAGCGCTTCGCGGAGCACCCAGGCACCGATCGGCAGGATCAGGCCCGTCTCCTCGGCAATGGGGATGAAGGCATCGGGCATGATCGGGCCGTGCTCGTGATGGTGCCAGCGCAGCAGCGCCTCGAAGCCGACGGAGCCTTCGGTGGAAACGTCGATGATTGGCTGGTAGTTCAGCGACAGCTCATCGCGTTCCAAGGCCAGCCGGAGATCGGACTCGAGGTCCAGGCGCCCGGTGGCACGTCCGGTCATGCGCACGTCGTAAATCGCGGACGAATCCCCGCCGGCGGATTTGGCCCGGTACATGGCGGCGTCGGCCCCCTGCAGCATCGATTCTGCGGTATCTTCCCCGTCCGCCAGCGCGATCCCCACGCTGACGTTGAGGTAGATCTGCCGGCCGTCGACGTCGAACGGCTGCCGGGTCGCATCCCGGATCCTTTCGGCCAGGGCCTGGGCCCCGCCCATCTGCAGGTTCTCGCAGATCACCACGAATTCGTCGCCGCCGAACCGGCCCACCGTGTCGCCAGAGCGGACGGCGGCCTTCAGCCGTTCACCCAGCAGCACCAGAATGGTGTCGCCGGCGCTGTGGCCGATGCCGTCGTTGATCAGTTTGAACCGGTCGACGTCGACGAACATCACCACGGGCCGGGCGGCCCGGTTCAGGAAACCCTGCAGTACCTCGGTGACCATGTACCGGTTCGGCAGGCCGGTCAGGGCATCGTGGCGCGCCTGCCACTCCAGGATCTGTTCAGCGTTCTTCCGGTCCGTGATGTCCAGGACCGTGTCCAGGAACCGGATCGGTTTGCCGTCGACGCTCTTCATGCTCCTGATCCGCGAGTGCAGCCACCGCTGTTCGCCGGTGGGCCGGATGATCCGGTACTCGAAGTCGGCGAAGCCAAGTCCGTGGTCCAGGCTCTTCCACACTTCGCGGACACGGTTCCGGTCCTCGGGGTGCGTCCGCGCCAGGATGGCTTCCCTGTCCTTTGGCCCGTCCGCGGGCATTCCGAGGATCCGGTCGAATTCCTCCGAATGCCACGTCTCCCCGGTGGCCACCGTGTGTTCGACGCTTCCTACGTGGGCCATCTCCTGGGCAGCCAGCAGCCGCTCACGTTCGGCATCGGCCGCGGCTTTCAGGCGCTGGATCTCCGTGATGTCCCTGGCGATGGCGGATGCCCCCACGCGGATGCCGTCCTGGTCGTAGACGGGGGATACGGTCAGTTCGACGTCGATCACCGACCCGTCCTTGCAGCGCCACCGCGCCTCCACACCGGTGACGAACGCCCCGTCCCCCGAACGGGTGGTGACCTCCGTGCCGAAGTAGGCGCCGTCGTCGGCGGTCACCAGCCCGTGGCTGCGTCCCACAGCCTCCCAGGAGCTCCAGCCGAGCATTCTCGCCGCCCCCGCATTCCAGCTGGTGATCTTCCCGGTGAGGTCAGCGCCGATGATGGCATCGCCGGAGGATTCGACCATGGCGGAGAGCCTGCGCAGGATGGCCTCGGTGTGCTTGCGGTCCGTGATGTCTTTCGAAATAGCCACGACGGCCACGGGTACGGTGTGCCGCCCCCTGATCCGGCTGACTGTCGCGTGGACCGGAAATTCGCGGCCCGTGCTGTGGCGGGTCCACAGTTCACCGGCCCAGTCACCGCCGCGGGCCACCCTGTTCGCGATTTCCCTGTCGGTGGCGCCTCCGCCCCGCCCTACGGCACCGCCGATGAGGCCCAGGTCCGTGATCTTCAGCCCCAGCGCTTTATCCGCGGCCAGCCCGTACAGCCGCTCCGACGCGCGGTTCCAGTACGTGATGCGCCAGTCGCCATCCATGCCGATGACCGACTGGCCGATCTCGTCCAGCAGCAGCGACTGCATCACTAAATCGTCGCGATGTTCCCCAGCCATAACCCCTCCGACAGGTGGTCCCCCGATGGCAGCGCGCTAGGCACCCGGACCCGTTTGCTTAGGGAACCGTGCTCGCAGTAAATCAGCAGCCTGCGTTTCCTGCAAGAGAGTGGCCCACTACGTGGCAGCTTCCGCCTCCGCGAGCCGGATCATGCGAAGCTCATCCCGCACCGCACGGGAGGGCCAATGGTCTCCGGCCAATTCCCGGATCCGGGCGGGCCCCGCCCCCGGGAAAAGCTTGTCCATCAGCCCCGCCGCGTGCAGCAGGCCGATCAGCGCGGCAGTTCTGGGATCCGACGGCGATCCGTTGAGTATGCTTTCGATCCTCGCCAGGAGTGCCGCCTTCGGAGCATGGTCCTTCTCCGGGTAGCGCGTGGTGGTGAAGACGCCAAGATGCTTTTCTCCCACATGGGTCACGACGCCGAGAGCAGCCATCCCCTCATAGACACGGCGCAGTTCGGCGCGGCTTTCCAGCATGACAACCCACCGCCGCGGACCGTGCGGCCGCGACTTGTCGTGGATCAGCTCCCACTGGTGGAGGAAGTCAGACTGCGGAGGGGCTCCGGTAGCCCTGACGTATTTCCCTTGCAGCTGGATTGCGCCCAGCAGGTCCAGCTCGGCCAGGATTGCGCCGGACAGCGCAGCCCTGAGCACGCTCTGCGGCACCTCCGGCTCGCCGTCCTTGTCATTCGTGGCCAGAAGAAGGAACGCCTGGGGCAGGTTCAGCTCCCCTGTGCCCGGAATCTCGGTGCTCATACCCCCATGGTGGCGCGGACCGGCCCCCGCTGCAATGGACGCTCGGAGCGGATCCACCGGTCACAGCGCAAGAAACTCTTTTCGCAAACGAAATTGCAGAGTACATTTAATGCAATCAGCCTTGCAGTCCGATCCGGGTGATAGATCCCGCACACTGCACATCCTGTCCAAAGAAAGAGGCCTGACTTGAACGCCAACACCGCGGGACTGGAAGCCAGCACAGGAACCGGCGCGGCCACTCCCTCCCTCGCATGGCTCGGCGATGCGCTTCCGGACGTTCCGCTGTCCAAGGCCCAGAGCCGGGTGGTGGATGTTATTGCGCGCAACCCGCAGCTTTCCTCCTATGCAGATATTGCGGAGATCGCCCAGCGGGCCGACGTCAACAATTCGACTGTGGTCCGCGCGGCCCAGCACCTGGGGTACCGGGGCTGGCCGGACCTTCAGCGGGAACTGCGGTCCCGCTACCTGGTGACGATCTCCAGCGAGGACACCCTGACCGAGCACGGGGAACACCGCAGTCCCCTGCATGACGCGCTCAGCCACGACATCGAGAACCTGCGCCTGACCCTGGACTCCAACACGGCCGACGACGCCGAGGCGGCCATCGCCACCATGGCGGCGGCCAAGTCCATCATCGTCCTGGGGCTGGGTTCCTTCGCCGGCCCCGCCAGCGTGATGGCCCATCTGGGCTCCACCATGGGATACCCCATCACTCTCGAGAACCGCGGCGCGGTCCACCTCGCCTCCAGCGCCAACGCCCTGGGGCCGGGGGATGTCCTGGTGGTCATCAACATGTGGCGTTCGATGCGGCAGATCATCGTCACCGCCGAAGCCGCGAAACAGGCGGGCGCCAAGGTCATCGCCATCAGCGATATGCGCGGTGGCCGCCTGGCAGCCGTCGCCGACCATCTCCTGGTGGGGGCCTCGGAGGGCATCTCCTTCTTCCAGTCCGTCACCGCCGCAAACTCGCTCGTCTACGGCCTGCTCGCGGGGATGGAGGCCGCGCATCCCGAGCGCAGCCGTGCAGCCATCCGCCGCACCCAGCAGCTGTGGAAAGACCTCGACATCTACCTCGACTGACCTGCAGCTCCCCCACTGCACCTCCATACCTTCGTCTAGGAGAACATTCATGAACACCAGCACCGAACGCCGCATCGCCGTCATCGGCCTCGGCTCCATGGGCGGGGCGATGGCAGCCACGCTCCACAATGCCGGCTGGGAGGTCACCGGCTTCGACCCCTCTGAGGCAGCACGGACCGCCGCGTCCCACGCCGGCATCGCCACCACCGCCAGCGTCGAAGATCTCGCCGGCACCCCCTACGCGGTGCTCTCGCTGCCCGCGGCCAGCGTCGTCGAGTCCACGGTGCCGCAACTGCTGGCGTCACCGGGAACCGTCGCAATCATCGACACCACCACCTCCGAACCGGCAACGAGCAAGCAGATGGCCCAACTCGGCGAAGCGCAGGGCGCAGCATTCGTCGATGCCCCCGTCTCCGGCGGCCGCGACGGCGCATCAACCGGAACATTGAGCGCCTTCGTCGGCGCAACCGATGCGGCCCTGGCCGCCGCCGAACCTGTCCTGCTGGCACTCACCGGCGGCAAGTACAACCACATCGGCGGACCCGGCAGCGGCAACGTCGTCAAGCTCCTCAACAACGTCCTGGCCGCGGCCAACCTGGTCTCGGTGGGCGAGGCGCTGGGTGTCGCCAAGGCCTACGGCATCGATCCGGCCAAGGCGGCAGCAAGCATCAGCGAAGCCTCCGGAGGCAGCAAAGTCTCCGCGAACATGTATCCCAACTGGGTGCTCTCCGGCACACACGATTCCGGTTTTTCGCTGGGACTCATGGCACGCGACGCCGCACTCGCCGTCGACGTCGCCGCGCAGATCGGTGAAAACCCGGCGCTGCTGGCCGCCGTCGCCGGCCAATGGCAGCAGGCCCTGGCCGTCCTCGGACCGCGCGCGGATTTCACCGAGATCGCGCGGACTGTCGCCCCCGCCATCACCCCCGCCGGCGCCCCCGGCACCACAAACGACACCACCGCCGTCGCCTGACGGCCGCTAAACATCCCCCAACAAAGAGGATCACCACATTGAGCACCACCACAGCACCCACCTCCTCATCAGCGGCCACCGCCCGGGCCGTCCTGGACGCCGTGTTCCCCGCCGGGCTCGGCGCATTCCTTGACGGCAGGACTGTCCCCGGCAGCGGCGAGGGCATCACTCTCACCGCCGCGGCCACGGGCGAACCGTTCGCCACCTACGCCGACCCCGGAACCGAGGGGGCCAACGCGATCCTGGAAAGCTCGGTCGCCCGGGCGAAAACCTGGGGCGAACTGAACGGGTTCGAGAGGGCAGCCATCCTGCGCAATGTCAGCCGCACCGTTGAAGCACACGCGGAGGAACTGGCCATCCTCGAGTCAGCCACCACCGGAAAGCCCATCCGCGATGCCAGGGTGGAAGCCGCCAAGGTCGCCGAGATGTTCGGCTACTACGCGGGCTGGGCGGACAAGCTGACCGGCCAGACCATCCCCGTTCCCGGCCCCTGGCACACTTACACCGAACGCGTCCCCTGGGGCGTCGTCGTCGCCATCACGCCGTGGAACGCGCCGCTGTTCACCGCCGGCTGGAATTCCGCGGCTCCATTGGCCGCAGGCAACGCCGTGATCATCAAGCCGAGCGAGTTCACGCCGGCTTCCACCATCCGCCTCGCCCAGCTGGCACACGAAGCCGGTCTGCCGGACGGCGTTTTCAACGTGGCTGCGGGGCTGGGCCAGACGGTGGGTGCTGCCCTCACCGGCGACCGGCGCGTCGGCAAGGTCAGCTTCATCGGTTCCGTCCCCACCGGACGCCGGGTGGCGGTCGCGGCTGCGCAGGCCGGCATTCCCGCGCTGCTGGAACTCGGCGGCAAGAGCGCCAACATAGTGTTCGCGGACGCGGACCTGGAACGGGCCACCGACGGCGCCATCGCGGCTATCTTCTCCGGTGCCGGGCAGTCCTGCGTGGCCGGGTCGCGGCTCCTCGTGGAGCGCAGCGTACACGCCCCGTTCGTGGAGCTGGTGGCACAAAAGGCCGCGCGCCTGCGCGTCGGCGACCCGCTGAGCGCGGACACCGAGGTGGGCCCCATCATCACAGCGCAGCAGTTCGCTACCGTCACCTCGCTCATCAAGGCAGGAATGAACGACGGCGGACGTCGGGTCACGGGCGGCACGCTTCCGGACGCTCTTGCCGGGTCGGCGCTGGCCGGCGGCCACTGGGTGATGCCCACCGTGCTCGACGGCGTGACGCCGCAGAACCGCCTCGAAACCACGGAGGTCTTCGGGCCCGTTGTCGGGGCCGACGCCTTCGACACGGAGGCCGAGGCGATTGCCCGGGCCAACAACACCAACTTCGGCCTGGCGGGCGCAGTGTGGACCTCGGACGTTTCCCGCGCGCACCACGTGGCACGCCAGGTGAAGGCCGGCACGTTCTGGATCAACTCCTACAAGACCATCCACGTTGCGGTTCCGTTCGGCGGCTTCGGCGATTCCGGCCACGGGCGCTCCTCCGGTCCCGGCGTCCTGGACGAGTACACGCAGACCAAGGCCATCTGGGTGCCGACCCGTGCAGCGGGCGCCCCCTTCCCATCCCTCTCCTACTAGGACAGCGTGCATATGGAACTGACAGAAACGCCGGCCCTCCGCACAGCGCTTGCCGAGGGCGTCAGCAAGTGGAAACCGCGGGTGCAGGACATGGCACACCGGATCCACGCCCACAAGGAGGTGTCCTTCGAGGAGGTGCTCTCGGCCGGGGCGGCAGCCGACCTGCTGGCCGAGGGCGGCTTCGCCGTGGAACGCGGCACCGGCGGACTCCCCACGGCCTTCACCGCCAGCGCCGGCACCGGAGAACTAACGGTGGCCCTCTGCGTGGAATACGACGCACTGCCTGATATCGGACACGCCTGCGGGCACAACCTGATCGCGGGGGCTTCCGTCGCCGCCGCCCTGGCCCTGCGGCCCTTCGTCGACGAGCTGGGCATCACCCTGAAGGCCATCGGAACGCCCGCCGAGGAACATGGCGGCGGCAAGGCGCTGCTGCTCGGACGCGGCGCGTTTAACGGCGTCAGCCTCGCCCTCATGGTCCATCCCGTCCAGGACGGGGTCACCTACAACCCGGCAGGCACCAGCGCGCAGGCCGTGGGCCGGTACCGGGCGACGTTCACCGGCCAGGCAGCCCACGCGGCGGCCGCCCCGCACCAGGGCGTGAACGCCGCAGACGCCGCGGTGCTGAGCCAGGTGGCTGTCGGCCTGCTGCGCCAGCAGATCCCGGGCGACCACCGCATCGCGATGTACGTCGCAGAGGCCGGCCACGTCACCAATATCATTCCGGAACGGGCGGTGGTGGAGTTTGAATGCCGGGCGTTCACCCTGAACGAATACGAAGCGCTGCTCGAGCGCGTCCGCCGCTGCTTTGAAGGGGCCGCCATTGCCACCGGAACGACGCTGGCCATCGAGAACACGGAACCGCTTTACGAACCCCTGGTCCAGGACGACGCCCTGGCAGCCCACTGGACTGAGGCCATGGAGGTGTTTGGAAAGGACACCTCGCCCTCGGCCGGCATCAGCGGCGGCTCCACGGATATGGGAAACATCTCCCAGGTCATCCCGAGCCTGCACCCCTGGCTCAGCATTCCGGGTGCGGACGTGCCGATCCACTCCCACAGCTTCGCAGCACTCGCGGACTCCCCGGCGGCATACGCCGTGATGTTCGAGGCAGCCACCGCGCTGGCCTGGACAGTCGCCGCCGCGGCCACAACCCCCACCGAACGGGCACGCCTGATCAAAGCGGCCTACCGCCGTCAGACGGTCACACAGGAAGGCACATCATGAGCATCACCACACCCGCGCGGACAGACAGGGCCGGTGCCCGGCTGACGCTTCCCATCGCCGCACTGGCGTTTGTCATTGCACTGGCGGTCCAGCTGATCGGCCAGGCCAAGATCGACGTCGGCATCGGCACCATCGTCATCTTCCCCATGGTGTGGGGCCTCATCCTCGGCCTGCTGGTCTCGGTCCAAAAGTTCAAGCCGCTGGGGCTGGACCTGCAGCGGGTCGCCGCCGCCCTGGTCGGTGTGGCCGTGCTGCTCCTGGTGGCCAGGCTGGCGTTCAACATCGGGCCCAGCCTTCCCACCCTGCTCAAGGCAGGCCCGGCGCTGCTGCTGCAGGAGGTGGGCCACCTGCTGGGCACCATTGCGCTGGCCCTCCCGCTGGCCGTCCTGCTCCGGATGGGGAAGGCGACGGTCGGAGCCACGTTCTCCCTTGACCGCGAACCCTCCTTCGCCATGGTCTCCGAAAAGTACGGCCCCGACTCCGACCAGTACCGCGGCGTCTTGGCCATGTACGTGTTCGGCACCCTGTTCGGCGCCGTGTACATCACGCTGCTGACCTCCCTCGTGTCCAACTGGAAGATCTTCGACCCCCTGGCGCTGGCCATGGGTGCAGGCGTGGGGTCCGGGTCGATGATGGCGGCGTCGTCCGCCAGCATCATCGCCGCCTACCCCGGCGACCAGGAGGCCATTCTGGGCATGGCGGCCATCTCCAACCTGATTACCACCATCCTGGGTGTCTACGTCGGCATCTACCTCGCCCTGCCGCTGGCGGACCGTTTCTACCGGGTCCTCACCCGCAGGCAGACCCGGGAAGAGGCTGCTGTCACGGCCGGCGCCCCGGCACAGCATGCGGACACGCAGCGCCGCCCTGCCGGCACGAACGGCACCTCCGGCACGATCGGCAACCCCGCCACGGAGCCCGGCGGCGCGGACTCCGCAAAGGAAGCAGCCCAGGCGGAGGAAAACCGTCGGTTCCGCGAACGCGTTGCCGAAGCGTCGGCAGCCATGCACCTGCCGCTGTGGCTGTCCCTCTCGGTCCTCACCGTCCTTGGCATCGGCACAGCCTCGGTCGCGGCCAAGGGATTCAGCCTGACCATCGTCGCCGGGTATGCGATCATGCTGGCCCTCGTCCTGGTCAGCATTGCCCTGGCCAAGCTCACCAAGAAGATCTCGGCCATTGTCTTCATCACCACCATCGGCGCCTACATCTCCAGCCCCTGGTTCTTCGGCGCCGCGGCGCTGAACGGTGCCGTCAAGTCGGTGGACTTCCTCTCGATCGCCACAGTGATGCTGACGCTCGCCGGCCTGTCCCTGGGCAAGGACATTCCACTGCTGAAAAACATCGGCTGGAAGATCATCCCGGTGGGCCTGGTGGCAATCACCGCATCGTTCCTGCTCTCCACCGTGATCGCGGAGTTCGCTCTTGGGCTGTGGCATTAGGCCGCTGGCAACTGACCCCTGACGCACCAAAGGGAAGCGGACGACGGCGGGACCTCCCCCCCCCGGCCCCCGCCGAAGGCAGATGTGTTTGTGGTGGGGCCAAAGGAGGAGCGGGGGGGTGG